>NZ_JARJDD010000013.1:0-153985 GCF_029269935.1 Gordonia sp. N1V
CCCGCCAGCCTCACACTGGCCATCAAGATGTCCGGGAAACGGGGTCAACCCCACCACACCCCGCACCGGCTCCCGATCCACCACCACCATCGCATCAAACAACCACAAAGGCACCGGAAAATCGCGGCGAAAATCCTCCACAACCGTATTGAAATGCTCAAAATCTGGCATCGAAATCTGGACTGGCCGATGCCTGATTCGCTCACCACCCGCCCACGCCGCCCTCGTGCTTACGGTGTGCCCCGGCTCAAAATGGTCAATGGACATATACCGGTCCCACGGCCCCTCCGCCAAGTACCCGGTCGAATGGACCACAATATCCGCCAGCTGAGAACCCAACCGCCGCAAACCATCCTCCGGTTCAGACATCAACGCTCACCCGCTTCCGCTTCCGCAACAACTGCCACGATCTCCTTCTTGTAATAACGCCGCTTGTACCGCTGCGACGAATCATTATCGAATTCATGCTTAAGATCAACCTCTTCTAACAGAACATTCGATCTCGCCGAGTAAGCCACCCCATCAACGGCAACTCCGTCCGGCCTCTCCCCCTACCACCGGCGCATCCAACCCGATCTTTACCCCCACCCGCGCCCCATACCGAGCGATAACAGACCAATCGTTCTCGATCACACGAATCGGAGCGATAGTGACGTTCACACCCTGGGGGAAGATAGTGCACCGCATTCGAGAACGAACTCGGAGAAACACCTGCCAACGAAGCCGAGCTACCGCCGGCCCAACAACCTGGCCACCGCATCCGCCGGCAGCTCACCCGACGACACCGGAAACACCCCACCATCATCACCAACCAAAAAATACGTCCGATCCACACGAACCTCACCCGGACGATCCCGCACAAACACCCGCCACCCACCATCCACCCGAGACACCACCGCATCCTCCACCACAAACCCCAACACCGGACTCACCGCCACAAACGCCGCCACCCGATCCACCGCCGACGCACCATCAGCCACCACAATCGGCCGACCACACACCACCGACGGCTCCACCAAATCCCCAAACATCGCCACCGCCCGATCCTGCACCACATCCGCCGTCCCCATCGACGCCTCAAAATCCGCGGCCACATCACCACACAACACATGCACCACACCCCGACCCGACTCCCGATCCACCACCAACACCAACGCATCAAACAACCAGAAGGGAACCGGGTAATCCTGGCGAAGCTCTTTAACAAGCCTTAACACGCGCTTTGTATCAACCATCGACAAATCCGCGAACCGATCATCAATTACCCGTCCCTCAAAGAGGGCAATATCAGTCCAACGAGAATGGCCAGGATCGAAGTGTCCGACCCAGACGAACCTGTCCCAAGGACCATCAGAGAGTTCACCCGAACTGTCCACGACAATTTGACCTATTTGAGCACCAAGACGTTCGAGCAACATTGTTAGCGAGTCGCTTCCAGTCATATCGCATCCGCCCTTTCGATCCTGGACAAGATCTCGCGCTTATAGTACTGACGAGTATAGGTTTGCCGACTTTTATTGTCGAAGGTATCACCGAGCTTAACTCCTAGTAATGGCCGACCGGACGCAGCCGAATAGGCTCTACCGGCGACCGTTACCTCCTCCGGCCTCTCCCCCACCACCGGCGCATCCAGGTCGATCGTCACCTCCACCCGCGCCCCGTACCGGGCGAAATCAGACCACTCATTCTCCATCACCCGATACGGCGTCATATTGAAATGCCCATCCTGAGCGAACATGTTGCGCAACCCCTGCGCCAAAACAAACCGGAAACCGAACACATGCCCACCCTGATCGGTGTCGAACACCTCCTGCACACCCTGCCCCCGCGCAGCCTCCCTCTGCGCCGCCACCTCCGCACCCGGCCGATCCACCCGATCAAACACCTCACCAATCACCACCTTGCCACCCACCGGCACCTCCAAACCGTTCTCCCCGAACGCGGTGGTCAACGTCAGCTCATTGCCACCCACACCCGTCACCGTCTCGATCACCCGATTCTCCGGATACACCGGATGCGCACCCACTGGATACTCCAGTTCACGCTCGTGACGGGCCACCTCCCGGTAATCGGCATGCTCCGTTCCCAACCCGTCCGGATCCAGTTTGGGTTCAATACGAGCGGTCCACTCATCGAATATCCTCTCGCGCACCGGCGTCCCGTCAACGCCAACGCCGAGATCGCGCCGCTCGATCACGCTGACCGGCTCGCCACGCCCCGGGTCGATCCACCGTGACCGCGGGCCGGCACCGACCTCACCGACCTCGAGCGCGGCATGCAGGCCTGCCTCCCCGAACAACGGGTGAACCGCAGTACCGTCCGGGTGGAAGTAGCCCGCCACGACGATGCCGACGTTCTCTTCACCCCAATGCGGTGGCCACCCCGACCGCGCCCCGGTCACCGGGTCGACGAGGTGGACGGCCCCGCCATCGTTGACCGCAACGTATGCGTGTCCGCCCAGCCCCTCCGCATCGCCGGCCCACCGTGACGCGATGAGCGCCTGCGCACCGTCACCGAGGTCGAGCAGAGTGTCGTGGATACGCGCGTACGAGTCCGGCAGAGCCTCCGAGCCGATCGCCTCGAACAGATCGCGCGCAGCGATCCCCTCCGCGGTGGGTTCGTTGGGCAGCACGAACTCATGCCCGGTCGTCTCCGACAGGTAGTCGAGCACGTCGGCGGCACACGTCTCCGCTCCCGACTCCGGTTCGTAGGCGTCGTGGGCCGCGGTGTGGCCATCGGGCGCCACGCCACCTCCCACGAGCCCCCGGTCTGTGACGTCGGAGCCCGCCTGCGGGTTGCCGCCGTCGCCCTTCGCCGTGGCTACCGGCTCACCCGCAGAACGCGACGGCCGCCCTCCGTCGATGTCCGACGCCTGTGGCCGTCCGAGCTCCTCGGGCACCCCCGACGGCCGCGGCTCCTGTGTCCGCGGCTCCGGCGCCTTCTTTCCCGATTCCGGTTGGCGGGCAGGGTCCTTCGATACCTGAGCGGTGTCCCGGCTCGTACCGCCGGACCTCTCCGAGTCTGCGGCCGTCTCCGTCGAATGGGCACGACCCGGCGGCGCGTCGGGCGCGGGTGTCGCGGGAGGCGGTGTGCCGGCCGATCCGGCGCGGTCGTCCGGTTCGGCGCTCGTGCCACTCGGGCCACCCAACTCATCAGCGGTCGGCGTGTTCGCGGCCCGTGGGTCACTGGGGCCGGGTGCCGGTTCATCGCCGCCCACGTGCGTGGGCGTCGGCGTCGGTTGCGCACCACCGACATCGGTGACGGGCGTGCCCCGCTCCCCCTCCGGTGGCACCGCTCCGACAGCCGGTTCCGATCGGGTCACGGGCGTGACCGGAGAATCGGCGATGCGGGCCACCGGGGTGCCCGCACCCCCGCCCGACCGGGCGCCGTCCGCGCCCGACGTCAACGAAGCACTCGGACGCGGCGAAGCATCCGTTCTCGGTGCCACCCCCGCCGACCGGGCGTCACCCGCCGTCGCCGTACCACTTCCGGATGCCGACGACGCCGTCGACGCCACTGCCGGGCCCGCCGCCGATGCACCGGACGCGGCGCCCCGATCACCCGCGCCGGCATCGGATGGCGGGTGAGGGGCCGACTCGATGGCGCGCCCGCCCGAATCGGTTCCCCCCGTTGACTCCTGCACACCACAAGCCGTGCTGTCACCGGCCTCGTGATTCTCGAAACCAGTTGCCGTCGTACCCGACTCCGGTTGTGCCCCAGCGGTGTCGCCTGCGGTGTCCACCGAAGCCCCGTCCCGGTGGAGTTCGGCCATCAGATCGGGCGACAACTCGCCTTCTGCGAGACCTGAATTCGGCTGCTCACCGACGGTGTCGGGCGCGTTGGCATGAAGTTTTCGGCCGAGCGCATCGACACCACCGAACACCATCCCGGCCTGTACCGCCGACCCGAGGTCGACATGTCCGGTCGTGATCTCTTGCGCCCCAACCATTCCGGCGGTATTGGCCACCACACCCTGCGCATAGTTGCGGATCACCCCATCGACGTTCGGGGCGATCCGTCCCAGACCTGCCCCCACACCGCCGGCGAGCACACCGGTGATGGCCGCGGATTCGGCGTCGGCACCCACACGGCCCCAATCGATCCCGTGCCGTGTGCCCTGCAGGTTCTGGATTCCCTGCACGGCCAGATCCATGCCAGACGAGATCGCGGTGTTCAGGGCCGCGCCGACCACCATGTTGAACGCCATGTCGGCGATCACGCGCGCCACCTGCTCACTGACGATGCGCCCGAGCGTCTCGAGCACCAGTCGCGTGATCACCGCGCGCGTGGCGGTGATGGCCACCGCCACCTCGGCCGGCGCCGACCAGTTGAGCCATGCGGTTGCCATCAACGTGACGATCGTGGCCGCCAGCACGATCAGGTTCGCGATGTACATCTCCTTGGTGAACTGGACCTCGGTGCCCATGTTCTCCAAGCCGTCGGCCAACGACCGCACCTGCGAGACCAGCGTCTGGATCGACGCGTCCCCCGAGGTGAGCGACGAGTATTCGGTCTCCATCGCCTCACGTGTACGACCTTCGATGTTGTCGAGCGCCGTCGAGATCGCCGTGCGCGTCGACGAGAGCGACTCCGACTCCAGGCCGTCGGCCACCTCACGGAACTGCTGCGCGAGCCGGCGCAGCGCGTCCTCGTCACCGTCGGGGAACTTCTCGCCCATCTTGTCGCCGAGCCACGTCAGCCAGCCCGGCAACCCGATGGTCACCGCCGCGCCCCACGGCGCGCGCGATCACCCACCAAAACCCTGATCAGCCCGCGTGACCGACTCGGCGACCCGCGTCACCGCCTCGCCCTCGTTGTTCAGCTTGGTCGCCATGTTCGACAGGTTGGTCAGTACTTGATGCAGGTCGGGCACGAACTTCGACGAGAACGCACTGCCCAGTTTGTCCTCACCCCAGGGGGCGCCGCCCTCGTCGAGCTTGGCGGACTGCTCGGACATACTGCTCGCGGCCTCGGCGAACCGATCGGCGGCGCCGGCGAACTCCGGCCGCATCCAGAAATCGGACATTCTTCCCCCACAGTCGAATTCACGTCTCACAACTGGTTATCGAAGCTAACACACCGACGTGGCGGCGGCAGGTCGCCCGGTTCGGCCGCACCGGGCACAATGGCGGCCATGGGTTCGCCTCTCGACTTCGAATCGATCATCGACGAGATCGCCGGCAGCGTTCATCGATTCCGCAACGAGACCGCCGCGATCACCGAGCGTCTGCGCGCGCTCACCGCCGACGCGTGGTCATCCGACGAGCACGTCCGTATCTGGGTCAATGCCCGCGGCGTGGTCATCGACACCCACATCGACCTCGACGATCTGCACACCGTCACCCCCGACGAGCTGGCCGCCTCGGTCACCGAGGCCACACAGAAAGCCGCACGCGCGGTCGCGGCGAAGGCCACGGCGCTGCAGAATCAGCTCTGGGAGCACGCCACCAAGGACGGCCCCCGAATCGAGGGTCTCGAACAATTCCGCGGCATCGAACCCGAGGTGTCGCTGGCGCCACCGAATGCCGAGGAGCGCCGCCGCCGAATCACCTGACGGCCGGGGAGAATATATCCGTCGAGTAATCGTCGGGTAACAATGCGTTCGTAGGTTGTTCCTCAACCATTCGTGTGAGGAGCCAATCCCATGTCCGCAACCACCGACTCCGCTGCGGCGCAGACGCATCACAGCGCCGCGGGCGACAGTGTCATCAAGCCCGGCTATGACCCATCTCTGACCAACGAGGACCTCGCTCCGCTCAAAGAGCAGAAGTGGACCTGGTACAACATCTTCGCGTTCTGGATGTCCGATGTACACAGCGTCGGCGGATACGTGTTCGCGGGTAGCCTCTTCGCGCTCGGCATCGCCGCCTGGCAGGTCCTCGTGGCACTGCTCGTCGGCATCGTGGCGGTCAATCTGCTGTGCAATCTCGTCGCCAAGCCCTCGCAGAAAGCAGGCGTGCCCTATCCGGTGACGACGCGAATCTGCTTCGGCGTCAAGGGCGCCAACATCCCGGCGATCATCCGCGGTGTCATCGCGGTGGTCTGGTATGGCATCCAGACCTATCTCGCCTCAGTCGCCTTCGGCCTGCTGGCGTTGAAGTTCTGGCCGTCCCTGGAGCAGTACGGCGACACCGGAACGCACTCGTTCCTGGGTCTGTCGCCGTTGGGCTGGGCCGGCTTCGTCCTGATGTGGGTGCTGCAGGCGATCGTCTTCTGGAACGGCATGGACACCATCCGCAAGTTCATCGACTTCTGCGGTCCTGCAGTGTATGTCGTGATGATCGCGCTGGCGGCGTACCTCATCGTCAAGGCCGGATGGAGCAATGTCCACTTCGATCTGTCGGAAGGGTCGGGAACCACCGGCTGGGCGTCGGTGACGGCGATGATCAGTGCGTTCGCCCTTGTGGTGTCGTACTTCTCGGGCCCGATGCTCAACTTCGGCGATTTCTCCCGCTACGGCAAGACCTTCGGTGAGGTCAAGAAGGGCAACTTCTGGGGTCTGCCGGTCAACTTCTTGTTCTTCTCCCTCCTCGTGGTCTGCACGGTCTCGGCCGGCGCCACCGTGATCGGCCGGGACAGCGACGGCAAGATCGTCACCGACCCGGTCCACATCGTCGACCAGATCGACAACACCACCGCCGCCGTGTTGGGCGTGCTGACCTTCGCCATCGCCACCATCGGCATCAACATCGTCGCGAACTTCGTCTCCCCCGCCTTCGACTTCTCCAACGTCGCACCGACCAAGATCACCTGGCGGATGGGCGGAATGATCGCCGCGGTCGGTTCGGTGCTCATCACCCCGTGGAATCTGTTCAACAACGCCAGCGCGATCCACTACACGATGGATACGCTCGGCGCGGTGATCGGACCGCTGTTCGGCATCCTGATCGCCGACTTCTATCTCGTCAGAAAGCAACAGATCGTGGTCGACGACCTGTTCACCCGCAAGCCCGAAGGCGCCTACTTCTACCGCAACGGCTGGAATCCGGTCGCGGTGATCTCGGTGATCCTCGCCTCGATCCTGCCTATCTCCTTCGTCATCTGGGGCACCGCCTACGAGGCCAGCTTCACCTGGTTCATGGGCGCGGGCGCCGGGCTGGTCATCTACTACCTCGGAATGCGGTTGGCGCCCAACGAATTCGTGTACGGGCGTGCGGCGGCTCCGGGTGGCGTCACCGCGCACTCGACCAGTGACATCTCGGTGGCAGCCGACGGCACGATGAGCCTCGACGACCAGCCGACCACCGTCTCGGTCGGCGACGGCGAGGACGACGGGGGCACCGCGTCCCTGACAACAACATGACGACGCCGGTGGCAGCGGGACCGATCGACATGGTGAACTCGCTGCCATGAGGCTCGTCGTCATCAATCCCAACACCACCGCAGAGATGACCGCGGTGATCTCTGCCGCCGCCCGCTCCGTCGCACGGGCCGACGCCGAGATCGTCGCGGTCACCTCCGCAACCGGCCCCGAATCCATCGAAAGTCATTACGACGAGGCGCTCGCGGTGCCCGGCGTCCTCGATGCGATCGCCGCCCACCCCGACGCCGACGGTTACCTGCTGGCCTGCTTCGGCGACCCGGGACTCGATGCGGCCCGCGAGGTCGCCGTCGCACCGGTACTCGGAATCGCCGAGGCCGCAGTGCATCTCGCGGCCCCCCTCGGCCGCGGGTTCTCCATCGTCACCACCTTGTCGCGCACCATCGGCAGGGCACGAGATCTGGTCTCGCACTACGGTTTCAGCGATCGCTGTCTCGGTATCCACGCATGCGAGATCCCGGTGCTCGACCTCGAATCCAACCCCGACACCGAGGCCATCCTCGCCAAGGCCTGCGCGCAGGCACTCGCCG
Organism: Gordonia sp. N1V; assembly: GCF_029269935.1. Classification (NCBI taxonomy): domain Bacteria; kingdom Bacillati; phylum Actinomycetota; class Actinomycetes; order Mycobacteriales; family Gordoniaceae; genus Gordonia; species Gordonia sp. N1V. The sequence continues at coordinate 7,852 of NZ_JARJDD010000013.1, forward strand.
ACGACGGCTCCGACGCCATCGTTTTGGGCTGTGCCGGCATGGCCGATCTGGCGGCGCGGATGTCCTCGCAGATCGGTGCGCCCGTCGTCGACGGGGTCGCCGCGGGGGTCGGCATGCTCTCGGCGATGGCGGCAATGGGGCTGCGGACCGGTACCGCGTCCGGAGAATTCGCCTCGCCACCACCCAAGCGCTACACCGGGGTGCTGCACCACTGGGGTGCTCCGGGGTGAGACATCCCGCAGCGGGCATGCCGGGCGGCGGCCGTGCACCGATGACCGATGCACGGGTGGGACGCCGGACACGGTTCGCCGACCCGATAGGGTGTGCGCCATGGATGTCTGCCCCGACGACGAGTTGACGCGAGCCGCGTTGCGCGCGGCAACCGGCGACCGGGCGGCGCTGACGGCATTCATCCGCGCCACGCAGAAGGACGTCTGGCGGTTCATCGCGCACCTCGGGCACGCGAGAACCGCCGACGACCTCACTCAGGAGACCTATCTGCGGGCGATGAAGAGCATCTCCCGCTTCCGGGCCGAGGCCAGCGCCAAGACGTGGCTGTTGTCAATCGCGCGACGGGTCTGCGCCGACGAGGTCCGGCACGACCGGTCGCGCCCGCGGGTCAGCCCAGGCGTCGACTGGGTCTCGGCCGCCGAGGCCCGCACCTCTCGTCCCCGCTGGGAGGACATGGTGGAGGTGAACCTCCTCCTCGAGGATCTGCCCGCCGAACGTCGTGAAGCGCTCGTCCTGACCCAGATCCTCGGCCTGTCCTATCAGGAGGCCGCCGAGGTCACCGGCACCCCGATCGGCACCATCCGCTCCCGCGTCGCCCGGGCCCGCGAATACTTGATCGCCGCGTCTACACCGCACCGTCGATCGGTCTGAGTCCTGACGTCGCGCCTCCATCTCGCACTGTGACGCAGAACACTCGACTCGTCGGGAACCAGACGGCGTACGTCACCGACCTATCCTGAGGACGAGTGTGCGTGAGGCTCCGACGGTCCCGAGAGGCGAGGTGACCCGGGACGCCGGAGGCGAGAGATCGAGGATGATGTGACCACCCTGCACGACGTGAATCCCCACCACGATGCGAACTCCGGTGCCGCTGCGAACCCCGGTGCCACTGCGAACTCCGGGGCCACTGGGGTCGACGATCCGGCGATCGACCAGCGGCGTCAGCTCGACGTCACCGGCATGACCTGCGGGGCATGCGCGGCTCGCGTGGAGCGCAAACTCAACAAGGTCGACGGCGTGAAGGCGTCGGTCAACTACGCGACGCGGGTGGCGACCATCGAGGCGCCGGCACAGGTGAGCACCGAGGACCTCTGCGCCGTCGTCGACAAGGCCGGCTACGGCGCGACCCCCCGCCCGCAGGTGCCCACCACGATTCCCGACACCGACGCCGCCGACGCGAAGCGCCTGTTCCGGCGACTGGCCGTCGCGGTGGTGCTGTTCGTGCCGCTCGCCGACCTGTCCATCGTGTTCGCAGTGGTGCCCTCGACGCGGTTCACCGGCTGGCAGTGGCTGCTCATCGCGATGGCCGCACCGATCGTCACCTGGTGTGCCTGGCCCTTCTACCGGATCGCGGCGAAGAATCTGCGCACCGGGGCGGCGACCATGGAAACGCTGGTCACCCTGGGTGTGCTGGCCGCGACCGGCTGGTCGTTGTACTCCATGTTCACCACCGACCCCAACGCCACCACCCACGGTGTGTGGGATGCCATCTGGAGCAGCGACTCGATCTACCTCGAGGTCGCCACCGGTGTGACCGTCCTCGTCCTGGCCGGCCGGTACTTCGAGGCGCGTGCCCGCTCACGAGCCGGTGGCGCACTGCGGGCGCTCGCGGCGATCGGCGCGAAGGACGTCGCGGTACTCCTGTCCGACGGCCGCGAGATGCGCATCCCCGCCGAAGAACTCTCCGAAGAGCAACGCTTCGTCGTGCGGCCCGGCGAGACCGTCGGCACCGACGGCCTGGTGATCGAGGGCAGCGCGGCCATCGACATGAGTGCGATGACCGGTGAATCCCGGCCGGTCGAGGTCACCCCCGGCGAGGCCGTCATAGGCGGCACGACCGTCCTCAACGGTCGGCTCATCGTCGAGGCCGCCGCGGTGGGCGCCGACACCGCCTTCGCCGGGATGATGCGGCTGGTCGAGGAGGCCCAGTCCGGCAAGGCCCGGGCCCAGCGCCTCGCCGACCGGATCGCCGGGGTGTTCGTCCCGATCGTCGTGGCCCTGTCCCTGGTGACCCTGGCCGTCTGGCTCGGTCTCGGTCAGCCTGCCGACCGCGCGGTGTCGGCGGCCCTGGCCGTGCTGATCATCGCCTGCCCGTGCGCACTGGGATTGGCCACACCGATCGCGGTGATGGTGGCCACCGGACGCGGTGCACAGCTCGGCATCTTCCTCAAGGGCCACCAGACCCTCGACACCTCGCGTCTGATCGACACCGTCGTCTTCGACAAGACCGGCACCGTCACCGAGGGCACACTGTCGGTCGAATCGATCCATCCTGCACCGGGATTCGACGCCGAGGAGGTCCTCGCACGAGCCGCGGCGGTCGAGGCGGCCTCCGAACACGCCGTCGGCGCCGCGATCGCCGCCGCGGTGACCGAAGAACACCGCGCCGAGGTCACCGACTTCACCACCGAACCCGGACGTGGCGTCAGCGGCGTCGTCGACGGCCACCGGGTCCGCGTCGGCTCGCCCCGATGGGCCTCGCATGCGCTGGTGGTGCCCGCCGAGCTGGCCCGCGCCCGACGCGACGCCGAAGCACAGGGCAAGACCGTGGTCTACGTCGTCGTCGACGATGTGCCCGCCGCGGCCATCGCTGTCGGCGACACCATCAAGACGTCGGCGACCACGGCGATCGCCGCGCTCAAGGCCGCCGGCTTGCGCACGATCCTGCTGACCGGTGACAACGAGGGCGCCGCCCGTGCGGTCGCCGAGGCGGTGGGCGTCGACGACGTCATCGCCGAGGTACTGCCCGATGAGAAGGTCGAGACCCTGCGCGCGCTGCAGGACGAGGGGCATTCGGTCGCGATGGTCGGCGACGGCATCAACGACGGCCCGGCACTCGCGACCGCCGACCTCGGGCTCGCGATCGGCCGCGGCACCGACGTCGCGATCGGCGCCGCCGACGTCATCCTGGTCCGTGACGACCTCCGGGCCGTACCGGCCGCGCTCAGCCTCGCCGGGGCCACCCAACGCACCATCCGCACCAACCTGGTGTGGGCGTTCGGCTACAACGTCGCCGCGATCCCGATCGCGGCGCTCGGCGTCCTCAACCCGCTGATCGCCGGTGCCGCGATGGCACTGTCGTCGCTGTTCGTCGTCACCAACAGCCTGCGGCTGCAACACTTCGGCGAATCCCGACGCTGAGCGGCTTCAGCTCCCACGGACGCTGACGGGCGGCACCCGCTGTTCTTCCGTCAGCGTTTCGTTCTTCCCCGGGAAATCTCCCGCGGACGAACGGATTACTTCGGGAAGAACACGGCGCGCCGATGGGGGCCAGCCCACGTCACCGCCGGGCGCGCACCGTCAACCCGACGGTCACCAGCATCGCGGCGACGAACAAGCAGATCGTCACCACCGACCCGTGGGTCACCACCATCGACACGGCCAACGCACCGGACGCGAAGGCCGCACCACCGGCCATCAACCACCATGTGCGCAAAGAACTCTCGCTCCCCCGCACCGGCGGCGCAGCGGTGTCTGCGCGCGCCGCGATCATCATCTCGACGAGATCGGGGCCCTCGTTACCACGCACCACCCGCAGCGGCTCACCGATCTCGGGAATCGTGAAACGCTGCAACGCCTGATACCACTGCGCGCAGTCGGCGCATCCGGCCACGTGTTCGTCCACACGCGCCGACGGAACGGTCTCCCGTTCTCCGTCGACACGCGCCGACAGCGCCTCCCGCGCGACCTCGCACCGCATGAATCCATTGTCCCGTCACGGTCAAGTCAGGCTCCGGCCCGACACATTCACCGGCTCCGCCTCAGCCACAGCACCGGCTCCGCCTCAGCGACGTGTCCGGGCCAGCTCCTCGAGCATCTTGTTGTAATCGTCGAGCTCGGAGTCCTCGTAGGTTTCGGCATGCCGATCGGCCCGGCGTGCCTCCCGTCGATCCGACTTGGCCCACTGCGTCACGATCGCGATGACGACGAGCACCACCGGGACCTCGCTGGCGCCCCACGCGATCGCCCCGCCGAGCCACTGGTCGTGCAGCAGATCGGTGACCCAGGGCAGACCGAGCTGGCTGTAGAACTCGCCACCGGTCACCGACGACATCGTCATCAGCGCGATACCGAAGAACGCGTGAAAAGGCATGACCGCGAACAGCAATCCGATGCGCGCCAGGTACGGGATGCGCCGGGGTCCGGGGTCGATGCCGATGATGACCCAGTAGAAGAGGTAGCCGACGATGATGAAGTGGATCGTCAGCAGCACGTGACCCCAGTGGTAGCGGACAAACGTGCCGAAGATGGCGGTGAAGTACACCACGTACAGCGACAACACGAACAACAGCAACGCGACCGCCGGATTCGACAGCACTCTGGTCACCTTGGAGTGCAGCACCCAGAGCAGCCATTCGCGCGGCCCGGGTGGGCGCGAACCGGCCGTCGGCAGAGCGCGCAGGGCCAGGGTCGCCGGCGCACCGAGCACCAGCAGCACCGGCGCGAACATGTTGAGCGCCATGTGTTCTGCCATGTGCACGCTGAACATCGCCGAACCGTAGGCGCGCACCCCCGACCCGGTCACGACGACGAGGACCAGACAGCCCAGCATCCACGAGAGGGTGCGACCCCACGGCCACTCGTCACCCCGGCGACGCAGCCGCAACACCCCGATCCCGTACAGCACGGCCGCGGCAATGGCCGCGGTGCCGACGAGGAAGTCGAATCGCCAGAAGGTGGCCAGCCGCCACGTGGTCGGCGGTCCCGGCAACTCGTAGCCGAGGAACACGTCCCACGCGGTGAACGGGTGCGCGAGCAGTCCGGGCGCCACCCGGGTGTCCATGATCGCCCAGCACACGTACACCGCCGCCATCACCGCGACGGCCGCCATCTCGATCCGCCACAGCCGTGTCGCGCCCGGCGCCGACCGCAGCGCGACGACGCTCGACGCGGTGGCCGCGATCAACCCCACCACCATCACCACCGAGGTCACCCCGAAGGTCGTGGTGAACAGGTAGCGCACCGGCACCAGGAACGCGATCAGGATCACCCCGGAGATCAGCGCCAGCACATCGGCAACGCCGACGATCCAGGTGTGCCGGCGTTCGAGGATCACGCGGTCGGCCTCGGGCATCACGGTCGGGGCGGCCACGTACGCGACGCGGTATCCGATGGAGACGGCCATGGCCAGCACCAGGACGATCACCAGGCTGGTGCCGTAATCGTGGTTGGGTCCCTGCGCACCGTTGCCGGCCATCGGCAACGCGGCGACGGCGATTCCGGTGGGGATCAGCAGAACCGCGTACGCAATCCAGGACAGGAAGAATCGGACGGCGATCGCAACGACGGTGGCGAAGATCGCGACCACCAGCCAGGCCACCGCCTCCTCGCTGATACCGATCGCCTCGAACAGGGTTCCCGACGACACGAGCTTGCCGAGCGGGAGACCGTACCCGTCGGATGCTGCGACGCCGACCATCAGCCAGGCCACCATCGCCCACACCGCCGTTGCGCGCGAGACGAAAAGGTGCGCGCGATAGACGGTGGCGTCGATGATGCCGTCGGAATCCGGTCGCGACCCGGCGACCACGAACGCCAATGCTCCCAAACACAGCGCGGCAAGGGTGGCGCCGACGAAGTATCCGGCCACATCGAGTACCGCGGTGGTCAGACCCGGGTACGGGTCGCCGCGCTCGATGTGGCGGGTCGGACCCGACACCAGCGCGTAGAGGACCACGACCAGCAATCCGGCGGCGAGTACCGCGCCCACCCAGCGCACCGCGGCGACGTTCGATCGTCGTGCCGTCCCCACAGACGCAGCACCGGCGGCCACCGGATTGTCGGTGGGAACAGCGGTCCCGGCGGGCGGGGTTCCGGCAGACGCCGTGTCGACGGTCGCGGCAGCGTCGGTCGAGGTTGGCGGCACGCCGGGATCGGCGTGGGCATCGTCAGGGGCGGTCACAACAATGTCTCCTAGCAACGCCGCTGCGAGACGGCATCGTCGTCAGTCTACGACGGGGCGTAGGCGAACCGACCACGCCGCCGAGGCCCACATCGGCGTCACGTGACGAGAACCACCCGGGACCAACGTCCCACCAGCCCCTACCGCTCAGATGCTCCTCAGATTCCTGCCAGTACCCTGAACACCGGCATGGCGGTCCTCCGGTCCTGCGCAGACCGACCGGAGCCCGACACCGACGCCGGAGAACCCGTGGACCAGGGAGACAAAAAGTGGCAGACAAACGCCGGAAGCCGATCGTCGATCCGCGAGCCGCCGAACGGCGCCGTTCGCTCTTCATGAAGATCGGGGCGGGTGTTGCGATCGTCGTCATCGCCGTCATCGTCGCCGTCGCGGTGATCCTCACCAACAAGTCCTCCACGGGTGACGCGACCGCGCCGTCGGTCGCGACCAACAGCTCGTTCCGCGTCACCACCGCGCCCAAGGGCACCACCCCGCCGGTGACCGTGCAGATCTACGAGGACTTCCAGTGCCCGGTCTGCAAGCAGTTCGAGCAGGTCTACAGCGACGCGCTGACGCAGGTGCGCAGCAATCCCAAGGTCGCCATCGATTATCAGCCGGTGGCCATCCTCGACCGGATGTCGAGCACCAATTACTCCACCCGCGCAGCCAATGCGTCGGCGTGTGTGGCCGAGGCGACCAAGGGCGCCGACAACTTCGCCATCTGGCTCAAGTTCCACAACATCCTGTACGCGAATCAGCCCGAGGAGAACGGGTCCGGTCTGACCGACGATCAGCTCGCTGATTTCGCCAACCAAGCGGGCGCACCCAACGTCAAGGAGTGCATCTCCGACGGCCAGTTCAAGAACTGGGTCGGTCAGGAGACCACGGCCTCCCAGGTCCAAGGAACGCCAACGGTGAAGATCAACGGTCAGGATTTCAACATCCAGCTGGGGCCCGATGCCTTCCTCGCCCAGATCAATCAGGCCGCCGGCACCGCACAGTAAATCCACCCCGAGACGAAGCGACCAGCAATGAGCAGCACCACCTCTCCTTCCGGCACCACCCCGGACCCTGAGGCACCGGCGGTCGAACCGCCCGACGACGAGCTGATCGCCGCCGACGTGATCACCGATGACGTGATCACCGATGACCGGCCGTGGTGGCTTCAGCGCCCCGACGTGTCCACCGCGACCGGCATCGTGATCCTGATTCTCGGTGTCCTCGGGTTCATCTCGGCGGCGACGCTGACGATCGAGCGCATCGAACTGCTCATCAACCCGGAGTACGTGCCGAGTTGCAGCATCAATCCGGTGCTGTCCTGTGGCTCGGTGATGGTGACCGAGCAGGCTCGTGTCTTCGGGTTCCCCAATCCGCTGATCGGTATCGCCGCCTTCTCGGTGATCATCGTGACCGGCGTGCTCACCACCGCCCGCGTCTGGCTGCCGCGGTGGTATTGGGCGGGTCAAACACTCGGGCTCGCCCTGGGTTTCGTCTTCGTCAACTGGCTCGCCTTCCAGAGCATCTACCGGATCAACGCGCTGTGCCCTTACTGCATGGTGGTGTGGACGCTGACGCCGATCCTGCTGATCCTCAGCGCCGGAAGGCTTTTCGGTGACTCACCACGCGCCCGCGACCTTCGCGGCTGGCTGTGGGTGCTGTTGCCGCTGTGGTACGCGATCATCATCGTCGCGATCGGTGTGCACTTCTGGGATTACTGGTCGACGCTGATCTGACTTCCCACTTCCCCCGTGCTCGGCGAGGTCGGGTTCCACTGCCGGAACGCGCACCCCCGCGCGGTGACCTCACCATGCGGGGCCCATCGCAAGGGCACCAACAGACCGGGCGATCACCAGACCACAAACCCGACGGTGGTGACCCGCGCATCGGTGTCGCTGAACTGCACGGTCAGCGTCAACGTCCACGCACCGGCGACGGGAACCGACGCCGCAACGCTGTGCCAGCGGGCCGACCCGGGCGAGCCGGTGTCCGTTGTGTCCGATTGGGCCGGAACGAATCTCAGCGCCAACGACGGAATCCCCGCCGACTCCGAGGACAACGTGGCGCGCAGCGACCGGGCCCGGATCGGCGTCCCGTGACCGTCATCGAGGGTCACGTCCACCACGGTGGGGCCGCGGCGCGTGGTCGATACCGACACCTGTGCCGAGCCGTCGTCGAGAGGGGCCGCCACCTGCACCGGCGGACCGTAGGTAGTGCGCGCGGGCGGTTCGGTGACCAAGACGGAGGTGACGACGAGGACGGCGATGCCGCATGCCATCTCGAGCGGCATCGAACGCCGAAGACGGCTGAGGCCGAGGCGACGACGCGCGTATGCCGCCAGGCCGAGCATCGCCAGTACGAGAGCCGACTTGACGAGCAGCACGACACCGTAGGTGGTGTCCCACAGCGCTTGCACCGGCCAGATCTGCCGCCACGCCTGGAATTCCCCGGAGAGCACCAGGACGACCACCATGGTGAACGCCCACCTCGACCAGCGGTGCAACACGGCAGGTGTCAGCAGCTCAGGTGCCGACGGTTCAGGTGCCGCCGGTTCGGATGCCACTGATTTGGATGCCACTGTGGCCGGAAAGCGGGAGCGGTTGCCGGACAACAGGATCAGCACCATCGAGAGCAGTCCGCCGAGCCAGAGCGTCATCGCCACCACGTGCAGGATGGTGACCGGCATGGCCAGCCATACCAGATCCCCCACCGACGCATGGCCGTCTGCGGCGACGGTGACGGCGACACCCAGCCCGCAGGCCCCGATCAGCGCTGCGCTCAACGCTTCTGGGACTCGCCGGCGTGGGGTCGCGAACAGCACCAGCCCGAGCACCACGACCAGGGCGGATCTGATGAGCACCGCCCTCGTATCGCCACCGTCGAGACCGGAGGAGAGTACGGATCCCGAGAGCGCCTGGCCCACACCGACATCTGCCTTTTCTGCAGCCCGGACGAGTACCGTACCCGCACAGGCCAGCACCGCCAGAACCCAACTCGGCGCCACCGTCCACCGGAATCGTTTCAGCGCCAACGTTCCCGGATACAGCATCAGCGACACCACCGCGAGACCCACACTGCCCACCAGGCCCGCGTAGAGCAGCGCCTGCGATGCGCGATCGAGTGCGGTGACCGAGGCGGCGACCGGCGGTGCCGCCGGTGCGGGCGCCCCGGGATCGGCCCGCACGCCGAACACGATGGACCCGGTGACCACGTGGGTGTCGGCGGAGATGACTCGCCAGGTGGCCGAATAGCTTCCGGCCGGCAGATCGGGGCGCACCGGGATGACCAGGGTGTTGCCGGCCGCGGTCAGGTGCGGCGTGCCGGTGTCGACGCGATCACCCTGTGCCGAGATGACACGCGCGGGATCGGCTCCCACGCTGATGTTCTCGTCGAAGGTCAGCGCCACCTGTGACGGCGAATTGGCGACTCGCGAGTCGTCGGCGGGCACGCTGGAGACCAAGGTGGCATGTGCGCCGGCCAGCCCGGGAGTGGCCATCACCAACGCACACACCACCCCGGCGAACACCAGGAGTGCGCTGCGCCACCTCAATTCGATGAACGCCCCTTGCGAATCAGCGCGAGGTTGGCCACCCCGACCAGCAGGGCGGTGATCGCGATGACCAATCCGGCGATACCCGGCCACGACGGTGACGAACTCGAGTCGTCCGACATCGACTGATCGCTCGTGTGTCCACCGGATGCGGCGGCGAGGGAGAGCACGGGCGCCGGATGCTCGGGCTCGGCCTGACCGGAGACCGCCTTCTCGTTCCAGTCCACGACGGTGCCGTCACTGTAGGTCTGCTGGGCGGGCAACGAGAGCGTCGCCTTGTCGGGTAGCGGTCCCGCCGACACGCTGAATGTGTCGAAGCTCCCCGGCGCGATGGCGGCCTGCGGGGTCTGCGCCTTCCAGATCACCTGGGAGACATACTGAGTGATCTCGTTGCCGTCGTCGTCCTTCTGCGGCGTGGGCAGGCTCCTCTTGACCACCTGCACCGTCCATCCCGGCTTGGGTTGCGTCGACACCGAGATGATCGGGGTGTCGTCCGGGAAGGTCACCGCCAGTTCGGTGGTCGATGCGGTGTCGGATTCGGTGGGCACCCGGAAGGTCAACACGCCGTATCCGCCCTCGGTGGCGTCGATTCCCGACACCTTCACGTGCGCCGACGCCGTCGCGGAGAGGCCGATCATCAGCGCCACCACGGTTCCCGCCACGGCGAGCACCAACGCCGCTCGTCTTCTCACCATCGATATCCTCGTTCCCTCGTGATTTCACTATTCCGGTGACGATTGCACCGGGGTCTCACATCAGGACGGCGAATGCCACGCCCATCCCGGTTGCCATCAGCACCTCACCCCACGGGCGCGCGGGTCCACGGATCAACGCGTAAAACCACCACAGTGCGGCGGCGAAATAGGCGGCCGCACAGACCGCGGCGATCACCGTCACACCGGTCGGCTGCGCCCAGCCCGCGGTACCCGGCACGCCCATACCGCTCATCGAGCCCATACCGGGCATCGAACCCTGGGCCGAGTTCGCCTCCGCCGAGCCGGAACTCACCGTCGCCGGTACCGACATCAGCACCGACATCACCACCATCGACGCCATCATGGCCGCGTCGTAGGAACCCACCAGCAGGTGACGTCGCGTCGCATCGGCGTCGACGACCACGCGATGGGCAAAGAACAGGGCGCCACCGCTTAACACGAGTACCGACACGATCGGTGCCGCCTGCGCGCTCCACGGCCAGACCATGGCGATCATCGCGACGGCCATCAGGACGTGCAGAATTCCGGCAAATCGGGTCAGTGGGGTCGGCGAGTGCCACGCACGCATGAGGTAGATCACCGCGCACAGCGTGAACACGCCGGTGATCGCCACGGTAGCGGCCAGTTCGCCACCCGCCTCTCGTCCGTCAGATGTAGTCGAGCCGCAAGAGTGGTCGGATGCCGGTGCACAAAGGTTCCCGGGATCGACGAGCTACTTTCCCGGAATGTGTTCGGGTGCGCAGAGTGTGTTCGGGGCGCAGGGCGTGGTCGGTGCGGTCAGTACCCCGCCGCGAGCGCCGCACCGATCCGGCGCGCGGTCATCATGATCGTGGCGTGCGGTCCGCTGCGGCCCGGACTCGGCAGGATCGAGCCGTCCACCACCCGTAGGCCCCGGACGCCGACCACCCCACCCAGCCAGTCGGTGCGGACGCCCATCGGCAGGCTGCCGAAGGCGTGCTGCGAACTGCGGATCACCGGATCGACCGAGATCGAATCGGGCACCACCACGTCGTCGAACTCGGCGGACGCCAACATGTCCACCACGTCCGACGCCGTGGCCCACAACGGGGCCGCCACCGACTCGTCGAGGTTGCCGAACCGTACGCGTACCGAGCCTCCCGACGCCGACGTGAGCCGCGCCGGGCCCGCCTGGAGCATCCCGCAGACCCCCACGGCCTGCGAGCCGCCGGCCGACCCGGTCACATACCGCTCGAAATCATCGGAGTAGCAACGGATCTCGATACCATCGTCGGTGTGCACCACGGTCGGCAGTAGCGGCCGCAGGTCGTCGGGCGAACGCCTACGGTATCCGACGAGCACCTCACGGTGTTCGCCGGCGACGAGTACGCCGGAGGGCCCGATCACCTCCGGGATCGAGCGCAGCAGGATTCCTGCGGTACCGAGTGTTCCGGCGCACAGGATCACCTCGTCGCAGGCGATGTCGGTGCCCACCGACCCCGTGCCCAACGAACCCGTGACCCGCAGGCCCGTTGCCCGGCGTCCCGCCATCAGGATCTCGTGTACCCGAATGCCGGTTCTCACAACGAGATTCGGACGTGCGAGAGCCGGGCGGAGAAATGCCTCCGCCGAGGTCGTGCGCAGTCGGTGGGCGCTGTTGCCCAGCACTGCGTTGTTGTCCAGCAGTTCGTTGTTGCCCAGCACTCGGTTGAGACCGATGATGGGCCACCGGTCGGTGACGTCGCGGACCGGTACCCGCGTCGACCAGAATCGCTCGAAGGCGCGGGCGGCCGGCCCGAGATCGTCCTCGCCGAACGGATGCACCGACATCGGGCCGTCGGTCTCGTCGAGTTCGCGGTAGGCCCTTTCGACGTCGTCGACGCCCCAGCCGGTGGGCCACCCGGCGAAATCGTCGCGATGCCACCGCAAGAAGTATCCACCGTTGATCGCCGAGGACCCGCCGAGCCCGCGCCCGCGGACCACGGTCTGGCCGGGCGGCGCGTCGTGGACGGTCACGAACCCCGACGACGCGCTGATCGGCAGTGTTCGGAGATCGCGAACCGCGGCGTCGGGCCAGCCGCTCCCCTGCTCGAGCAGGAGTACCGATCGGGTGCCGTCGCGGCTCAATGTGTCGGCCAGCACCGACCCGGCGCTGCCGGCGCCGACGATGACGACGTCTGCGCGTCGGGGAAGCTCACCCGCCACCGACGTCTCGTCCACCGGCGTCCCCATCACCTTGGTTCGGCGGTCAGCGCGTGACGACGGGCCGAAGCGCGCCGAGATCGCGTTGACGCACAACACCTTCCCACAGTCCCGCGCCGTAGGCGAGGTCGTCGAGACGACGGCAGATCAGATAGGCGACGGGGCCGATCGCGGGCCCGCGCGTGGTGTCGGCGAGGACGGCGCGCACCCATTCGATGAGGCCCTCGGCGATGGCCACCTCGATGACGAGTATCCGAAATCGCTTGGAGATCAACGCCAACAGGACTGCGACCGGCCAATAATGTCGACAGATCGCACCGGCCGCCTGCAATAGTCCGTATCCGGCCGCGCGGCCGGTCATCTGCGCGGCGGCCACCGGCGCGTCCGGCAGGTCGCCGAGTCGCGCCCGCAATCGATGGGCCACGCGGGCCAGCACGAGGAAGGCCAGGACGAGTCCGAACTTGGTTCGTGACAACAAGGCCGCCACCGCCAGCGCCATCGACGCCGTCATCACCATCGGCGCGGCGAGCGTGCCGTGCCGTTGAGCCAGGAACGCCGCCCCGGTGCCGTAGTAGCGGCGACGGGACAACACCTGCCGCAGGTTGGTGCGGTGGTCGTGGGCCACCCGGGCCACCGGGTCGTAGCGCATCCGCCAGCCCGCCTCGTGCAGTCGCCAGCACAGGTCGACGTCCTCGGCCACCCGGAGATTCTCGTCGAATCCGCAAAAAGCACTGCGCCGCACGATCATTGCCGCACTGGGCACATATGGTACGGGCGTACCGGGGACAACGGCGGCTTCGGTGGGCCCCATGTCGAGTGAGGAGTGACCGTTCTCGTAGCGTTCGGCCATCGACTGGCGTTCACCGCGTCGGGCCGACAAGCCGACGATCCGGGGAGCGGCCAGCGCCACCAGCGGATCGGAAAAGTGCGCCAGCAGCATCACCAGCCAGTCCGGCTCGGGAACGACGTCAGAGTCGAGGAAGGCCACGAAGTCCGTCGTGGCCGCCGCAGCGCCGGCGTTGCGGGCTGCTGCCGGGCCGCGGTTGGACTCGAATCGGATGACCTGCACCAGCGGCGCCTGCGCGACGAGGGGGACGGCCGAGCCGTCGTCGACCACGATGACCCGGGTACCGGCCACCGCGTCGAGGAGCCGGTCGACGCCGGATTGGTTGTCGCGCACCGGGATCACCACGGTGACGTCGTCGGGCTTGGGCCCCGACATGGGCCGCGGATGAGCGATGCCAGTCTCGAGCAGCGTCCGCGAGAGCGTGCGCGTCGCGGTGTTGCACACCTCGATGCGGCCGTCGGCGGAGGTGAGACCGAGCGCGGTGTCGCTGAGTCGGAGCATGCGCGTCGGTGACCCGCCGACGAGGTAGCGCAGATCGCCGCGACGTGCGCACCGCAGATCGATCTGGATCTGGAAACCGTCGGGCAATCCGGAATCGCTCGGGGCGGGCATCTTCTGCGCGACCCATTCGGTCGTCGTCACCGCAGTCTCCCCCCGTCGTCGACGGCCCACTCGCCGAGCGCCCGCGTCAGATCGTCGACGACACGCGTGAGGAGCTGCGCACCGTGCTCGGCGCTCGCCGTTCGCGGATCGCCCAGTATCCCGTTCTCGCTGACCGCGGCGACACCACCGGCACGCATCGGCCCCATCAACGCGCCGATCGGCTCACGGTTACCCGCCTCGATCCGGTCGTTCCGCACCAACTCCGGCGAAAGATGAAGCAGCACTGAGGTTTCGGTGTGTCCGGCGTGAGCGTCGGCGTCGGCGAACGCGCACGGATACCAGGCCACGTCGCGCGCCTCATAGCGCAATCTGGCGACCGCCGCGGCGAGCGTGGGGACGTTGCCGCCGTGTCCGTTGACGAAGACGATCCGCCGCGCCCAGCGACACGCACTGCGACCGAATTCGACGAGGAGGTCCGTCAGCGCCTGCTGCCCGAGCGAGATCGTCCCGGCGAAACCCTCGTGCTCACCGCTGGCTCCGTAAGCGATTTCCGGTGCGACCGCAACCGGGGCATCCGCGGTCAATTCCGAGCGTGCGGCGGTGGCCACCGCGACGGCGATGCGGGTGTCGGTGTCGAGCGGGAGATGCGGCCCGTGCTGTTCGACGGAACCGATCGGAACGAGAAGGGTCAGTTCGGCGGGCGTCACTTGCGGCCATGCATATTGCCCCAACCTCGCCGTTCGCACCATTCGGCCAAGTCTAATGGGCGCAGCGCCTCGGGGTAACCGGTCGTCAGCAATTGCAGGACCGAGATCCCCTGTTCGGACCCGCTTGGACGAGCGCTCGATCGGTTGTGGAATCCTGGATCGCAGCATGTGTCGCAGAACACGGTCGGCACCAGTCGGCACAACAAGGTCGACGCCATTCGAGGGAGGACGTCCATGACAGCAGATTCGACACCCACCAGCGGTAAGAGCGGACCGCTGAATCGATTGCGCGTGATCGAGTTCGCGGGTATCGGTCCGGGCCCGCACGCAGCGATGATGCTCGCCGACCTCGGCGCCGACGTGATCCGGGTGCAGCGTCCCGGCACACTTCCGGCCGAGGGCCGCAATGCTGACGCGCTGCTGCGCGGGCGTCGCGTCGTCGAGGCCAATCTCAAGGACCCGGCCGACCGCGACACCATCCTCGGGTTGATCGCGAAGGCCGACGTGATTCTCGAGGGATTCCGGCCCGGCGTGATGGAACGACTCGGCTTCGGGCCCGATGATCTCGCCGAGGTCAACCCCGGCCTGGTCTACGGCCGCATGACCGGCTGGGGCCAGGAAGGGCCGCGCGCCGAGCTCGCCGGCCACGACATCAACTACATCTCGCTGACCGGCCTGCTCCATGCCATCGGCCGTCACGGCGAGCGTCCGGTGCCCCCGCTCAATCTCGCCGGCGACTTCGGCGGCGGCTCGATGTTCCTTGTCATGGGCGTGCTCTCGGCACTCTTCGAACGACAGTTCTCCGGTCGCGGCCAGGTGATCGACGCCGCGATGGTCGACGGCGCTTCCGTTCTGGGACAGATGATGTGGGCCTTCCGCGGCACCGGGCTGTGGTCGGACGAGCGCGGGGTGAACATGCTCGACACCGGCGCCCCGTACTACGAGGTGTACGAGACCTCCGACGGCAAGTACATGGCCGTCGGAGCGATCGAGCCGCAGTTCTACGCCGCACTCCTCAACGGGCTCGGACTCGCCGATGCCGACCTGCCGGAGCAAAACGACATCGCGAAATGGCCGGAGCTCAAGAAGGTCTTCACCGAGACCTTCGCCTCGCGCACCCGCGACGAGTGGGCCAAGGTCTTCGACGGCACCGACGCCTGCACCTCACCGGTACTGAGCTTCGCCGAGGCCCCCACCGACCCGCACATGTCGGCCCGCGCCAACCTCCTCGAGATCGACGGCGTCATGCAGGCACAAGTGGCACCGCGCTTCTCGCGCACCTCGCCGGAGACGCCGAGCGGACCGGCCCGCCAGGCCACCGATCCGTCGACCATCTGGACCGACTGACCGGGTCGCACCTCCTCCGTCCGACGTGGGGCGCCGACGATGTCGTCGGCGCCCCGCGTCGTCGCGACAGCGCCCATCTCAACGCCGACAGCGCCCTCCAGTTCACCGACAGCGCCTTCGGTCGTGCCGACGGCGCCCGTCCCAACGCCGACAGCGCTTTCTCCCGGTAGCCCACCTCGCCGAAATAGAACGTGTTACAGTTTTTCCTCATGGGACAGTTCGACGGCAAGGTCGTCTACATCACCGGCATCGCCCGTGGCCAGGGGCGTAATCACGCGCTCCGCTTCGCCCGTGAGGGTGCGTCGATCATCGGACTCGACATCGCCGGCGAGGTCGCCGACCACATCACCTACCCGGCGTCGACGCCGGACGATCTCGACGAGACGATTCGCCTCGTCGAGGAAGCCGGCGGCAAAATCCTTGCACGTCAGGGGGATACACGAGATCTGGCGTTCCAGGAGGAGCTCGTCGCCGACGGCGTGCGGCAATTCGGCCGCCTCGATCATGTGATCGCCAACGCGGGCATCCTCTCGTGGGGACTCACCTGGGAGCTCTCCGAACACGAATTCACCGACGTCCTGGACGTCAATGTGGTCGGCACCTGGAAGACGTTGCGCGCCACCATTCCCACACTCCTGGAGACCGACGCAGAGAACCGCTCGATCGTCATCATCTCCTCGGTCGCCGGGCTCAAGGCGATGCCCGTCCAGGCGGCGTACTCGGCGTCGAAGTACGCACTCACCGGACTGGCACAGACAACCGCCAAAGAACTCGCCCCGCGCCGCATCCGCGTCAACTCGATCCACCCCTACGCCGTCAACACGCCGATGGGCATCGCCGACACCTCGGCCATGAAGATCTTCGAGATGGGCGAGTACACACGGTATTTCATCTCGATGATGGATCACTTCCCGGTCGCCTCGCTCGACGACATCTCCGACGCCGTGCTCTATCTGACCTCACCGCAGGCGCGCGCGGTCACCGGCTCGCAGTTCCAGATCGACATGGGAAACTCCAAGGTCTGAGCGCCGTCGGCGGGATGCAGGGCGCCGTCGGCGAACAACAGAGCGCTGCCGGCGGGAACCGGCGGCGCTCTGTCTTTCGTAGCCCTGTTTCTGCGGCGTTCTTCCGAGCCCTGTTTCTGCGGCGTTCTTCCGACTCGGATTCGCTCAGATGCTGCCGAAGGAGCGATCGAAGTCCTCACCGATGATCAGGTCATCGCGCGAGAGTTCATGAACGCTCTTGTGGCCCAAGCCCATCACCACACCGTCGAGGCCCATGCGGAGCAGGTCGAGGACGTTCTCGACGCCCGCCTGACCGTTGGCCGCCAGGCCCCACAGGTAGGCGCGACCGATCATCACCGCGCGCGCCCCGAGCGCGAGTGCCTTGGCGACGTCGCTGCCGCGGCGGATGCCGCCGTCGAGCAGGACCTCGATCTGATCGCCGACCGCCTCGGCGATGCCCGGCAGGAGACGGATGGTGGCGGGGGTGCCGTCGAGGTTGTTGCCACCGTGGTTGGACACCGACAGCGCGGTCGCGCCGATGTCGACGGCTCGCTTCGCGTCGTCGAGGCGGGTGACGCCCTTGACCATGAACGGTCCGCCCCACTGTTCGCGCAGCCACTGCAAGTCGTCCCAGGTGGGCGGGGCGGTGCTCATCCACTCGCCGTAGGCACCGAAGAAGGTCGGTCCGGGCTGTCCCTTGCCCTTGGAGACGTTGGGCGCGGTCAGGTCGGGAATGATGATCTTGCCGTCGCGAATCCAGTCCATCGCATAGCGCGGCTTGACCGCGATCTCCGGCGCCAAGCGCAGGAGAGCCTTGAAGTCGACCTTCTCCGGGATCTCCGGGCTGCCCCAGTCGCGACCGATGTTGAACACCCAGTCGGTCGTGACGATCAGACCCTTCGCGCCGGCTTCCTTGGCGCGCATGGCACGCGCCAGGATCTCGTCGCGACTACCGAGCCAGTAGATCTGGAAGAAGATCTTGTCGTTGACCGCGGTGACCTCTTCGATCGGATGAGACGCGAAGCTGGACAGGCCCATTGCGGTACCGCGAGCTGCCGCGGCACGCGCCACCGCGACCTCGCCGTCGGGGTCGACGGCCTGTACGCCGGTGGGGCTGATCATCACCGGGAACGACAGGTCCTGGCCCATCACGGTGGTGGAGAGTTCGCGATCGGGCTGCGCGCCGATCACGTGCGGGGCGAACCCGATCTCGGAGTACGCGTCGACGTTGTCGCGCACCGTCACGCCGGCCTGGGTGCCGGCGATCAGCGAGGAGTACACCGATTTCGGCAGTCGCTTCTTGGCGCGGCGCTGCGCTTCGTGAACGGTTTCGAACCAGGGATTGCGGGCCCAGGGATTGGTGACCATTGTGTGTTCCTACCTATTTTCTTTACTTGTTCGTCGCAGCATCGAGTCACCCGGGCGCCCGGCCCGGGTGCTCGACGATCCGCCACGCGGGGTATTACAGGGCGAATCCCGCCAACGGGTTCTCATCACAGTTCTTCGACGGCGGGCCACCGATCGGGGTGATCTCCCCGTCGGGTTGCCGGGTCATCAATGTCAACGGGGTACCGCGTGAATGGTCTTTGTTCGCAGTCGGTTTGGCGCGCTCACCAGCCAGCAGCTCTTCGCCGTATCCCTGCACGCACTCGGGGTCGGGTCCGGCCAGCGGCAGTCCGGTGAAGAACTTGGCCGCCATGCAGCCGCCGCGGCAGGCGTCGAAATGGGCACAGCGCGTGCAGGCTCCGGCGTTCTGTGGCTCACGGAGCTCGGTGAAGAGGTCCGATTTCTGCCAGATCTGTTGGAAGCCACCGTCGGTGGTGATGTTGCCTGCGAGGAAGTTCTCGTGGATCGCGAACGGGCAGGCGTAGACGTCGCCGACCGGATCGATGAGGCACACCACGCGACCCGCGCCGCACAGATTCAGCCCGGGCAGGCCGGACCCGCCGGTCCCGCCGAACGCCGACAGGTGGAAGAACGAGTCGCCGGTGAGGACGTTCTCGCCGTGGGCGACGAGCCAGTCGTAGAGTTCGCGCTGCTGTTCGGGCAGCGGGTGCAGGTCGTCCCAGACGTCGGCGCCGCGGCCCGACGGGCGCAGCCGGGTGATGCGCAGAGTGGCGTTGTAGCGGTCGGCGAGAGCCTTGAACTCGTCGAGCTGCGCGACGTTCTGCCGTGTCATCACCACCGAGATCTTCGCGTCGGCGAATCCCGCCTCGTGGAGGTTCTCCAGCGCGCGCACGGCCATGTCGAACGAGCCGGGGCCACGCACGGCGTCGTTGACCTCCGCGGTCGCACCGTCCAGCGAGATCTGCACATCGACGTAATCCGACGCGGCCAGCCGCGCGGCGACCTTCTTGTCGATGCGTAAACCGTTGGTGGAGAACTTGACTCCCACCTGGTGGCTGGTGGCGTAGTCGACGAGTTCCCAGAAGTCCGGGCGCACCGTCGGCTCCCCGCCACCGATGTTGACGTAGAAGACCTGCATGCGCTGCAGTTCGTCGATGATCGCCTTGCACTGTTCGGTCGACAGCTCACGCGGGTCGCGCTTACCCGAGGACGACAGGCAGTGCACACATGCCAGGTTGCAGGCGTAGGTCAGCTCCCACGTCAGGCAGATCGGGGCGTCGAGCCCTTTCTCGAACTGATCGACCAGACGCCCGACCTTGGGGGGCGCACTGGGCTGCAGCGTCGGCATGGCGGCGAGTTCGGTTGCGGTGGGCGGCAACTCGAGTGTGGTCATCTTCGGGTCTCCTTGGGCTCGAGGAGCGGTGGTGGACGGTGGAGGAATGCGTCCGTCAGCGGCGGACGATCATCCCGGAGTCGGCCAGGGCGGTCAGCGCGTGCACATACAGCGCACGCTCGGCGGCTCCGATCCCGGCAGCAGCCAGGGCGGTCTCGGCGTCGTCATGCTCGGCGAGGGAGCGCACGATCCCGACGACGGTCAGGTTCTTGAGGAATGAGAGCTTGCGGGTACCGAAGTGATACAGCAACGCCCCGAAGGGTTCCGGGCGTAGTGCGACCTTGGGGTTGAGCTCCCAGGCGGCGTCGAGATCGAATGCGGACAGGGTGGCGGGGGTGTCGCGCCGGTCACCGGCGACCGCGGAGTCGCGGTCGCCGGCAACCGGAGCAGATGTCGGGGTGGACATCAGTAAACCCCGCACATCCCGTCGATCGAGACCTCTTCGACGAGGGACTCACCCACGAGCTCGGTCTCGACGTCGGCGGGAACCGACACGTCCTGAGCTGCCTTGGCTGTGTGATCGGCCATGATCCAGACCTCCTAATATTCGGGTAGTGATGTGGATCACCGATCACTATAATGGCACCGGGTGCAGAATTGCACCCCCCAGCCGAAAATTGACCAAACGGACAGGTACCGACCTGGTGAGAGAGGTCTGATGACGACCGAGAACGCGACGGCGCCGGGCCGGCGTCCGCGCACCAGCCGCGCACAGATCAGCGCGACCGCCATCGACCTGTTCACCACCGTCGGCTTCGAGGAAACCAGCGTCGACGACATCGCCGAGGCCGTCGGCATCGCGCGGCGCACACTGTTCCGGTACTTCCCGTCGAAGAACGCGATCCCGTGGGGCGAGTTCGACGTCCACCTCGACGACCTGCGCGCACTGCTCGCCGAGATCCCCGACGACCTCCCCATCGCCGAGGCCGTCACCCGGGCGCTGATCGCCTTCAACGAGGTGCCCGCGGAGTTCCTCGACGGCCACCGCCGACGCATGCAGCTACTCCTGGGAGTGCCGAGCCTGCAAGCACATTCGATGTTGATGTACGCCGACTGGCGCCACGTCATCGCCGAGTTCTGCGCCCACCGGCTCGGCCTGGACGAGGGCGATCACCTCCCGCAGACGATCGGCTGGCTGTGCCTGGGCACCGCCCTGGCCGCCTACGAACAATGGCTCGCCCATCCCGACGCCGACCTCGACGCGCTCATCCGCGCGGGGTGCGCGACGCTGGCCGCTGGGCTGCAGGGGTTGTGAGTGCTCATCGCACGCGATAGATCCCGCCACCGACTCGGCGGCGCTCGTGTGGTCCTCGATGCCGAGGTTCGCGATCGACGGGTTCGCCGAGCCAGCCCCGCGACTCGATCGCTGTCGGCGAGATACCGGGCGCCGTCGAGGAAATACCGGCGACACCGCCGCCACAGACCGCCCTCTACCCTGGAACCGATCGCCTTGCCGGTGTCGACAGCCCGACATCTAGGCTAGGCTCAAAGTAGAACGTGTTCTAGTTTTCGCACCTTCGACTCTTACACCTTCGACGACGCCAGGAGACCTGAGCCATGACCGGATCGGACACGACCGAACTGACGCCCCACGGCTCGCGCAGCGTGATCCTCACCGTGGCCGAGGTCATCGACGAGACCCACGACGCACGGTCGATCGTCTTCGAACTCCCCGACACGGCCAAAGAGGCGTTCACCCAGTACAAGTCGGGCCAGTTCCTCACCCTGCGCATCCCGAGTGAGCAGACCGGGTCGGTGGCCCGCTGCTATTCGCTGGCCTCCTCCCCCGCCCGCGACGAGTTGCCCAAGGTGACGGTCAAGCGCACCGTCGACGGCTACGGGTCGAACTGGGTGTGCGACAACCTCTCCGCGGGCTCGCAGATCGAGGTGCTGCCGCCGTCGGGGGTGTTCACCCCGCGGTCGGTCGACGAACCGCTCCTGCTGATCGCCGCGGGCAGCGGAGTGACCCCGGTGATGTCGATCCTCAAGACCGCGCTGGCGTCGGGGAGCGGCACCATCGTGTTCTTCTACGCCAACCGCAGCGCCGAGGACGTCATCTTCGCCGACGAACTGCGCGAGCTGCAGACCGCGCACGCCGACCGGCTGGTCCTGATCCACTGGCTCGAGACGCTGCAGGGCCTGCCCCGCGCGCAGTCCCTGGCGACGATCTTCGGCGCCTTCCGCGGTCACGCCGCCTACATGTGCGGCCCCGGCCCCTTCATGGACGCCGTGCACCAGGCGCTGCACACCGCGGGCTTCGCCCACCACGACGTGCACGCCGAGGTCTACAACTCACTCTCCGGTGATCCCTTCGCCGACGTCGTCCTCGACGAGGTGAGCGCCGAGGAGCAGGCCGACGCCGCCACGGTGGAGGTCGAACTCGACGGCGAAACCCACGAGCTGACCTGGCCCCGCAAACGCACCCTGATCGACATCATGCTCGAGGCCGGACTCGATGCGCCGTACTCGTGCCAGGAGGGTGAATGCGGTTCGTGCGCATGCACTCTCACCGACGGAACCGTCGAGATGGACAACGCGGGTGCGCTCGATCCCGAGGACATCGCCGACGGCTATATCCTCGGGTGTCAGGCCCATCCGACTTCCGACCGACTGCGAATCGAGTTCTGACGTGCTCTCACGCCTGTCCCCCATCCAGCTCGCCCGCACCCTTGCCGGGATGCTGCTGACCATCGGCACCCTGCACTTCGTGGCGCCGAAGCCGTTCGACGAGATCATCCCCGAGGAGATCCCCGCCGACCCGCGGATGCTGACCTATGCGTCCGGTGTCGCCGAGGTCGCCCTCGGCGTGGGACTTCTCGTCCCGGCCACCCGCAAGCCGTCCGCGGCTGCGGCCGCGGCACTGTTCGTCGCGGTGTACCCGGCCAACATCAACATGGTCCGGCTGTGGTGGCACAAGCCGGCGATCTACAAGGCGATCGCCCTCGGCCGGCTGCCACTGCAGTTCCCGATGATCGCCGCGGCAATCAAGGTGTTCCGCGCGTCCTGACGATCGAGAACGCCGTCGGCCACCCCTGGACGCGACCGTGCACCCGACCGAGATCTACCGTGGATCGGTGTCCGCGACCCGAAATACCCAGCCCGGTGATCACCAACGGCCCGGTGACGACGCGTGACGGCGCCGGACTCACCTGATCTCACACCGGAAACGCCCGAAGAGGACACCGGTGCACGGGTTCTCGTCTGGTTGACCATCGTCGCCGCGATCGCCGGTGCGATCACCGGCCTGGTCGGCGGGGCATTCCGGTGGCTGCTGATCCGCGCCGATCACCTGCGGGCCGACCTGATCGACTGGACCCACCATCACGGCCCGGCCGCCTGGCTGATACCCGTGGTGATCTCGGCCGCCGCGGCGCTCATCGCAGCGCTGATCACCCGATGGGAACCGCGCGCGTCCGGCAGCGGCATCCAACATGTGGAGGCCGTCGAACGCGGCGAGGCCGCACCACCGCCGCCCGCGGTCATCCCGGCCCGCTTCGTCGGCGGTTTGCTGGCGATCGGCGTCGGCGGGATGGTCCTCGGTCGAGAGGGCCCCACGGTGCACATGGGCGCCGCCATCGGCGCGCTCACCGGACGCGTGTGCCGCGCCACCCTGCGCGAGATCCGGGTTCTGCAGACCACGTTGTCAGGCGCCGGGCTCGCCGTCGCATTCAACGCACCGATCAGCGGCACCCTGTTCTGCATCGAGGAGATCGCCAAGACCGTCAAGGTGCGCTACGTCCTCTGGACGATGGCCGCGGTCGCCGCAGGCACCGTGTGCAGCCGCCTGATCGTCGGCAACCATCCCGACTTCGTCGTCCCGCAGGTCAATTCCGTTGCGTTGTCCTCACTTCCGGTGTTCGTCGTCTTCGGCGTCGTGGTCGGGCTGCTCGGCGTCGTCTACAACTGGCTGATCCGTGCGTGTCTGAGTGGCTTCGCGGCCATTGGGCGGGTGCCCGGCCCGGTGAAGGCCGCGATCATCGGAGCGGTCATCGGGGCGGTGCTGACCATCGACCCCGATCTCGGTGGCGGCGGTGACGATCTGACGCAGAACATCCTGTCCGGTCAGCATCTGGCCTTCTGGGCGATCGTGATGCTGCTGGCGATCCGCTTCGTCGCCGGTCCGGTGTCGTATTCGGCGGGCACGCCGGGTGGCATCTTCGCCCCCATGCTGGCGCTCGGCGCGATGACCGGTCTCATCTCCTCGCGGCTGATCGATCTGGTCTCGCCGGGCTACGGGCACGAGTTGTTGTTGCCACTGATGATCGTGGGCATGTCGTCGTTTTTCACCGCCGTGGTCCGGGCGCCGTTCACCGGTGCGGTGCTGGTGATGGAGATGACCTCGACGACCTCGGTCGCGGTGTCGGTGCTCGCCGCGGGGGCCGCGACGATGATCGTCGCCGAATTATTGCGTTCGCCGCCGATTTACGACGATCTGCGCGAACGGATGTTGCGGCAGTGGAAGGGCCACGAAGCCGAGGGCGTCTGAGGGATCGGTGCCGGACGGCCCGCGCGACTCACCGCAACGCGCGGTAGCGGGCGCGCATCGCGGGATCGAGATGCTCGATCGCATACCGCAGTGCGGTGCGTCCCATCGACGCCGCATGCTCGTCGAGATAGTCGGTGAGCGTTGACCTCTCGACGCGCTTGCCCATCTCGCGCAACATCCAACCCAGCGCTTTCTGGATGAGGTCACGCCGGTCGTCGACGACGAGCGGCGCCACCGCCAGCGTGGGGCGGGCATCGCCCTCGCGCAGGTGGGCGTGGGTGCCGACGATACCGACCCGCCGGTGCCACAGCCGTTCGTCGGCGGCGAGGTCGACGAGCGCGGAGTAGTCACCGATCCGTACACACCAGCGTCCGAGAACCGGTGCGGCCGAGGTGTCGACGAGATCCCAGTTGTTCACATACCCGTCGTCGACGGCCCGGCGGTAGTCGCCGACCCACGCGCGAGCGTCGGCGTCGTCGGCATACGCGGTCTCCTGCGCCATGAGAAGTAGTGCGAGAAACCGGATCTCGTGGACCGGTGAGCTCAGCAGCTCGCCCACCGCACCGCGGTCGATGCCGCGCCGGCGACGGGCGAGCGCGCGCAACTGCGGCACCGCTACCCCGACGAACTCGTCGCCCTCACCGTAACCACCGGGCCGAGCCTGCAGATAACGCGCGATACCCGCCGCCCGCTCTGGGTCGCCGAGCTCGCGGACCGCGGCGATCACCTGCGCGGCAACGGAATCCACGGCGACCGCGCGGTCAGAGAAGGTCAGCGACCGGTGTCGGGGTCTGCAACTTGGGGCGCGTCTTCATCACCGGACCCGCCTTGCCCGCGCCGACCACCCCGGTGAGGATTCCGTCGCGGCTGTAGTAGGCCAGGAACTTCGTGCCGTCGTCGGTGACGATGTGTACGTCGTCGTCGGCGCGCGGATGCCCGAGTGCCTGGATCTTCACCGCGAACTGGTCGCTCCAGAAGTAGGGCACCGCGGCGGTGATCGGCGCGCCCGCACTGCCGGCGATCTGATGGGCGACGACCGCAGCCTGTTCGACGGTGTGATTCCAGTGCTCGACACGACGCGCGGTGGGCGTCCCGTCGGCCCAGTTGGCGACGTCCCCGATCGCGTATACGTGCGGTGCGCTGGTCTTTCCGACGGCATCGCAGGCGATCCCACCACCGGTCTCACGCGGGGCGAACCCGATACCCGAGCCCTCGAGGTAGTCGGTGACCGGGATCGAGCCGATGCCGACGACGACGATGTCGGCGGGCAGTTCGGTGCCATCGGCCAGACGCACCGCCCGCACGGCACCCGAGTCGTCGCCGACGATCTCCGAAACCCCAATACCCGCACGAACATCGACCCCATTGGCGGTGTGCATCCGGGCCACCAGTGTCCCGATCGGTTCACCGAGCGCCTGCGCCAGCGGGGTCGGCGCCGGCTCGACGAGCGAGACCCGCACGCCGCGCTCGGTCAGGCTCGACGCGACTTCGCAGCCGATGAAGCCGGCACCGATGACGACGGCGGTCTGCGCACCGTCGATCTCCGAGCGCAGGGCGACCGCGTCGTCGAAGGTGCGCAGGGTGTGCACGCCCGCAAGGTGTTCGGCACCGGGGAAGGCCCGCGGGGCGAGTCCGGTGGCGAGCACCAGGACGTCGTAGGGGACGCTCTGGGTGGCGTCGGTATCGGGGCCATGCACGGTGACGGTTGCGGCCTGCGGGTCGACGGCGGTGACCCGTTGACCGAGTCGCAGGGTGATCGACGACTCGGTGTAGAACTCGGCCGGCTTGAGCTCGACGCGGTCGTCCTTGCCGAGCAGCACCGTCTTCGACAGCGGCGGCCGATCATAGGGGGCGTAGGGCTCGGCGCCGATCAGTGTGATCGGCTCCTCGTATCCGTTGGTGCGCAGGTTCTCTGCGAGGCGGATGGCCCCGAGTCCCGCACCGACCACCACGACACCTGCTGCACTCATCCTCGGTTCTCGCCCTCTCGTCGACGGTGCTGCCCGCGTCAGCGGATCGAATGTCGCTGCCCGCGTCAGCGGGTGACGTCCCCCACCGGTCGGACGTCGGCGAGCAGCCAGGTTCCGTTCACCTTACGCATGACCAACCACTTTTCGGTAGATGTATGTTCGCCGCCCACACCGGCTCCGGCTCCCGGCGCACTCGCGTCGGGCACCGTCACCGTCTGGTTGAGAAAGGCGAGCAGACGTGCGTCGTCGGCGTGGAATTCCCCGACCGCCATGCCGACCACATTCACCGTCATCTGCGCCGACGCGGCGACCGCATCCGGAAGGACGACATCGGCACGCTCGGCGTCGTATCGCGTGAGCAGCGGCTCGCTCAGATGGGCGCGCACCGCGTCGGGGGCCGGGGGGTGCTCCCCGCCGAAGGTCATCAGTGCGGTGACCGCGCTCGTCGCGGCCCGTTCGACGTCTGCACGGTCGGCGTCGGTGGGACGCGGGGTCTGCCGATACGCCTGGGTCCAGGCGACGGCGGCGACCACCAGCGCGGTCAGGGTCAGCGTCGCGATCGCCACCAGCAGTCGGCGTGCGCGACGCGACATCCGCGGCGGCGCGGCGAGCGGACGGATGCGGTGGTGCTGGGTCCAGGTGAGCCGGCGGCTCCGGGAGGATCGGACTCGGGGAACTCGGGACGTGCTCATGCCGGCACCGCCGAGTCGACGAGCCAGCCGGCGTCGGTGCGGGTCATCCCGACGGTGAGGGTGAGGCGGTCGGCCTGCGGATCCCCGCCGAGCAGAACGGGATTGGACGCCTGCACGACCACCAGTACCTCGGCGCGGGAACCGGGATCGTCGGACCCGGGATCGGTGACGAGCCCGGCCGAGAGCACCCGTCCGGCACTGGGCGCGGTCTGGGCGGCGACGGCGGCGGACAGGGCCGCACCGGCCTGTTCGAGACGCGTTTTCTGCGCGCCGGTGCTCAGGGCGAGGACCCGCTCGACGTAGGCCTCGGCGTGTGCCGGGTCCGACGTCAGCATGCTCGTGGTGGCCGATCGGGCCGCCGCGAGGACCTCGTCGTCGAGGTCGGTGCGCTCGGTCGCCCGGTGATCGAGCACCGCGAGCGTGCTCGCGACGATGATCAGCACCACCGCCACGAGCGCGGCCACCACAAGCGCGCGACGCACCCGGCGCGAGCGTGCCACCGCGCGTGCCCGCAGGTCGTCGGCGGCGGCGATCCGCGCGAGGCGGGCGGCGCGCAGGGCGTGTGTCACCCGCTCCTGCGCGAGTCGTTCCCGAGCGGTGGGGTCGGTCGGCGGAGTCACGACACCACCTCCGCGTCGCGCAACAGCCACCGTCCGTCGCGGAGCACGAATCCCGCGCGGAGCGTGAGTTTTTCGGTACTCTGTTGTCCCGTTCCGGTGCGGGTCAGCACGGTCGCGCGGATCAGGGCGTCACCGTCCTCGCGACCGGTGTCGATGATCGCGACCGTGTCGGGATGCCACCGGACCGACGCCGTGCCCGCGGGCGGGGCGCGATGCAGTTGCGCGGCGAACGATCCGGCGAAGTCCCCGGCCACCAGGGTGCGGGCGCGAGCCCGATCGGTCTGCCAGGTGGCGCTATCGACGGAGAACACCTGCGCGACGATCGCACCGGCATGAGCACGCAGCGAGTCCCGATTGTCGGCGGTCCGTCGCTGATCGGACAACGACGTCGCGGTGGCGATCACCACGGCCACCAGTGCGGCGATCACCACGACCGCCACCGCCGCGGCGATCAGCGCAGCGCCGGGTGCGACGATGCGGTCACGGGTGGCAGGGGTGCGCAGCGGAATTCTCATGGGAGGTATTGCACCGCCGCGACCTTGAGCCGTCCGGAATCGTCGGTGACGGCCAGCCGCAACCGGAAGGTGCGGTCGGCCACGGCCTGCCCGGTCTGCTGATAGCCCACCGTCGCCGCGACGAGCACCACGGCGGAATCGGTGGTGCGCGTGACGATTCCGGTGCCGTCGATGGTGGCACTCGCCGCGGTTCCACTGCGCCGGACGAATGCGGTGTAGGAGTCCGCCGATTGTGCGAATTCGTCGTAGAAGGCACCGGTCGCATCATTGAGTACCGACCGAACCCGTTGCGGTGCAGTCGGATCAGGGCTCAACAGCTCCGCGACGACGTCGGTGGCGACGTCGGTGAAATCGGCATCGGTCCAGGAATTCGCGGCGCGCACCCACGCCGCCACACCGAATCCCGCGACCACCAGTGCAGCGGTCACGACCAGCGCGGAGGCCGTCCACCACCATCGCGACAGCGGAACGATCCGACCGTTCGCCCGGCGCACCTCGTCGAGATCGTCGACCGCGCGCCGCAACTCGCGGCGGGCCGCCCGGTCCGCCCGGATCGACGGGGATGCCGATGTCGGCGGTGTCGGCCACGGCATCGTCAACGCCTCCTTGCCAGCACCGCACGATCATAACGCGGGGCCGTGACGCTCAGGATGTCGCGCGCCCCCGCATGCGGGCGTCGTAGTCGGCGCGGCCGGCCGAGTCGTAGTCGAGGAAGATCCGGTCGAGTCCGGTGCGTCGGCGCGTCAGACGTTTGAACGCCTGCGGGAAGACGGGATTGGCGTCCACCCACCGCATCGCCCGCGGGGCGGCCACACGGGTGCGTGGCTCGGCGATGACCCCGACGACGGCGGCGGCCACGACCTCGGGTTCGACGGTCTGGATGTAGCGATTGGTCGCCAGGCCCGAGATCAGGCCGGTGCGGGTGAAGGTCGGCATCACGGTGCTCACCCGCACGCCGTGGTCGGACAGTTCGGCGTCGAGGGCCTCGGAGAACTCGATGACCCCCGATTTCGCGGCGTTGTAGACGGCCAAACCCGGCATCGGAAGCCGGCCGGCAACCGAGGCGATGTTGACGATCTGCCCGGACCGTCGGGCCGTCATTCGTTGCGCGGCAAGCTGACTGCCGGTGATGACACCGATCAGGTCGATGTCGAAGGTCCGGCGGATCAACGCGTCGTCGAACTCGAGGAAGGACCCGACGGGCATGATCCCGGCGTTGTTGATCAGCACATCCACCGGCCCCAGACGCTGCTCGACCTCGTCGAGGAAGGCGGCAAAGCTCGCCCGGTCGGTGACGTCGACCTCGACCCCCTCCACCCCGAGGTCGGCGGCGGCCTTGGCCAGGACCTCGTTGTCGACGTCGCCGATCGCCACCCGCGCCCCGGCGTCGAGGAGTTGACGGGCGGTCTCCAGGCCGATACCGCGTGCGCCGCCGGTGATCACCACGACCTTGTCGGCCAGCCGGGCCCGCACCTCGTCATGCCCGATGCGACCGAATCGGTTGCTGCGCATACTCATCGACTACTCCCCCTTGGTGAGATCACGTACTGACTTCGGTTGTGCCGCCCGGGGCGGTCACCAGATCATCGGTGCGAGGAACTTCTCCGCGAACGCTCGCACCCGGTCCGGCTCCTGCCGCGCCTCGTCGGAGGCCGGTGTCTCCAGGAACGAGATGACCAGGCGCACATGGATTTCGACGGCCTCGAGCAGATCCTCGTCGGGCATCTGCGCACCGGCGGTGCGCAGAGTCGCGGCGACGCGTCCGGTGGCGACGTCGATGAACAGGGCGGTCACCGAGGCGGTGATCGGCGCCATGTCGTGGTCGGTCAGCACGAGCCGGCGCATCAGGGGTTCGTCGGAGATCATCGCCGCGCCCGCGGCGAAGGCCTCGATGACCGCCTCACGCGGGCCGAGGCCGCGGACCGCGTCGACCAGCCGGGCCATGCCGCGTTCGTAGAGTTCCTCGGCGACGCCGAGCAGCAGCGCCTCCTTGTTGGGGAACCGCCGATACAGCGTGGACCGGGAGACCCCGGCGCGTTTGGCGACCTCGTCGACGTTCGCGCGGCGCACCCCGACCTCGGTGAACTCCGCCTCGGCGGCGGCGATGATCGCGCTGTTCTGATCGGCGGGGCTGTCGGTGTTGCGGACCTTGCGGCGACGGCCCTGCTCGGCGTGGGTGCCCGGCGCGCCCGGGGTCATCGCAACCCCCGAACGGTGACCGGCAGCCCGTCCTTGGGTACCGGTAGTGCGCTGTAGTCCATCGGGAGCGTGTATCCCGCGGGGACCGACCACTCGTACCCGCGCAGCAGGTGATGCATGATCGTCTTGATTTCCATTTGTCCAAAATACAGACCGATGCATTTGTGGACCCCCGCACCGAACGGAATCCAGGCCATCCGATGCGACTTGTCCTCGGCGCGTTCGGGGCCGAAACGATCAGGGTCGAACACCCCGGGCTCCGTGTAGAGCTCGGGGTCACGATGATTGGTCAGCTGCGGAACACTGACCATCGTCCCCTCCGGTACGAAGAACCCCTGAATCGAGGTGTCCTTGACCGCGATTCGCGGTTGGGCGGGTACCGGCGGGCACATCCGCAACGACTCCTTCATCACCCGGTCGAGCACGTCGAGACGGCCGAGGTCGTCATAGCCCATGTCGGGGCCGAGTGCGTTGGACTCGGCGCGCGCCCGCTCCTGCCAGTGTGGGTCGGCGGCCATCCGGTAGGCCATCTGGGTCATCGTGATCGTCGAGGTGTCGTGCGCGGCCATCAGGACGAAGATCATGTGATTCACGACGTCCTCGTCGGAGAATCGGTGTCCCTCGTCGCTGCGCGCATGACAGAGCACCGAGAACAGATCGGGGGTCTCACGCGCCCGCTTGGCGGGCAGGGTGGCGTAGAAGAACTCCTCGAGCACCTTGCGGCTGCGCAATCCCTTCCACCACCGGCCGCCGGGAACCGGCTTGCGCACGTAGGCAACTCCGGCACGCACGGTCTCGACGAAGGCCTTGTTGAGCGTGGCGGCCTCGTCGGCGGACAGGTCGACGCCGAGGAAGACCTCGAGCGCGACGTCGAGGGTCAACGACTTGAACCGATCGAACAGGTGGACACGCCCCGTCGGGAAGCGGGTCATCGCCTCGGCGATCATCGGCGACATCTCCTGCAGGTAGCCCTTGAGCATCGTCGGCGCGAAGGCCTGCTGCATGATGCGCCGGTGGTGGCGGTGCTCCTCGAAGTCGAGGAGCATCACCCCGCGGTTGAAGAAGGGGCCGATGAAGTAGCTCCAGGCGGGACCGTTGGCGAACGCCCGATCGGAGTTCATCAGGATCTCCGCGGCCGCATCGGGGCCTGCGGCGGTGACCATCCGAATCCCCAGCGCGCTCATGCCGGAGATGAGACCCAACTCGGCGCGACGACGTTCGGCGAATCCGAAGGGATCGCGACGCATCGACATGATCTCGAGGATGCCGTTGCGATGTGCGCACGGAATCGCCTGCAGATCGCTGCCGGGTGGCGGTGGCGCGAGGATCGGTGACTTCCCGGCCGAGCGCACCCGAGACACCGACGAGGACGCCGTCAGGGCAGCACCCTGAGCCTGCGCGAGTCCACCCCGCTCCTGTGAGCCGCACAACACCATGGAACAAACTCTACGATATGTCTCTATCGACTGTCACCCTCCGGCCGGGAAACTCCCTCAGCCGAGTCGGTGCCCGCGTGCGGTCAGGACCGCGTGAGCGCGCCGCAACCGCTCGTGCCACCACCGCCGGCGGTCCTCGGCGGCGCACAGCGTCGACGGAACGTCGAGGTCACCGGGCCCGAACCACTGTGGCCGCAGATGACCGTCGTCCGGGGTGCCACCGTCCGGGGTGCCACCGTCAGCGACGTCTCCGGTGAACAACGAGCCGGTGCCGAGACCACAGGCGAACGGTAGCTCGGGCAGCGCCGCAGCCGCCGCCACGCCGGCGGCGATGCCGACCGCGGAGTCCAGCGCACTCGAGATCACCACGGGCAGACCGATTTCCTCGGCCAGGGTGAGCACGGCCCGCATGCCGCCCAGCGGCGCCACCTTGAGCACCGCGATGTCGGCGGCCTCGGCGGCGACCACCCGCATCGGGTCGGCGGCCTTGCGGATCGACTCGTCGGCGGCGATCGGCACGTCGACCGCCCGACGCACCGCAGCCAACTCCTCGACGGTGGCGCACGGCTGCTCGGCGTACTCGAGGTCACCGATCGCGCGCAATGCCGTGATCGCCTGCGCCACATCCCACTTCCCGTTCGCATCGACGCGGACGCGGCCGATGAGCTCGCGCGTGGCAGCAACCCGCGCGACGTCGTCGTCGAGGGTCTGCCCCGGTTCGGCGACCTTCACCTTGGCGGTGCGCGCGCCGGGGAAACGGGCGAGGATCCCCGCGACCTCCGATGCGGGGACCGCCGGCACGGTCGCATTGACGGCGATCCGATCACGACGTTCGGGGGGTGGTCCGAGATACGCCGCCTCGATGCCCGCCGCGAGCCACGCCGCGGACTCCTCGTCGTCGTACTCGACGAACGGCCCGAATTCACCCCAGCCCGCCGGCCCCTCGACGATCATCACCTCGCGCGTGGTGATACCCCGGAAACGGGTGCGCATGGGCAGGCTGAGCACCACCGCATGCTCGAGCAACTCCTCCGGCGTCGGCAACCTCTGACCGGTCACGATCCTCCTCCCTGGCCAGACCGATGAAACAAATCTGGAAACTCGTTCCTTCGTGCGATAAGGTCTCGCCATGACAGTGAATCAGGATTTCGACTCGGCGATCCGTGAGGCGCAGCCTGTCCTGGTCGAGGCCAGTCCCGAGCATCCCACTCCGGAGAACGACGCACTGCCAACTCCGCGGCTCGGCGCCGACTCGCTCATCTGGAAGTTCTATGGCGACGTCCGCGGAATCCTCGGATTCCAGCGCCTCGCCGGCACCGAGAACTGCATCGAACAACTCGGTCAGGGCGTGCTCGATCACTCGGTGATCTTCGACGACTTCCTCGGCCGCGCCCGCCGCACCGGCCCGCCCGTGATGCGCACCGTCTACAGCGCCGAGCCAGCCAAGTGGGGACGCACCGTGCGCGATTTCCATCGCGACATCAAGGGCACCATCAGTGACGGTTCGCGCTATCACGCGCTCAATCCCGAGCTGTTCTACTGGGCGCACGCCACTTTCGTCGATCAGGTGCTCTACATCACCGACACCTTCATCCGTAGGTTGTCCGAGGCGGAGAAGGAGCAGATCTTCGCCGAGAGCAAGATCTGGTACGAGCTCTACGGCGTCAGCGCGCGCAGTCAGCCGCAGACCTACGCCGAGTTCCGCGAGTACTGGGACTCCATGCTCGAGCGTTTCGTGCCGCACAAGACGGTCGTGTACGCGACCGGATACATCCGCAAGGGTCTGCCGCGGCCGCGCCGCATCCCGGCGCCCGTGTGGCGCGTCGTCTCCGCCCCGCTCAACGCGTTCATCCGCACCGTGGTGGTCGGCACCCTTCCGCAGCAGATGCGTGATGTCTGCGACTTGGATTGGGATGCCAAGCGCGAAAAGAACTTCCAGAGGTTTGCCACGTTCATGCGGGCACTCAACCCGGTGTTCAACCGGCTGCCGGTGCGGTGGCTGTACGTGCCGTGGGCCGCCGAGGCGTGGGAGAAGGTCGGCGTCGACCCGCGGCCGCTGCACAACAAGCCGGCCGCGTAGGGGGCTGCCGGCGTCACTGCGCCAGGAAAGCGCCTGCCTTCGCGGTGAATTCGCGACGACGGTCCCGATGGACCGAGTGGCCTGCGTCGATGACGTCGAAGCGGCCGTCGGGCAAGGCCTGCGCCATGGACTGCAGATGCTGCGGGGGCAGAAAGCTACGCGGACCACCGGAGATGACCAGGGTCCGCGCCGACACCTCGGCCAGACGCCCCCACCACTGCGGGTCGGCGCGCTCGAACTCGGCGCCGACCTGCGTTCCCACGGCGCGATCGAATCGGACCACCGGCATCGGGTTGCGCATCAGGGCGCCGATACCGCGTACGCGTTCACCGAAGCCCGACGACATGACGATCTCCTCGTCGAGATCGGCCTGGTCGCGTGGCATCGGTGGCACTTCCTCGAGCACCAGCGACCGGACCCGGCCGGGATCGTTCATCGCCACGCGCAGTGCCGCGTGCGCACCGAGCGAGTGACCGACCACGTCGGCCCGCTCCACATCGAGCTCGTTGAGCACGAATCCCAGGTCGGCGGCGAAGGCTTCCAGCGCGTAGTCCCCCGGACGGCCGCTGCGGCCGTGTCCACGCAGGTCGACCGCGATGACCGCGCGGCCGGCGCGGCGCAGGATCGACGCGAAGGGCCGCCAGGTGCTGTGGTCGCTGCCCATCCCGTGGACCAGCAGGACAGGCGGAGTGCGGCTGTCGGCGAGATCGCCGTCGACGGCAACCGCGAGGGTGAGCTCGCCGTGCCCGATGGGGCGCTGCAACAACCGCATTGGGCCCAAGTTACCAGCGTCGATACCTACCCGGGACGGGCCCCCACGGCCGCGATCACCGGCGGCACGGAGGCTGATAGCCCATGCCGTGGACGTAGGTGGCCCATTCCTCCTCGGTGATCTGATCGCCGGTCTGGGCGCACTGGGCGTCGATGATCGCACCGGTATCGAGCTCCCACGACTCGATCACCCCTGCCTCACCGGCGGCGAGGATCCGATCGCCGGGCGCGAATCGCACGTCATAGACCCGTCCGGGGAACGAGCGCAACACGACCTCCGCCGACCCTCCGTCGGCCAGATTCCACACCCACACCTCGGAATTCCCGCCACCGGCGATCACATGGGAACCGTCGGCGGAGAAACCGGCGCTGTAGAGCTGGCCCGCCGGGCCGGTCAACGTCGCGACGGTATGCGGCGCTTGCGGATTCGAGATATCGGCGACGACGACCGCACGCTCCTCCGAGGTCGCCACGATCCGGTCGCCGCGGGCGGAGAAGCGCACCGCGAGCGCCGCGCCCTCGAAGTCGATCGGACGCGGATAGGCCCGTGGTGCCGCCGGATCGGTGAGATCCACCAGTTGCACGACGCCGGTGGAGGTCGCCACCGCGACCCGGCGACCGTCGGGGCTCAGCGTCGTCCACCACACGCCGCCGCCGGCGTCGAAGGTCGAAACCACCCTGGGCGCAGCAAGATCCGAGACATCGATGACGGTGACGATGTTGCTGTCGGTGGCCCCGGTCACGGCCAGATGCGACCGTTCGCTGTAGTCCACGGTCTCGTTGAGGGTGTGCTGCGCATCGACCGAGCCCACCAGGTGCGGGTCGGCGGGATCGGACATGTCGGCGAACTGCACCGCTCCGGTGACCGTCCCCATGGTCGCGATCCGGCCCGACGGCGACAGCGTCACCGCTCCCGAATACACCATGCCCGGCGGCGGAACGAGATCCGGTCCGGCGCGACTCAGCCCGTCGGACTCGATGTCCCACTGGGTGATCCGCCCATCGGTGCCGCTGTCGGCGGCGAGCAGCCGGGTCGTCGAGCCGTTCGCCGGGATCTGGTAGACGCTGTTGGTCCCGATCACCGTCCGATTCGACGTCGGCGGCCAATCCTGTACCCGCCCATCATCACTGGATGCGATCACATGGTCTCCGGCGAACACCACCGAGACCGCGTTCGATGCAGCCGTGAGGATCCGGGGAGCGGCCGAGGGGTTGGTCAGGTCGAAGATCCGCAGTGTGTTGTCGGCGCCCGCGCCCGCGATCTCGGTGCCGGCGGCGTTGACGGCCACCGCCGTCACGTAGCTGTCGAAACCGCCGAACCCCGCGACCTTACGCGGAGCGGCCGGATCGGAGACGTCGACGACGTCGATCACGCGGCTGCGCAGTGCCGCCACCAGCCGCGTACCGTCCTGCGTGTAGGTCAGGCCCTGCGCGAGTTCGTTGTCGCGCCACGCATCGAGCGGGATCTCGCCCGTCGCGACGATGTCGTCGCCGTCGATGCGCCACAGATCGATGCGACGGTTGGCGCTGCTGGTGGCCAGCGAACGGCCGTCGGGACTGAATGCGGCCGCGCCGGCGACGCCGGCGACCTTGCCCGGCAACGGCACCGGACGCCACGTCCCGGCCGAGTTCACCCACACCTGCACCCCGACCTCGGGCACGCTGGCGACGACGAACCGGCCGTCGGGACTCACCGAGAGCGCGTTGACGTCGCCGCCGACGGCCGGGAAATCAAAGGCGCGCACCGGGTGTGCGGGGTCGGCGACATTCCAGGCGGTGAGGGTGCCGCGACCGCCGAGAAGCACCGTCGACGTCCTCGGCAGGATCGCGACCCCACCCAATCGACCGCCGCCGCCGGGCGCGCGGAATGTGGTGACCTGCCGGTTGATCCCGCGGTCGGACACGTCGAACAGCCGCACCTGCCCGCCGCCTCCGGCGGCGACGAGCAGTGACCCCGAGCGGGCCAGCAGCACCGATCCGCCCTCACCGACAAAGCGATTCGGGACACCGTGACCGGTCGCGTCGATCAATCGCGACCGCGCCTCGAGGGTCGGCGAGGTCTGATAGGCGACCATGGCCAGCTGCGCGGCGAGAAACGGGTCACGATCCTCCAACTCGCTCGACTGGATGGCCAGCTGTCGGCTCAGCGCCTGATTCCGGGCGGCCTCGGCCTGCTCGCGCTGACCCACCGCATGCACGCCGGTGATCACCGCGATGACCGCCGCGGTGACCGCCACGATGCCGAAGACCCCTGCGGTCAAAGCGATTCGGCGCAGCTGACGACTGCGGCGTCGTTCCTGGGCGTCCTGGGCGCGTACCCGCGCCTCACCGGCCTCCAGAAAGCCACGGCTGGCCTGATCCAGCGAGGAGCCGTCGTCAGTGAGCGGCCGGAACATCTCCAGCCGGGCCCGCAGCGGCAGCAGGTCGTCGGGCCGACCGTTGGCCTCCCACGTGTCCCGCAGGGTCTGTAATCGGCGCCGCAGCAACAACCGTTCGCGGTCGGCGTCGATCCATTCGCCCAGCCGCGGCCAGGCCGTCAGCAGCGCCTCGTGCGCGACCTGGGCGTGCGAGGTCGTCACCGTGACCAGACGTGCCGCGGCGAACGTCTCGAGCACATGACGGTTGTCCCCGGCCGGATCGTCGGCGTCGAGATCGGCGAGCCGGACGGTGCGCCGGGTGATGGTCTCCTCGTCGACGTTGACCATTTCCAACAGGATTCGGCGCGCCACGGCCCGCTGCGCGTCGTCGAGTGAGTCATACACCGACTCCGCGGTCTGTTCGACGGCTCCCGAGATGCGGCCGGTCGAGACGTAGTCACGCACCGTGAGTCGTCGGCGATCAGACTTCTCCCACGTGGCGCGCAGGGCATGGGACAGCAATGGGAGTACACCCGCGCCGACCGGCCGCACGCTCGTCGACGGCGCCACGTCGTCGAGCAGCATGGTCACCAGATCGTCGTCGACGGTGAGCCCGGCGACCTCGGCGGGCCGCACGATCACCTCCCGCAGTTGTGCGGGCAACATCGGGGTGACGAGTAGCTGCGAATTGGCCAGCACCGAGGCGATGATCGGACCGGCGGCGGCACGTTCGTAGAAGTCGGCGCGCAACACCCCGATCACCACGGTGCGCCGGCGCGCGGCGTACTCGGCCAGCCGGGTGGTCAGCCGTGCCCGCCCGGCGGAATCACCCTGGGTCCACAGTTCCTCGAGCTGATCGATCACGAGCAGCGCCGGACCGTCGCCGGGCGTCTCGTCGAGAGTTGCCGCGGCCTGCTCGAGCGCGGTGACAGGGTCGTCGCCGGGCACCATGACCGCCGCGCGCCAATCGAGGAACGGCTCCTCGGTACCGATGCGCGGCAACAGGCCGGCCCGGACGAGCGAGGACTTACCCACCCCCGACGCCCCGAC
Organism: Gordonia sp. N1V; assembly: GCF_029269935.1. NCBI lineage: Bacteria > Bacillati > Actinomycetota > Actinomycetes > Mycobacteriales > Gordoniaceae > Gordonia > Gordonia sp. N1V. The sequence continues at coordinate 45,832 of NZ_JARJDD010000013.1, forward strand.
CACCGCGACGCCGTGCAGCCAGTCGGGCCCACCCTCTCCGACCGACTGGTCCGGCTCCGGGCCGGGCCCGGGCACCGTCTCGGGAAGCCGGGAGCGAACCATCTCGGCGAGCCGGTCGATCAGCTCGTCGCGACCGAAGAACCAGGCCCCGTCGTCGGCCGAGAACGGAGCAAAGCCCCGGTACGGTGACACCGACGACGCCGACTTGCGGGTGCGCCGCGACGACCGCTCGGCCGCGGCCCACCACTGCTGGACGTCGGCGTCCTCGACGACGCCACACGCGGCGAGGACACGCTCGAACATCTCCCGGCTCGCCCGTGTCGGGGCGTGCTGTCCGGCGAACCATCCGGCGACCGTGCCCAGGAGCGCGTCGGCGTCGGACGCGACGTCGCGCACACTCATCCCGGACCGCTCGCGGAGTCCGGTGAGGGCGCGGCCGAGCTCGTCGCGGGTGTGCACGGCATCGGGTCCCATGGCGAGAGGAGTCCTGTCGTCGGACCAGATTCGCGCTGGTCAGCGTATCGAGAAATGTATCGACTTCCGATTCTCAGCCACTGCGGCGCGCTTCGTCATCCCCTCCGCACCAAGATTGGTCCGCGCGGACTACACCGCGATCCATTGCGCGTCGGCGAGTCGGGCTGCGGCGCGAATCCATCAGGAGGTCACCATCATCCCCGGTACCGAGGAGCCGCCGTTGCATCGGCGACCCCAGCACGATTCCCGACCCCACCCCCATCTCGATCCCCGCCATCGCCACCTCTATGCGGTGAACCGTCCCGCGAGCCGACGTCCCGACCTCTCACGCCGCGAGGTCGAGGTGCTCGTCGCCTGGTTGCGCGCCGAGTCCAAACAGGAGGCCGCCAAGGCGCTGTTCATCAGCGTGTCGACGGTGAGCACCCATGTGGCACGCATCCGGGCCAAGTACGAGGCGGTGGGCCGGGCGGCGAACACCAAGTCGGCGTTGTTCGCCCGCGCGATCCAGGACGGTTACGTCTCACTCGACGAGTGGTGAGTTCGAACTCCTGACGGCACCGTCGACGACGCGGTACCCGACCCCGGGGAGGGTCCGATGCCACGTCGTCGACGGTTCCGCCACGCACCCGCCGATCACCCCAGGCAAGGCGCCGCATCCCCTGTCGGCGCCTGTCCGGTGATCAGCGGTCCCGGAACCAACCGGAGTTCTTGGCGCGCCAGACCATGTCCTGCCAGTAACCCCAGGTGTGTGTCCCCACGGTGGGGAAGTCGGTGGTGATCGGGATGCCCTGCAGTGCGGCGGCCACCTCGAATGACCGGGTCTGCGCGAGTGCGACCGCCTCGAGCGGGGTGCCTTTCACGGAGTTGACGGCGTCGGTGTTGTAGCGGCCCCAGGCGGCTGATCCTGCGGCGACCCGGATCTTCATCCCGCGCATCCGCGGCAACTGGACGAGCGCGTCGTTGCGCTGCCAGCGATCGCTCCACGGCGGGCCCCACATCGCATCCGCGCTGAACGGCCCCACTCCGGCCTCGACGCCCGCGTCGATCAGCGCAAGGCGCACGGCCTCGCGCATCGTCGGGGCCGACAGGTTCACGTAACCCGACATCGAGAACACATGCGAGATCCGGTTGCGGTGATAAGCGCCGTAGATCATCGCCGAGCCGCCGCCCATCGAGATGCCCATGATGGCGTACTTGCCCCACGGCCCGACGGCGAGCCCGCGCGCGTCCAGGGCGGCGACGATCCGGTCCAACCGGCAGGTCCACATGTAGCGGTACTTGATCTTGTTGCCCGGGCTGGCGGTGTCCCAGTTGGTGTAGAAACTCGCGAGTCCACCGACGGGTTCGACGACGTTGACGCCCGAGTCGGCCAGGCGGGCGATGTTGGTCTCATGACGCCAGCCGCTCATGTCGCTGGTGGCTCGTAGCCCATCGAGGGCGATCACCGTCTTGTAGTTGCCCGGCCGGGCCCAGATGTCGACCGGGCTCGCGGGCATCCCGCACCCCCCGACCGAGATCCGGTTCAGCGATGCCGCATCGGCGTCACCGACACCACTGGACAGGGAGATCACCAACGCCGACGCCACGATGGTCGCGGCGACGATTCGCCGGCCCAGGCGCTTGTGGACCGACCGTCTCAGACTTGAACGCACGCCCAGGACATTAGGGCGGTGCGGACCGCTGTCACCAGGCTCGTGACCACAGGGCACCGACATTGAGACCAGTCGGTTACCCAAGTGGCAATTGTGACGCAATGTTACTAGTGTGACTTGTGAGGTCTAAGTAGCTCGGAATTCGCTGAGCGTAACATGTGGAAAACCTGAATCGATTTCGGCGTTCGAGTAACCGGGGCCTTCGCCGACTGGCACACTCATGGCTCAGACGGAGCAACCGGCCGACCAGCCGGGCTCATCGGTGAGAGGGCCGGCCATGGACAGCGACTCCACCCCCTTGCCGGGCGCATCCACTCCGAGCCGCGGGTTGAGTCGGCGCACCTTCCTCACCACGACGGCCGCCCTCGGCGTCGGCGCGGTCGCCGGAACGGGCGTCGCCGGCATCGCGTGGGGTGCTCCCCCACCCGACTGCGGCAGCCCGTCGGACTCGGGCAAGACGAACGCCCGTTTCTGGCTGTGGGATCAGGTCAAAGGGTGCACCCCCGCCCAGCCCGGGTCCAACCTCTACGTCAAGCAGATCTCGGCGAGTCCCAACCGCTACTACGCGATCCGACGAGGCGGCGACAACCCGCACGGCAACAACGACATACTGCTCATGCCGACCAATCGCATCTCGGGTATCGAATGCAGCTACCTGCGCCACGATCCGCCCAACTGGTGGGCCGGTGCGTGGCGCGAGGCCGTCGCGAACATCCCGGCCAAGCCGTCCTCCCCACTCGCGCTGGGCGTCAACTCCAAGGACCGACGAGGCCAGGACCAACTCCACATCCACCTGTCCCAGGTCTTCTATCCGACGTTCAGTGATCTCCGGCAGATCCAACCGGTCACCAAGATCAGCGACTGGATGTCGCCGCAGGCCAACGTCGAGCTACGCATCAACGATCGCCACAAGACCCCGCTGCGCAAGACCGCCTGGTTCCGGGTGGTGAAGTACACCGGGGCGCTGCCGAATCTGTTCGCCGAACTCGCGAAGGTCCTCCCGGCGACCGAGAGCATGGAACACCAGGTCGTCGGAGTCGTGTGGACCGGCATCGGGAGCACCTACTACCTGATCAACAGCACGGCACTGAAGACACCCAAGGGGCCGGGGACGGGTCTGCTGGACTTCATCTACAACTGGCCGGCCAACAAACCCTGACACATCGCCCCAGCTCACCGGATCGATATCTGTGAGCATCCGATGGAATCGGTCACGAATCGGCCACGGCAGGCCTTCACCACTGGCACATTCGCAAGCAGCGTAGATACTGAGATCACCTGACACGCAGTGACTCTCGGGCCGAGAAGCAGTAACCGAACGGCCGCCGCCGCAACGAATGTCGGGCCTGCGCAACGTCGCGCCGGCCGACGATGCCTTTCCCCGCCTCTCGCAATCGGGCGGGTTCACCTCCGCGCATGCCTCGTGGCGAGACGTGCGCACTGGGAGAAAGCCGGTGACACCATGAACGGACCCGACACCTGGGGTATCCCCAGCACGACCTTCCTCGCCCTCTATGCCGTCATCTCGGTGGCGGCTCTCGCCGTCGTCATCGTGCGGCGACGTCCCGCCCACCAGCGGGTCGATGATCTCCCCGACCTCACTCCCACACAGATCGGGGCACTGGTCTCCGAGGAGAATGCGGTCCTCGCAGCGGTCGCCCAACTCCGGGCAGCCGGCTATATCAACTCGAGCGGACGTGTGACCAATCGACTGAAAGCTGCACCCGCACAGAATGATCGGTTTGTCCGGGCGGTCGGTGACCGTTATGCGCGACGCGGCACGAGTTCCTTGCGTGACGTGTCGGTGCCGTTGCGGCAGGTGCACTCGGAGCTCATTGACGTGGGCCTGCGCCACGCACGCCGACGCGCGGTCGGGGTGGCCGTCCTGATCCCGGTACTCGTGCTCGGGCTCGCACGGATCGTGGCCGGTCTCGCGCACCGCAAGCCGGTCGGCTATCTCGTCGTCATCGTGATATGCCTTGCCGCGGTGTGTATCTGGTGCGCAGTCCATCCTCGTGAGCGGACCGCGCGCGGCGAGGCGGTACTCGCCGAACTGCGCCGGCGGCACAGGTTGCTCGCGCCGCAGTACCGGCCCGCGCTCGCCGCCCTCGGAGCACACCACGCCGCCGTCGCCGCAGCCCTGCACGGCATCGAAGCACTTGCACTCCTCGATCCGCGCCTGGCCGCCGACCCGCTGCTCCGCCCGACGACCACGGCCCCCGATCCGGGGATCGCCACCCCCACAACACCTGTCGTGAGAAAGGCCCGTTCACGACGTGCCACGGGCAGCGGCGGAGCATCGTGGTTCGGGTCCGCCTTCTACGGCGGCAGCGACGGCGGCTCGCATCACGGGGGTTCGTCACACAGTTGTGGTGGGGGCTGGAGTGGCTGCAGCAGTGGCGGATCCAGCTGTGGAGGCGGTGGCGGCGGATGCGGCGGGTGATCACTGTACTCGACCGCCGCGTACGACCACCGCGTTCTACCATCCCGGGACAACGAGATCCCCACGAAGCGGTCACATCGGAGAAAGGGTTCCTCATGAGCAGGTCACATAGCACACCGGAGATCGCCGGTATCGGGATCGGCTGGCGCCCGGAGATCGCGGCCGTCGTCGACGACCTTCCCGGCCTCGGATTCTGTGAGGTCATCGCCGAGTCGGTGCCGCACATCGACGTCGAACCGCTTACGGCGCTGGGGGTGCCGGTCATCCCGCATGGCGTCGGCCTGTCTCTGGGTGGTGCCGAGCCGGTGACCGACGACCGGATCGACGTTCTGGCACGTGCGGCTCGCCGCCTGCGGTCGCCGCTGGTCAGTGAGCACATCGCGTTCGTCCGGGCGGGCGGCGTCGAGGCCGGGCATCTGTTGCCCGTTCCCCGGACGCGTGAAGCGCTGGCAGTGTTGTGCGACAACATCACTCGCACCCAGGACCGGTTGTCGGTGCCGCTGGCGGTGGAGAACATCGCAGCATTGTTCTCCTGGCCCGACGACGAGTACACCGAGGGCGAGTTCCTCGCCGAGATCGTCGAGCGCACCGGGGTCCGGCTGTTGCTGGACGTCGCGAATGTGTATGCGTGTGCCCGCAACTCGGGTGTCGATCCGGCCGTCGAACTCTCCCGGATGCCGCTCGAGGCGATCGCCTACTGTCACGTCGCCGGCGGCGAATCCGACGGGGTGCTCTATCACGACACCCACACCGCGCCCGTTCCCGACGCGGTGCTCGACCTCGTCACCCGGCTCGCCGCCACCGGGCGCGCGCCGGCATTCATGCTCGAGCGCGACGGCCGGTATCCGCCGGTGACCGAGCTCCTCGGTGAACTCGACGCGATCGCCGACGCCGCGCGGATGGACCGGATCACCGTCGGCAGCCGCTGGTGGGCGGCGTCGTGACCGGCCTAGCGCAACGGCAAGAAGACCTCGTGCGCGCGCTCGTCACCGGTGCGCCGACGCCTGCGGGCTTCGACCCGACGCGGCTGCGCGCCGTCGAAGATACCTTGTTGCGCAAGCGATCCGGTGAGGCGGCCCGACATCTGCCGCTGCTGAGTGCAGAACTCGGGGAGCGCAGGTTCACCGAGTTGTTCTGCGCGTGGGCACGCGGGCGGGAACGGGGCGGATCGTGTGCCGATGCCGCGTCATTCGCCGCCCATCTGGACGCAGCATCGCCTACATAACGAGAAAGGCGCCCCAACCGCGAAAGCGGTTGGGGCGCCGGTGACTCAGTGAGTCAGAGTGTCACTTGACGATCTTCGTGACTCGACCCGCACCAACGGTGCGGCCACCCTCGCGGATGGCGAAGCGCAGGCCCTCGTCCATGGCGACCGGCTGGATGAGCTTGACGCTCATCTCGGTGTTGTCGCCCGGCATGACCATTTCGGTGCCCTCGGGGAGGGTCACGACGCCGGTCACGTCGGTGGTACGGAAGTAGAACTGCGGACGGTAGTTGTTGAAGAACGGGGTGTGACGGCCGCCCTCGTCCTTGGACAGGATGTAGGCCTGGCCCTCGAACTCGGTGTGCGGGGTCGTGGTGCCCGGCTTCACGATGACCTGGCCACGCTCGACGTCCTCACGCTTGAGGCCGCGGAGCAGCAGACCGGCGTTGTCGCCCGCCTGCGCCGAATCGAGGAGCTTGTGGAACATCTCGATACCGGTGACGGTGGTCTTGGTGGACTTCTCGCGGATGCCGACGATCTCGACTTCCTCGTTCACGTTGACCTCGCCGCGCTCCACACGACCGGTGACCACGGTGCCGCGGCCGGTGATGGTGAAGACGTCCTCGACGGGCATCAGGAACGGCTTGTCGGTCTCGCGAACCGGATCCGGGATCGACTCGTCGACCGCGTCCATGAGCTCCTCGACGGACTTGACCCACTCCGGGTCACCCTCGAGGGCCTTGAGCGCCGACACCTTGACGACGGGGGCTTCCTCGTCGAACTCCTGGGCGGCCAGCAGTTCGCGGACCTCCATCTCGACGAGTTCGATGATCTCTTCGTCGTCGACCATGTCGGCCTTGTTCAGGGCGACCAGGATGTAGGGCACACCGACCTGGCGGGCCAGCAGCACGTGCTCACGGGTCTGCGGCATCGGACCGTCGGTGGCGGCAACCACGAGGATCGCGCCGTCCATCTGAGCCGCACCGGTGATCATGTTCTTGATGTAGTCGGCGTGACCGGGGGCGTCCACGTGGGCGTAGTGACGCTTCTCGGTCTCGTACTCGACATGCGAGATGTTGATCGTGATACCACGAGCCTTCTCTTCAGGAGCCTTGTCGATCTGATCGAACGCGAAGCTCTTGTTGAGGGTCGGGTACTTGTCGTGCAGGACCTTGGTGATGGCCGCGGTCAGGGTGGTCTTGCCGTGGTCGACGTGACCGATGGTGCCGATGTTCACGTGCGGCTTGGTCCGCTCGAACTTCGCCTTCGCCACTTGATTGTCCTCCTGGACTTGTTGCTCTACTGGGCGGATCCCAGCAGGGGTTTTCTCTTACGTTGTTCGCGCCGTGTCACCACGACGTCGGTCGCCGTGAGCGCTTCGCGACAGACCGCGCAGCGAGTGAATTACTCGCCGGTGGCCTTCGCGATGATTTCCTTCGACACGTTCGCCGGAACCTCGGCGTACGAGTCGAACACCATGGAGTAGTTAGCCCGGCCCTGGGTCCGCGACCGCAGGTCGCCGATGTAGCCGAACATCTCCGACAGCGGAACCTGTGCCTTGACGACACGGGCGCCGCTGCGCTCCTCCATGGCCTGGATCTGGCCACGGCGGGAGTTCAGGTCGCCGATCACGTCACCCATGTAGTCCTCCGGAGTCGTGACCTCGACGGCCATGATCGGCTCCAGGATGACCGGGCTCGCCATCCGCGCAGACTCCTTGAGAGCCTGTGCACCGGCGATCTTGAAGGCCATTTCCGAGGAGTCGACGTCGTGGTACTGACCGTCGAGCAGGGTGACCTTCAAGTTGACCAACGGATAACCGGCGAGCACGCCGTACTGCATCGCGTCCTGCGCACCGGCATCCACCGACGGGATGTACTCGCGCGGCACACGACCACCGGTCACGGCGTTCTCGAATTCGTAGGTCGCACCATCCTCGGCGTCCACCAGGGGCTCGAGCTTGATGATGACCTTCGCGAACTGGCCGGAACCACCGGTCTGCTTCTTGTGCGTGTACTCGTGCTTCTCGACGGTCTTGCGAATCGTCTCGCGGTAGGCCACCTGCGGCTTACCGACGTTCGCCTCGACCTTGAACTCGCGACGCATGCGGTCGACGAGGATGTCGAGGTGGAGCTCGCCCATGCCGCCGATGACGGTCTGGCCGGTCTCCTCGTCGAGGTGGACCGAGAACGTCGGATCCTCTTCGGCGAGCTTCTGGATCGCGGTGCCGAGCTTCTCCTGGTCGGACTTGGTCTTCGGCTCGATGGAGACGTTGATGACCGGGTCCGGGAAGCTCATCGACTCAAGCACGATGGGCGCGCTCGGGTCGCACAGGGTGTCACCGGTGGTGGTGTCCTTGAGCCCGATCATCGCGTAGATGTGTCCGGCCCAGGCCTCGTCGACCGGGTTCTCCTTGTTGGCGTGCATCTGGAAGAGCTTGCCGATGCGCTCTTTCTTGCCCTTGGTGGCGTTGAGCACCTGGGTACCCGCACTGATGTGACCGGAGTACACCCGCACGAAGGTCAGCTTGCCGAAGAACGGGTGCGCGGCGATCTTGAACGCCAGAGCCGAGAACGGCTCGTCGGCACTGGGCTTGCGAGAGAGGATCTCCTCCTCGTTGCCCACCGCGTGGCCCTCGACGCTCGGCACGTCCAGCGGGGACGGCAGGTACGCGATGACGGCGTCGAGCATCGGCTGGATGCCCTTGTTCTTGAACGCCGAACCACAGATCACCGGGTAGTACTCGCGGGCGATCGTGAGCTTGCGGATCGCGCCCTTGATCTCGTCCTCGGAGAGCTCCTCGCCACCGAAGTACTTCTCCAGCAACGCCTCGTCGCTCTCGGCGACGGTCTCGAGCAGCTTCTCGCGGTACTCGGCGGCCTGATCGACGAGATCGGCGGGGATCTCCTCGAAGGTCGGCTCTGCACCGATCTCGACGGTGCCGCGCCAGGTGATCGCCTTCTGGGTGATCAGGTCGACGACGCCGTCGAAGTTGTCCTCGGCACCGATCGGCAGCTGCAGGACGAGCGGCTTGGCACCGAGACGCTCCTCGATGGTGCGCACGGTGAAGAAGAAGTCCGCACCGAGCTTGTCCATCTTGTTGACGAAGCAGATACGCGGCACGTCGTACTTCTCGGCCTGTCGCCAGACCTGCTCGGACTGCGGCTCGACGCCTTCCTTGCCGTCGAACACCGCGACCGCGCCGTCGAGCACGCGCAGGCTGCGCTCCACCTCGACGGTGAAGTCGACGTGGCCGGGGGTGTCGATGATGTTGATCTGGTTCTTGTTCCAGAAACAGGTCACCGCAGCGGAGGTGATGGTGATCCCCCGCTCCTTCTCCTGCTCCATCCAGTCCGTCGTCGAGGCGCCGTCGTGGGTCTCGCCGATCTTGTAGTTCACACCGGTGTAGAAAAGGATTCGCTCGGTCGCGGTGGTCTTGCCGGCATCGATGTGGGCCATGATGCCGATGTTGCGAACCTTGTTGAGGTCGCTGAGCACTTCCTGTGCCATCAAGTTCCCTTCGGGAAGATTTCGGACTAAAGGCTGTCTTCATTTGTCAGCCCGGGCTCGCTGCGCTCGCCCCCACCCTCGCAGGCTCGGGTGGACTGGCCGGTCGTCGCTGCGCTCCGAGCGGCCAGTGCCCGGTGTTGAGTTCTTCTACCAGCGGTAGTGCGCGAACGCCCGGTTGGCCTCGGCCATCTTGTGGGTGTCCTCGCGACGCTTCACCGACGCGCCCAGACCGTTGGAGGCGTCGAGCAGTTCGTTGGCCAGACGCTCGACCATGGTCTTCTCGCGACGCTGCCGGCTGAAGGTCACCAGCCAACGCAGGGCGAGGGTGTTGGCACGGTTCGGCTTGACCTCGATCGGCACCTGGTAGGTGGCACCGCCGACGCGGCGGCTCTTGACCTCGAGGGTCGGCTTGACGTTGTCGAGGGCGCGCTTGAGGGTGACGACCGGGTCGGTGCCGGTCTTCTCGCGGGCCTGCTCGAGTGCGCCGTAAACGATGCGCTCGGCGGTCGACTTCTTGCCGTCCAGCAGGATCTTGTTGACCAGCTGGGTGACCAGCGGCGAACCGTAGACGGGATCGTTGATCAGCGGGCGCTTGGGTGCGGGTCCTTTACGTGGCATCGCTTATCAGCTCCCCTTCTTCGCGCCGTAACGGCTGCGGGCCTGCTTGCGGTCCTTGACACCCTGGGTGTCGAGCGAGCCGCGGATGATCCGGTAACGCACACCGGGGAGGTCCTTCACACGACCACCACGCACGAGCACCATCGAGTGCTCCTGCAGGTTGTGGCCCTCACCCGGGATGTAAGCGGTGACCTCGACGGCACTGGTCAGGCGCACACGGGCGACCTTGCGCAGCGCGGAGTTCGGCTTCTTGGGGGTGGTGGTGTAGACGCGGGTGCACACGCCGCGACGCTGCGGGCTTCCCTTGAGCGCTGCGGTCTTCTTCTTCGCAGCCTTGTCATGACGGCCCTTGCGGACCAGCTGATTGATCGTTGGCACTGAGTATTTCTTCCTTTGTCGGCACGTTCGCCCGCACGCGAGGTGGAGCGCTCGATGGTGTTGTCGTCGTGGTTTGTGCTCCGGGCAGGTCGTCGGAATCGGTCGGGACCGGACTTCCGGCGACCTCCACAACTCGCCCCACCAGGGCGTAGACCCTGGTCAGTACAGTTATTGCTACCCCGAGGTCGGGCGTGTCAAACACCCGACAGCGGAATCGCTTGTCAGTCCGGCCACCCCTCGCACGGGCGGGAGTTCCCATGCGAGCTGTCTACCTCCGTCGCCGTCGGCGTAAACCTCGGGCGGCGTGGGCAGGGCACGCGGACTGGCCCGGCTGTTGCCAGGCACCGACGGTCCACTCTACCGATGGGGTTCACACAGGTCAAAAATCGGATCCAGACGGCCAACGCGACCGCAACCCGGGGTGATCGGCAGATGACCGGACGTGGTTGGTCAACCACCTGACCTGCCCGAACATTCCCGCGCGAGGAAATCGGGCACGCCGGCGGGTGCACCGATGGCGGTCGGGCCCCAGCTCCGGAGGTGCTCAATGTCCCAGAAAGGTCTTGAGCATCACGATGACCGCGGCGAGCCCGGCGGCGATCAGTCCGGCGATCAGCATGCGCATGTCGAGTCGATTGCCGCGGACGCGCTCGGTGACGATAGGGACCGAGGCGATCCGGATCACGATGACGCAGCCGGACACCAGCTGGGCGACCTGCGTCGGGATGAGGTCGTGGTACCCGAGGGCCAGGATGATGGCGGGCCAGATCGCCGACGACATGACGGGCACGGCGTCGCGCAGCTCGTCGAGGATTTCGCGGCGCAGGTCGGGGCGTTCGACTTCGCCGTCGTTCACCTCGGCGCCCTCATCCACCCCGTCGGCGGCGCGATTACCGCTCGTGCTCTCGTGCGCCTCCGGGATGTTGGCCCACGCGAGCAGATCCGCGAAGATGTGCGCGATGTAGGTGGTCAGCCCGGTGCCGAGCACGATCAGCACCGCATGTCCCTCGTAGATGTCGCCGGCCGAGGCGAGGACGATCGCCGCCAACACCAGCAGGTTGCCGTAGACGTACGCAGAGAGCCGTGAGGCCGCCCGAGCGGGCGGCAGCGGTCCGCCGCGGCGCGCGGTGAGGACGCCGTACCACTGTGGGTGCCGACGGGCATCGTTGGCGGCGGCGCCCGTCCCGGCGTCGTTCACGAGGAGGCCCGGCCCGGGCCGACGTCCTTGGCCTGCGGCAACGACACCTTCGACGATCCGCGGCGCGCCGGATTGGACGGCGGCGGAACCATCGGTCCGATGTCGCCGTCGGGGGCGTCGTCGAGGTCGACGATGACCGGTGCGTGATCGCTCGGCTTGGACCCCTTGCGCGCGGCGCGGTCCACCCACGCCGCGGCCACCCGGGGTGCGGTGTCGGCGCCGGCGAGGATCAGATCGATCCGCATGCCGAGATCCTTGTGGAACATTCCGGCACGGTAGTCCCAATAACTGAAGACGCGTTCGGACGGCCACCGGGTGCGCACCACGTCGGTCAGGCCGAGACCCTCCAGACCTGCGAGCGCCGCGCGCTCGGGTTCGGTGACGTGGGTGTGGCCCTCATAGGCCTTGGGGTCGAACACATCGGCGTCGGCGGGCGCGATGTTGATGTCGCCGCACAGCATCGTCGTGGCCGCCTCGGGCGCGACCACTTCCCGGAGCCGGTCGAGCCACGCGAGCTTGTAGCGGTAGTGATCGGAGTCGGGCTCGCGGCCGTTGGGTACATAGAGGGAGTACACGCGCACTCCCCTGCAGATCGCCGACACCGCACGCGCCTCGGGCGCCGACTCGGGGTCGGGATAGCCTGGCGCACCGGCGAATCCGCGGCGCACCTCGGACAGACCGACCCGGGACAGGATCGCGACCCCGTTCCACTGCCCCTGCCCGACGTGGGCGAACTCGTAACCGCGGTCGGTGAATTCGGGCCCGAGGACGGTGTCGAAGACGTCGTCGGAGAGTTTGGTCTCCTGCAGGCACACCACATCGGGGCACCGCTCATCCAGCCAGGGCAACAGCCGGGGAATCCGCTGTTTCACCGAGTTCACGTTCCAGGTCGCCACACGCATGCGACCACGGTATCGCCGGTGCACGTCGCGCTCGCGGCATCCCACCCCGCAGATCCGATCCGCCGAATGGAGGACCGAGCACGTGACCACCACCGGTCGGGTGTGACATCGTCAATCACAGACCCGGTCGATCACCGACCCGCCATCCGAGCAAGGGCACGAGACCATGACATTACGAGTCGGCTCGACCTTCGCCGGATACACCGTGCTCGCCCCGCTCGGCGCCGGCGGCATGGGCGAGGTCTACCTGGTGGAGCATCCACACCTGCTGCGGCGGCAGGCGTTGAAGGTCATCTCGCGTCTCGGGGCGGGTAACGACGAGTTCGCGCGTCGCTTCCTCCATGAGGCCCGCACCGCCGCGGCCCTGGACCATCCGGGCATCATCACGGTGCACGACTTCGGGATCGTCGACGAGACACCGTGGTTCACGATGAGTTACATCGACGGCGCCGACCTGAGCGCCGCGGACCTCACGCCCGACGAGGTCGTGCACATCGTGGGCCGCGTCGCCGACGCCCTCGACCACGCCCACCATCAAGGAGTGGTGCACCGCGACATCAAGCCCGCGAACATCGTCGTCACCCGCGCGGCATCGACCCAGGAGATCGACCGGGTGATCGTCCTGGACTTCGGGATCGCCAAGCTCGCCGGCGGCGACGCCACACCACTGACCGCAACCAACGCCATCATCGGCACCCTGGCCTACTGCGCGCCCGAGATCATCGAGGGCGGCGCGGCGACCGCACTCTCGGATCAGTACTCCCTGGCGTGCACGGCCTATCAGCTCCTCACCGGCACCACACCGTTCCACGCGGCCGAGCCCGCCGCTCTGATCCGCGACCATCTCGCCCGACCCGCCCCCGCTCTCGGCCTCGCACATCCCGACCTCGCAGGGCTCGATGCGGCCTTCGCCACCGCCCTGGCCAAACACCCCGAGGATCGCCACCGCGACTGCCGATCGTTCGCCGCCGCGCTCGTCGCGTCGAGCACTGCCGCAAGAAGTACCGCCACCACGAGCACGGTTGCCACCAGCACCATCGCGACTCCGGACCCGACGACGACCGCGCTGCCCCGAGTGCCCCACACCCAGTGGCGCACTCGACCACCGCGTACCCCACCGCCTCGAACCCCGCCCCCGCGCACTCACCCCACCACCGACGAGCGCACAGTCGCCCGGGCCCGAGCGCTCGCTCCGATCCCACCGGCGCCGACTCCGCCCACTTCGATACCGCCCCCGCCGCCCGGTCCCGCACGACGCACCCTCGGAACCACCGCCACGCTCTGCGCCGCGATCCTTGCCCTTGCCGGCGCCGCAATGATCGCCGGAAGTCTGCTCGGCTGGGCGACGATCTCGTTCACCGACACCACCGGCCTGCAACGGAGTTACACCATCAGCGGACTCGGCACCGTCGGCCACGGTGGTGCTGCGGGCGACTTCGATCCGCTCTCCGTCGCGCACTACACCGCAGCGGGCGCGCCGACGGTCATCTGCGGCGCGATATTCGTGCTCGCCGCCGGCGCGCTCTGTGTGCGCCGTCTGGTGATCGTCGGCGCACTGACAGGTGTCGCCGCAGGCGGGGCCGGTGCATTCTTCGCCGCACGCGCGATCCGCGACCCGTGGCGCGCGGTCGCCTCGACCGATCCCTCACTCACCCCGTTTCGGCAGTGGCTCGACGCGGCCACCGTCGGTCCCGGCCTGTGGATGGTGGCCGCGAGCGCCGCGGTCGGCGTCGTCGTGTCGATCGTGGCCGCGATCGTCGGCTCGCCAACCACCTCGCGTCGAGGAGCATGACAGGAACGACGAGCGTGACAGGATTGCGTCATGTCGGAATTCCCCGTCCTGTCCCGGATCGACGAACGCCTCTGGTGGATTCGACTCGTGCGGTTGGGCTTTGCGGCCCTGGGTGCGGCGGCGTTGATCCTGTTGCCCATCCGGCAGGCCGACGTCGCCGGCTTCACCCTCGGCAACTACCTGAGCTACTTCACCGTGCTGTCGAACATCGCCGCCGTCTGCGTGCTGACGATCGGCGCCGTATTCGCACCGGAATCCGTTGTGTGGCAATGGATCAGGGGAGCAGCGACCACATGCATGGCGATCACCGGGATCGTCTACGCACTGCTGCTCTCGGGTATCGACGTGAACCTGAACATCGAGTGGATCAACTCGGTGCTGCACCGTGTCCTGCCGCTGGTCCTGCTCGTCGACTGGATCGTGGTGCGACCGCGCCGCCTGCCCGCGTGGAGTTGGTGGAGTTGGTTGGCGATCCCCCTGCTCTACGGCGTGTACACGCTCACCCGGGGCACGGTCGTCGACTGGTATCCGTATCCGTTCATCGACCCGCGCGCACAGGGCTACCTGTCGATGACGATGTCGATGATCGTCATCGTCATCGGGATGGCCGGGCTCGCGTTCGCGGTGTCCTGGCTCGGGACGCGGCTGCCGTGGCGAACGGCCGAATCCACCGGGTGACGGACACCCCACCAGCACTGGACCTCCCGAGGGCGGACCGGCGCCTTTCGCGTGCACCCCGACATGTGCCATCGTTGTGACCATCGACACAACAGCGGCAGCGCACCCCGATCCCCGCCATCGGACTCCCGGCCGACAGGTCATCGCAGCGTCCTGGCGGCGATCAGCGATGTCCGGAATCCGCCCCGACAGCGACGTACTGCCCGCGCCGGTCGACATCTCGTCGGCCGACCCGCTCCTCGACGCCGCCCGGCCCGTCCTCGACGACGCCGCCTCGCGGATCGTCGGCAGCGAGATGTCGCTACTGCTCGTCGACCACGAATGCCGCATGGTCTCCCGCGTCACCGGCGGCACCACCATCGAGCGCGCACTCGACGGCGCCGGCGCGGCCAGCGGGGTGCCCTTCGGCGAAGCCGCGGTCGGCACCACCGCGCTCGGCACGCCCGCCGAGATCCGTCGCGGCGTGATGGTCAACGGCTCCGAGCACTACCTCGAGAAGTTCAAGCGACTCAGCTGCTTCGGTCAGCCGATCATCCACCCGGCCACCCGACGCCTCGTGGGCAGTCTGTGCATGACCGAGGTCGCCGACAACACCAACCCGTTGGCGGTGCCGTTCGTCAACGGGATCGTCGCCGACATCGCCGATCGGCTCCTCGATCGCTCCCGCTCACATCAACGACGGGTGCTCGACGCGTTCCAGCGCGCCGCCCCGCGCCGCGACGTGGCGGTCGCCGCCATCGGTGACGACATCCAGCTCACCAATACCCTTGCCGCCGAACTACTCTGCGCATCCGACTTCGGCGCGCTGCGGGCCGTGGTGGCCGACCCGGCGCTGCACCCGACCACCCTGTCCCTGACCCTGGCCGGCGGGACCGCCGTGGAGATCCTCGTCGAGCCGGTGGCGGGGACCCATGGTGCGGCACTGTTCCATCTGCGGCCGCTGACCGTCGGAGCCACCTCGCCCCCCACACCCGCACGCCCGGCATCGGTGGCCGCGGGCATCGCGATCACCGGTGAGCCGGGTACCGGACGCAGCACGACGGCCCGCTCGCTGGCCGCCGACCTCGGCGGTGATCACCGACCCCCGATCGTCGTCGACGTCGCCGACGCCCTCATCGACGGCGCCGCGCCGGACATCGCGGCGGTGCTCGCGCGGAGTCGCGCGGAGTCGGTGGCGCTGGTCGTCGACGGCGCCGAACTCCTCGACGACCGGTCGCTGACGCTGCTCCGCCATGCCGCGGGCCGGGCCACATCGGCCGCGCCGGTGATCGTGGTGACCGGTCCGCCGGCGCAACTCGGCGCCGGGGCGGCGGCTCTCATCGGGCATTGCCCGCGACGGGTGGACCTGCCGCCGCTGCGCCAACGCAGCACCGAGCTCGCCGCGATCGCCAGCGGCATCGTCGCCGACCTCGCGCCGGACACCGCACTGTCGAGCGGGGCCACCGACTGCCTGCTCAGTCAGGAGTGGCTGGGCAATCTCACCGAGTTGGTGGCGGTGCTCGACGAGGCGGTGGCCACCTGCCGGTCCCGGTCGGCGCGCACGGTCGAAGTCGCCGACCTCCCCGAGCGGTACCGCACCACGAGCCGCGCCGCGCACCTCGCCGGCCGCGAACAGGCCGAGCGACAGGCGATCATCGACGCGCTGGAACACTGCTCGCACAACAAGGTTCAGGCCGCCCGGGAACTCGGGATCTCCCGGACCACGCTGTACGCGCGGATGAGAGCGCTCGGGATCTGAGCCAGAGCACCGCATACTCCCGGGAACGTCGGCCTACCCGGTGACCGCGTTCCCGCCGTTGCGCAGGGCGTGACGAGCGAGGACCGTGATGAGATCGGTCTGGGTCACGATGCCGACGATGGCCGGCCCGTCGAGCACCGGCACCGCGTCACAGCCACGTTCGGCGAGCTGGGGTAGCAACGCGGCGATCGGCGTATCCCGATGTACCACCGGCAGATCCGTGGTCATGATGTCGGTGGCACACACCTCCGGAGCGGCGAACACCTCCGGAGCGGCAAACTCCTCCGGGGTGCCGCGCACCTCCGGAACTGTCGGGGTCAGTCCGGACTCGATGAGATCGATCTGGAACACCACTCCCACGTACGCACCGTCGGCACCGACGACCGGCAGCGAGGTGAATCCGTGCTCACCGAAGAGATGCGCGAGTTCCGCCCGACCGGTCCGGGGAGCGACCGTCACGAGATCCCGGGACATCACCGACGCCACCTCCACCGGGCCGGTGACGTGCCCGGCCGCCTGCAGTTCGGCGGCTCCGACCAGTCGCGCGAGGTCGGCGACCCCGAGGTTCAGTGACTGCTGATAGCGCGCCAGGATGTCGGTGAGTTCGTCCTCACGGAGTCCCACCCGTTCGGCGGGGTCGGCAACCGGATCGAACTGCCGGAACGGGTAGCGACGCCCGGTGAGCCGACCGAATGCCACGGCGGTCACCACCAGCAGCACGGCGCCGACGGCGACCGGTGCCAGGGCGAAACGGAATCCGAGCTCACGCACGGTGTCGGGCGCCAGAGCCGCACTCATCGCCACCGCACCCGCAGGCGGATGCACTGCCCGACACAGGATCATCGCCGCGACGGCCGCCCCGACCGCCAACGCCACCCGCACCGTGGGCTCGTCGACGACCAGCGTGATCCCGACGCCGACCACCGCCGAGACGACACTGCCGACGACGACTGCCCACGGCTGGGCGAGTGGGCTGTTGGGCGCGGCGAACACGAGCACCGTCGTCGCACCGAACGGCGCGATGAGATACATCCCGAGGTGCAGATCCACCCCGGAGGACAGCATCACGACGCCGAGCACCCCGAGACCGAGACACGATCCGAGCCCGGCGCGCAGGGCCTCACGCGGCGAACCGGCGCCGGTCGCCGGCCCGAGCCCGTGCGCGGCCCGACCGAGGGCACCGGTGATCCTCGGCAGCATCGCCGACCTCCCGGGTTGAGGTGAGTGTGACCTCATCACGCTAGGTCAGCGGCTCTCCGGCGCCGAGGTCGGCACCTGTACAGCACGGTGTTCAGTTTCTGTACATCTCGACCGACCCATGCGGTGGCAGAAATAGAAGCAGGACCGAATATGACCCCCGTCACAACTGATCCGTCATTGATGACACCGCCATGTTCGCCCCGTGTCCCTCATCCGCCATTCCTTCATCCCCCAATTCCTTCATCACTGAGTCGAGCAGGAGACCTCATGACCGCCGTCGCAACCGAACTCCTCCCCCGGGTACGGGATTTCATCTCGTCGGAGAAGAAGATGCTGATCGGGGGTGAGTGGGTATCGGCTGAGTCCGGGCGGACGTTCGAGACCATCGATCCCGCCACCGCCCGCCCCATCACCAGCGTCGCCCACGGCGGTGCCGCCGACATCGACCGTGCGGTGCGCGCGGCCCGTGCCGCGTTCGACGAGGGCGCGTGGGTCCGGATGAAGCCCAACGAGCGGGAACGTCTGCTGTGGCGGGTCGGTGACATCCTCACCGAACGCGCCGAGGAATTCGGCCAGCTCGAGGCGCTCGACAACGGCAAGGCCGCGACCATCGCCACCGCCGTCGACACCAACTGGTCGGCCGACATCTTCCGCTACAACGCGGGTCTGGCCACCAAGATCACCGGCTCGACCGTGAACGTCTCGATGCCGTTCGTCCCGGGCGGCGAGTTCCACGCGTACACGCTGCGCGAGCCGGTCGGGGTCTGCGGACTCATCGTGCCGTGGAACTTCCCGCTGCTCATGGCGGCGTTCAAACTGGCACCTGCACTCGCCGCCGGCAACACCGTGATCCTCAAGCCGGCCGAGCAGACCCCGCTCACCGCCCTGCTGCTCGGTGAGGTCTTCCAGGAGGCGGGCTTCCCGCCCGGCGTGGTCAACATCGTCACCGGCTTCGGCGATGCGGGCGCGGCACTCTCGGCGCACGACGACGTCGACAAGATCGCCTTCACCGGTTCGACCGAGGTCGGCAAGAAGATCGTCGACGCCGCCAAGGGCAACCTGAAGAAGGTGTCGTTGGAACTCGGCGGCAAGAGCCCCAACATCGTGTTCGCCGACGCCGACTTCGAGAAGGCCGTCGCCGGGTCGGTGGCCGCGTGGATGTTCAATCACGGCCAATGCTGCGTCGCCGGTACCCGCCTGTTCGTCGAGCGCCCCATCTTCGACGACTTCACCGCCGCCGTCGCCGAGGCCGCATCGCAGGCCAAGATCGGGCCGGGTCTGGACCCCACCACCGAGCTCGGACCGCTGGTCAGCCAGGAGCAGTTCGATCGCGTCTCGGGGTATCTCGCGGCCGGCCTCGCCGACGGAGCTCGCGCATTGACCGGCGGAAAGCGTTGGGGCAATGAGGGGTTCTTCATCGAGCCGACCGTCTTCGTCGACGTCGAACCGGACTTCTCGATCGTGCGCGAGGAGATCTTCGGTCCCGTCGTCGCCGCCCTGCCCTTCGACGCCGACACCGGTGTCGCCGCGGCGGCAAACGATTCCATCTACGGCCTGGCCGCCGGAATCTGGACCCAGGACCTGTCCAAGGCCCACAAGACCGCCCGGGCGATCAAGGCCGGCTCGGTGTGGGTGAACCAGTACAACGGCTTCGACACCGCGATGCCCTTCGGCGGTTACAAGCAGTCCGGATGGGGCCGCGAGCTCGGCGGCTCGGCGATCGATCTGTACACCCAGACCAAGGCCGTCAACGTCGCCCTGTGAGAGTTCCACGCTGTGACAGTTCCGCTCTCTCCCAACACTTTTCTCCATGATCAATTCTCATCACTCACATAGGAGTAGTCGATGACCATCACCACCAAGGCCGCCGTCCTCACCGGCCCGGGCAAACCGTTCGAACTCGTCGAACTCGACCTCGAGGAGCCCCGCGAGGGTGAGGTACTCATCAAGTACACCGCTGCGGGACTGTGCCATTCCGACCTGCACCTCACCGACGGTGACCTGCCGCCGCGCTATCCCATCGTGGGCGGTCACGAGGGTTCGGGCATCATCGAGGCGGTCGGGCCCGGCGTCACCAAGGTCAAGGTCGGCGACCACGTGGTCTGCAGCTTCATCCCCAACTGCGGCACCTGCCGCTACTGTTCGACCGGCCGGCAGAACCTCTGCGACATGGGCGCCACCATCCTGGAGGGCTCCATGCCCGACGGATCGTTCCGATTCCATTCCGGCAAGGACGATTTCGGTGCGATGTGCATGCTCGGCACCTTCTCCGAGCGGGCCACCATCAGCCAGCACTCGGTGGTCAAGGTCGACGACTGGCTGCCGTTGGAGAAGGCGGTCCTCGTCGGCTGCGGCGTCCCGTCGGGCTGGGGCACCTCGGTCTACGCGGGCGGGGTGCGCGCCGGCGACACCGTCGTCATCTACGGCATCGGCGGCCTGGGCATCAACGCCGTGCAGGGTGCGGTGTCGGCCGGCGCCAAGTATGTCGTCGTCGTCGATCCGGTTGCGCTGAAGCGGGATACGGCCATCAAGTTCGGGGCGACGCATGCCTTCGCCGACGCCGAGGAGGCCGCGGCCAAGGTCAATGAGCTGACCTGGGGCCAAGGCGCCGATCAGGCTCTGATCCTCGTCGGCACCGTCGACGAACAGGTCGTCTCGAGTGCGACCGCGGTCATCGGCAAGGGCGGCACGGTGGTCATCACCGGACTGGCCGACCCCACCAAGCTCACCGTGCACGTCTCCGGCACCGACCTCACGCTGAATCAGAAGACCATCAAGGGGTCGCTGTTCGGCTCGGCCAACCCGCAGTACGACATCGTCAAACTGCTGCGCCTCTACGACGCCGGGCAGCTCAAGCTCGACGAACTGATCACCACCACCTACACACTCGATCAGGTCAACGAGGGCTACCAGGATCTTCGCGACGGCAAGAACATTCGCGGAGTGATCATCCACGACAGCTGAGTGATTCGGCGTCCGCCGACCCGACCCGGACGCACCACGCCCCCGCTGGTGCGTCCGGGTCGTTCCATGTCGGTGACCGTCGAGCCCTGGGTACGCTGATCGCGTGATCAGTCCGGGAACGCTCGCCGCGGTGCGCACCGAACTCGGCAGAATCCGGACCAATCCGACCGACACGCTGCTGATGCTCGCCTTCAACTCGGCGATGGTGTTGGTCCTGTGGTTCGCGCTCCCGCGAACCTGGTTCTTCACCTTCACCGGCCCCGAGGGCCTTCCGTACGCACTCGCCGGCTGGATGTACGCCGACGTGTGCGCCACCAACGTGCTCGCCCCCGACCGCGAGCGGGTGTTGTCGAGTCTCGACGACCCGCGTGCGTTCGCCGAACTGTTGCGCTCCAAGGCCTTGGGGCTGTGGTTACTGGTCGGACCGGCGTGCGCGACGCTCGCGATCATCATCTCGCTCGTGTGGAATCGCAGTTGGCAGTTCACCACCGAGGTGGTCCTCGCCGTCGCCGTCGTTCCCCTTGGGGCCCTGGCGATGACGAGCCTGGTGGGCATCATGTTCCCCTACCATCTGCGGTCCCTGCGCTGGCGGTGGGAACACCGCCGACAGTTCAAGCAGGTCATCCTGCGGTGGCTCGTCCTGTTGGTCCTGCCCTACACGCTCTATCCGGTCGCCTTCGGGTTGATCGTCGCGCTGCCGGTGACGATCTGGCGTCTGTCCCGGCGCCTCGGATGGGACCGCGACCTGTCCACCATCGACTTCCTCGTCTGTGTCACGATGGCCGTGATCATCACCGCGCTGATGTGGACGCTGGCGCATCGCTTCGCGGTCGGCTGGGTTCGCCGCCACCGCGAGCGGGTGCGCGAGTACCTGCTCGATGTCGAGCGGGGTTGAGCCCGGTCGACGATTTCCAGCACCCGGTCGACGGAATCGGGCGCCCGCTCGGCGCAATTCAGTTCGGGGTGCGCAGTTCAGTTCGGGGTCTGCAGGGCCGCCGAGACCATCTCGGTCCATGCGGCGACGACCTGCGCACGTCGTGCGGAGTCGTCGGAGAGGGTGTCGGCCAGACCGAGGCCGCGGGCGAGGTCGAGGGTGACCTGCGCGATCCGGTGCACCCGCGGATCGGTGCCGTCGGGATCGAGCATCGAGGTGGTCATGCGGTGCGCCGCGTGGGCGAACTTGTCCTCCATCGGCAGGATCAGTCGACGCAGTGCCGGATCGGACGCGGCAGCGGCCCACACCTGCAGGGCCGCCTTGAACACGGTGCCGGTGTACAGCTCGACGGCCCGGTCGATCGCGGCGGATACCCTCGCGTTACCCTCCGGCAGTTCGGCTTTGGCCGCAGACGCCGATTCGGTCATGTCCTCGAAGATCTGCTCGAGTGCGGCGGTGATCAACGCCTCCCGCGTCGGGAAGTGGTGTTGCGCCGCGCCTCGGGACACCCCGGCGCGCTCGGCGACGGCCGCCACCGTGGCCGCCGACCACCCGTCACGGGCCAACGCGTCGATGGTCGCGTCGAGCAGCCGTTCCCGGGTCAGCCTCGAGCGCTCCTGCTGTGGTTCGCGCGGACCGGCCGCCCGTGCCCCCGCGGTCACGGCGCCCGGCCGTCGGTGAGATCCCATGGGGGACGCCGTTTCGACAGAAACGCCGTCATGCCCTCCCGCGCCTCGTCGCTGCCGAACAACGCCGCCGACTCGGCTGCCCGCCGCTGCGCGTCGCGGTCGAAGACCGCCAGGATCGGCGCCGTGGTGAGTTCCTTCGACGCGGCCAGCCCCTGCGGCGAGGCCTTGCGGATGCCTCTCAGTACCTCCCCGAGTGTGGCGTCGAGGTCGTCGGCACCGTTGTGCGCCTGCGTGATCAGCCCGATGCGTTCGGCGACGGTGGCGTCGAACGTCTCCCCGGTGAGGTAGTAGCGGCCCGAGGAACGTGCGGTCATCTTCGGTAGCAGCACCACCGAGATCACCGACGGCGCCAGCCCCAGCCGGGCTTCGGTGAGCGCGAAACTGCATGCGGGACCGGCGAACACCATGTCGCAGGCACCGATCAGCCCGAGCCCGCCGGCCCGCACGTGCCCGTCGATGCGGGCGATGACCGGCTTGCGCAGTTCCAGGATCGTGCGGAGCACCCCGAGCATCGCCTCGGTACCGGCCGCCGATGCCTCCTCCACACTCGCACCGCGCGCCAGCGCCTCACCGAGATCGGCTCCGGCACAGAACGTGTTGCCGGTGTGGGTGAGCACCACCGCACGCACATCGGGATCACCTCCGGCGTGTGCGAGCCCGTCGAGAAGCTCGCCGACGAGCGCGGTGCCCAGGGCGTTACGATTCGCCGGCGAGTCCAGGGTGAGGGTGGCGATGCCGTCCTCGATCACGAGGTGCACGACTTCGGTTTGCTGATCGGTCACGTCGGGTCTTTCGTCGGCGGTGTCGGTCGGTTCGGTTCGGGTGTGTCGGGTCAGTACGACTTGGGCAGGCCCAGGCTGGTCTGGGACACGAAGTTCAGGATCATCTCACGACTGACCGGGGCGATCCGGGCGATCCGGGCCAGCGAGAGCATCGGCGCCAGGCCGTATTCGGTGGTCAAGCCGTTCCCGCCGAGCGAGTGCACGGCATGATCGACGATTTTCACACACGCCTCGGCCGCGGCGTATTTGGCCATGTTCGCCGGTTCGGCCGCACCCCAGTCGTCGCCCGCGTCGTAGAGCGTGGCGGCCTTCTGCATCATCAGCTTGGCCATCTCCAGCTCGATCTTTCCCTGCGCCAACGGATGTGCGATTGCCTGATGCGCGCCGATGGGGGTCTTCCACACGGTGCGGTCGGTGACGTACTCGACCGCCTTGCCGAGCGCGAAACGTCCCATCCCGATGGCCGATGCCGCGCCCATGATCCGTTCCGGGTTCAGTCCGGCGAACAACTGGCTCAGGGCGGCGTCCTCGGAGCCGACGAGTGCGTCCGACGGCAACCGGACGTCGTCGAGGTAGAGCAGGAACTGCTTCTCCGGGTTCTGCAGTTCCATGTCGATCTGCTTGTACTCGAAGTTGGGCGTGTCGGTCGGCACGATGAACAGCGACGGCTTGAGGTTGCCGGTCTTGGCGTCGGTGGTGCGCCCGACGATGAGGACCGCCTGCGCCTGGTCGACGCCGGAGATGTAGATCTTGCGTCCGTTGAGGATCCAGTCGGAGCCATCGCGACGCGCGGTGGTGGTGATGTGGTGCGAGTTGGAACCGGCGTCGGGTTCGGTGATTCCGAACGCCATGGTGATCGAACCGTCCGCCAGACCCGGCAGCCACCGCTGCTTCTGCTCGTCGGTGCCAAACCGGGCGATGACGTTGCCGCAGATGGCCGGTGACACGACCAGCATCAGCAGGCCGGTACCCGCGGCGGCGATCTCCTCCATCACGATCGACAGCTCGTACATCCCGGCACCGCCGCCGCCGTACTCCTCGGGCAGGTTCACCCCGATGAATCCGAGTTCGCCCGCCTCACGCCACAACTCGTCGGTCTTGCGGCCCTCGCGGGCGCATTCGCGGAAGTACTCCTGGCCGTACTTGCCGGCCAGACCGGCGACCGCTGCGCGTAGTTCGGCCCGCTCGGGGCTTTCGATGAAACTCATGGCGTGTTCCCCTCGGTGGATTCGATCGGTGTGACGGTGGTGTCGGTGCTGGTGTTCTCTGGGCCGGTGTTTCCTGGGCTGATGTCTTCTGGGCCGGTGTCATCGGGGCCCGTCTCCTCGCCGATGACGGCGAGGACGTCGCCGACCGCGAGCTGGCGGCCGGGTTCGACGGCCAGCGTGGTGACGACGCCGTCGGCGGGCGCGGAGATGGTGTGCTCCATCTTCATCGCCTCCAACCAGATCAGCGGTTGTCCGGCGGTGACCCGATCCCCTTCGGCGACAGCCACTCTGATCACCGCACCCGGCATCGGCGCCAACAGTGAGCCCGGACGTTGCACCGCCGTGGGATCGATGAAGCGCGGCGCGCGGCGCAGATGCACCGACCATCCGGGTCCGTCGACGAAGACCTCGTCCTGATCCGCTCCGGTCCGATCGGCCCCGTCGCGGTACCGGGCCACGCGCAGTTCGCGTCGTAGTCCGGTGCGGTCGGCGAGCACAACGGCTTCGGGTGTGGCCGTGAGCACCGACAGCCCCGGTGTATCCGGCAGCTCGATACCGTTGCGGCCGTGGCGGTATCGGACCCGGACCTCGGTGTCGTCGGCGCGCAGGTAGGTCTTGGTCTGATACCCCGAGGCCATGTTGCGCCACCCACTGGGCAGACTCGCCTGCACCCGGGCGCCAGCGCGGTTGGCTGAGGCATCGGCCAGTGCGGCCGCGATCCCCGCCATGGCCACCTCGTCGGCGCCGGCCGACGGTGCTGCCAGCGTGTCGAGGCCGACGGTGTCCAGATAGGCGGTGTCGGTGAGCCCGGACAGGAAGGTGGCATCGCGCAGGATGTTGACCAGCAGGTCGCGGTTGGTGATCGGACCGTGGATCGTGGCGTCGGCCAGTGCTCCGGCCAGCATCGCCGCCGCCCGCCCCCGGGTGGGCGCCCACGCGATGACCTTCGCCAGCATCGGATCGTAGAAGGTGGAGATCTCCGAGCCGCCGGCGATCGACGAGTCGACACGCACACCGGGCCGCAGCAGCGGCCCGAAAGTGCTTGCGGCACGGATATCGAAAGCGTGTACCCGCCCGGACTGCGGCTGCCACCCGGCGGCGGGGTCCTCGGCGTAGAGACGCACCTCGATCGCCGCACCGGTGGCGCGTGGCGCCTGGACGTCGAGGTGATCGCCCATCGCGATCCGCAGCTGCCACTCGACGAGATCGGTGCCCGTGGTCAGTTCGGTCACCGGATGTTCCACCTGCAGGCGGGTGTTGGTCTCCAGGAAGTAGAAGCGACCGGACTCGTCGGCGAGGAACTCGACGGTTCCGGCGCCGGTGTAACCGATCGCCTCGACCGCGGTTCGGGCTGCGGCATAGAGCTTCTCACGCATCGCCTCGCCCACCCGCTCGACGAGCGGGGCCGGCGCCTCCTCGACCACTTTCTGATGGCGGCGCTGGATCGAGCATTCCCGCTCTCCGACCGCCCACACCGCACCGTGGGTGTCGGCGAGCACCTGCACCTCGATGTGGTGTCCGCGTTCGACATACGGTTCGCAGAACACCGTCGGATCACCGAACGCCGATTGGGCTTCGCGTCGGGCGCCCTCCACCTGCTCGGTCAGGTCGGCGAGATCGCGGACGATCCGCATGCCACGGCCACCGCCACCGGCGGACGCCTTGATCAGCAGCGGCAGGTCGGAGTCGGCGACCGCGGCCGGATCGATGTCCCCGAGGACCGGCACACCGGCATCGGCCATCAGTTTCTTGGCGTTGACCTTGGAGCCCATCGCCGAGATCGCCGCGGGCGGCGGTCCGATCCAGATCAGGCCCGCGTCGAGCACGGCCTGGGCGAAGTCGGCGTTCTCCGAGAGGAATCCGTATCCCGGGTGGATCGCGTCGGCGCCCGCGGTGCGGGCGGCGGCGATGATCGTCTCACCCTGCAGATACGTCTGGGCCGAGGTCGATCCGGGCAACCGGACCGCCACGTCGGCGGCGCGGACGTGCGGTGAGCCGGCGTCGGGGTCGGAGTACACCGCGACGGTACCGATACCCATCGCCCGGCAGGTGGTGAAGACGCGGCAGGCGATCTCGCCGCGGTTGGCGACGAGCACGCGCGAGATGGTGCCGGTCATGTCGTGCTGTACGGTCATGAAAGTCCTCACATCCGGAAGACGCCGAAGTTCGACGTCCCCTCGACGGGTGCACTGTGGATCGCCGAGAGGCTCAGCCCGAGGATCGTGCGGGTGTCACGCGGGTCGATCACCCCGTCGTCGTAGAGCATTCCGGACAGGAACGCCGGCACCGACTCCGCCTCGATCTGCGCCTCGATCATCTGCCGCATCGCCGCATCGGCGGCCTCGTCGACCACACCGCCGCGCGCCTCCGTGGCCGCGCGGGACACGATGGAGATGACCCCGGCCAGTTGCGCTGCGCCCATGACGGCGGATTTCGCACTGGGCCAGGCGAACAGGAACCGCGGATCGTAGGCCCGTCCGCACATCCCGTAGTGCCCGGCACCGTAACTGGCACCCATCAGTACCGACAGGTGCGGGACCTTGGAGTTCGACACCGCGTTGATCATCATCGAACCGTGCTTGATGATGCCGCCGCGTTCGTACTCCTTGCCGACCATGTAGCCGGTGGTGTTGTGCAGGAACAGAAGTGGCGTGTCGGAGCGGTTGGCGAGCTGGATGAACTGGGCCGCCTTCTGCGATTCCTGGCTGAACAACACGCCTTGCGCATTGGCCAGGATGCCGACCGGGTAGCCGTGGATGCGCGCCCACCCGGTGCACAGCGAGTTGCCGTATTCGGGTTTGAACTCGTCGAAGTCGCTGTCGTCGACGATGCGTGCGATCACCTCGCGCGGATCGAACGGGATCTTCAGGTCACCCGGCACGATGCCCAGCAATTCGTCGGCGTCGTAGCGTGGTTCGCGGATCTCGGCAACCGGCGAGGGACCGGATTTGCGCCAGTTCAGGCGGGCGACGATGCGTCGTCCGATGCGCAGCGCGTCCTGCTCGTCGGCGGCGTAGTAGTCGGCCAGGCCCGACTGTCGTGCGTGCAATTGCGCGCCGCCGAGGGATTCGTCGTCGCTGTCCTCACCGGTGGCCATCTTCACCAGCGGCGGGCCGCCGAGGAACACCTTCGACGCGTTCTCGATCATCACCACGTGGTCACTCATCCCCGGCACGTACGCACCGCCGGCAGTGGAGTTGCCGAAGACGATGGCCACCGTGGGGATTCCGGCCGCCGAGAGTCTGGTCAGGTCGCGGAACATCCGCCCGCCCGGGATGAAGACCTCTTTCTGGGTCGGCAGATCGGCACCGCCGGACTCCACCAGGGAGATCACCGGCAACCGATTGGCCAGGGCGATGTCGTTGGTGCGCAGTATCTTCCGCAGTGTCCACGGATTGGAGGTACCACCCTTGACGGTGGGGTCGTTGGCCACGATCATGCATTCGACACCCTCGACCACCCCGATCCCGGTCACCACCGAGGCACCGACGGTGAAGTCCGAACCGTACGCCGCGAGCGGGCACAGTTCGAGGAATGCCGAATCCTCGTCGACGAGCATCTCGATGCGTTCGCGGGCGATCATCTTGCCGCGCTTGCGGTGTCGTGCGACGTATTTCTCACCGCCGCCGGCGAGCGCCTTGTCGAGTTCGGCCTGCAGGTCGTCGAGTTTGCCGAGCAGACCCTCCCGATTGGCCTGATATGCCTGCCCCGCCGTGTCGAGCGTGGAACGGATCGCCGTCATCGGATGCTTCCCCTCACTGCTGATAACCCAGTCGTTTGGCCGCGAGGCCGGTCAGGATCTCGGTGGTGCCACCGCCGATCCCGATGATCCGCATGTCGCGATACTGCCGCTCCACCTCGGTGCCGGTCATGTAACCGAGTCCGCCGAAGAGCTGAACCGCCTTGTCGGCCACCCACTGACCGGTCTCCACCGCGGTGTTCTTGGCGAAGCACACCTCGGCGATGAGGTCGTCGCCGGAGGCGATCTTGCGTTCGACGACGGCCCGGGTGTAGGTGCGGGCCACGTCGATCCGCCGGGCCATCTCGGTCAGCGTGTCCTGCACCGACTGTCGCGCGATGATCG
The DNA here is from genome assembly GCF_029269935.1 of Gordonia sp. N1V. Lineage (NCBI taxonomy): Bacteria > Bacillati > Actinomycetota > Actinomycetes > Mycobacteriales > Gordoniaceae > Gordonia > Gordonia sp. N1V. The sequence continues at coordinate 74,280 of NZ_JARJDD010000013.1, forward strand.
GTTTGCCGAAGGTCTCGCGCTGCCGCGCCCAGTCCAGGGTGAGATCCAGGCAACGTTGCGCACTGGCGTAGGCCTGAACCGCCAGCGACGACCGTTCGGTGACGAAGGCCGCGGCGATCTGGGCGAATCCCGAGTTCTCCGGTCCGACCAGGTTCTCCACCGGCACCCGTACGTCGACGAAGGACAGTTCGGCGGTGTCCGAGCAGCGCCAGCCCATCTTGTCGAGTTTGCGGGTGACGGTGAATCCCGGTGTGCCCTTGTCGATCACCAGCAGCGACACGCCGGAGGCGCCGGGGCTGCCGGTGCGGACGGCGGTGACCACGAAGTCGGCACGCACCGCGGAGGTGATGTAGGTCTTGGCGCCGTTGACCACATAGTGATCCCCGTCGCGCTCGGAGCGAGTGGTCAGGTGCCCGACGTCGCTGCCGCCACCGGGTTCGGTGATCGCGAGACTCCCGATCATCTCACCGGCCAGGGTGGGGCGAACCCATCGGTCGATCTGGGCGGGGTCTCCGGCCGCGATCAGGTGCGGCAGGGCGATGCCGTGGGTGAACAGCGACGCGAACACCCCACCTGCGGCACCCCCGTAATGCAGTTCCTCGCCGAGGATCGAGGCGTCGACGAGATCGCCGCCACTGCCACCGACCTCCTCGGGTATGCCCAGCCCGAACAGGCCGAGTTTCGCTGCCTCCCGGTGGATCTCGCGCGGGATCTCGCCGGATCTCTCCCACTCGTCCTGGGCTGGCAGGACATGACGGGTCACGAAGCCGCGCACGGTTTCCCGCAACGCGCGTCGTTCGTCGCTGTCCCAGAGGTCACTGGTGATCGGCATGTGTTCAGTCCTGACCGGTTGTCGTTGGGCTGGTGGCATTCTCGAGGAATCTCAGTGGGATCGGCACCGGCCGCGAGCGCAGCCACTCCCCCATCCCCTTGGCCTGCGGATCGAAGCGCACGTTGTCGGCGACCCCGCGCCCGAGCACGCCCTCGATGACGAAGTTGACCGCCAGCAGGTTGGGCAGCCGATACCGATGCACGGTGAGGTCGGCGACCTCGGGGAGCAAGGTCGTCAGCAGATCGGTGTCGAGTGTGGCGTCGAGCCACTCGAAATGATCCGGATCACGCACCCACACACCGATGTTCGCGCTGCCACCCTTGTCGCCGCTGCGCGCGCCCGCCAGGGTGCCCAGAGGCATCATCCCGGTGGGCTCGGGGTCGGGTGCGGCGCCGCCGGGCGCACGGTTGACCGGCTCGTCGGCCTCGACCGTCGTGCGCAGCGGACTGGGCTCGATGCGCTCGACCACACCGTCGGGCAACGCAACCCGATGTTCGACGGCCGCTGCGTCGACATATCCGGGTTCGAACACGCCGTAGGGCGAGCCGTGTCCGGGTGGTGCGGTCATGCTGAATCCGGGGTAGCTGGCCAACGCGAGTTCGACTGCGGCCGAGGAGAACGCGCGGCCCACCGTGGCGGCGTCGGGGTCGCGGGCGACACAACGCAGCAGCGCCGAGGCCTGCTCCTCGGTGGTGGCGTCGTCGCGGTCGAGTCGCGAGAGCTCCCAGGTGATCTGTTCGGGCTCGGTGGGCAGGGCCGCGAGGAATTGACTCTTGAACAACTCCGCCTTGGCCTCGATGTCGAGGCCGGTGAGGATCATGGTGATCTCGTTGCGCACACCTGCAAGGTGATTGAGCGAGACCTTGGTGGTGTTCGGCGGCGCCTCACCACGCACTCCGGTGATCGCGACCCGATCGTCCCCCTGCTGGGTGAGGGCGACGGTGTCGAGTCGGGTGGTGACGTCCGGGCCGAGATAACGCGGACCGCCGACCTCGTAAAGCAGTTGTGCGGTCACCGTTCCGACGGTCACCGCACCTCCGGTACCGGCATGTTTGGTGATCACCGAAGAACCGTCGGCGCCGATCTCGGCGATCGGGAAGCCCAGATGCCCGGCACTCGGGGAGTCGGTGAGGCCGAGTTCGGTGAAGAACGCGTAGTTGCCGCCGGTGGCCTGGGCGCCGCATTCGATGACGTGTCCGGCCACGACCGCGCCGGCGAGTGCATCGAGGTCGTCATATCCCCAGTCGAAGGCACTCGCGGCCGGACCGACGGTGAGCGAGGCGTCGGTGACACGGCCGGTGACGACGATGTCGGCGCCGGCGTCGAGTGCGGTCTTGATCCCGAAGGCACCGAGGTAGGCGTTGGCGGTCAACGGTTTTCCCAGACCCAGTTCGGCGGCCCGGTCGAGGAGGTCGTCGCCGTCGACGAAGGCCACGCCGACGTTCACGCCCACCTTCTCGGCGAGTTCTCGCAGGGCGACGGCGAGTCCGTGCGGATTGAGGCCACCCGCGTTGGACACGATGCGCACGCCCTTGTCGACGGCGAGGCCGAGGCACTCCTCCATCTGACGCAGAAATGTCTTGGCGTAGCCGGTTTTCGGGTCCTTGATGCGATCGCGGCCGAGGATGAGCATGGTGAGCTCGGCGAGGTAATCGCCGGTGAGGTAGTCGAGTTCACCGCCCTCGAGCATCTCCCGCATCGCCGAGAAACGGTCGCCGTAGAACCCCGACGCATTACCGATACGGACCGGATTCGGAGTCATCTATCGACCTTCCGTCGAGGGTGCGGGAATGTTCGAAGGCTCGCGCCCGGCGCCGGGCGGTCCGGCGAAACACTGTGCGATCGTGGACCATTCACGGGCATTGTCCCCGACGATCTCCAGATCGAGGTCGGCCGGGGCACGACGCTGGGTGACCAGTTCACAGAAATCGACAGCCGGGCCGCGCACCACATCGGTGGCGTCGGCGGGTCCCCACGTCCACAGGTCCCCCGACGGCGCGGTGATCTCGAAGCGGAACGGCGTGGCCGGCGGCGTCCTTCCGTTGACGGCGTAGGCGAAGTCACGGGTGCGTACGCCGATGTGCACGACCGCCTTGATGCGGTCGGTGGGCGGAAGCGTCACGCCGAGCGCGTCGGCGACGTCGAGGCCGTGGGCCCACGTCTCCATCAGCCGTGCGGTGGCCATCGAGGTCGCCGACATGGGCGGCCCGAACCATGGGATCTTCGTCCCCTCGGGCGCCGCGAGCAGCGCACGGCCCAGCGACTCGCGCGCCGTCCGCCACTGCGTGAGCAGGTCGGCGGGAGACATCTGTGCGCCCTTCTCCGCGGCCGCGTCGACGAAACCGGCCGGATCCTTCATCGCCTCGCGGGCGATCTCGGCAAAAGCCTCCGGATCGGTGGCGGCGACCGCGGCCACCTCATCGGTCCACCCCAGATGCGCGATCTGGTGGGCGATGGCCCACCCGGGCGCGGGCGTGGGGGTCGCCCACCCGTCCGCGTCGAGGTCGGCGACCAGGTCATCGAGTTCCGCCGAGGCGGCGGCGAGGTCGGCGACGACCTCCTGCACGAGCGACATGCGACCAGCGTCACACGCGACCATCAAAAAATCAAGCGCGCATGATTGTTTTCTCCGCGACGGCGCTCCTCTCTTCGCCGACAGCGCTCGCCAGATCTTCGACAGCGCCTTCCTCGTCGCATCGCCACCGGTTCGCGACCTGCGTCACACCCGGTGAACGCCGCACGGACGTCACCGAGATCGGGTGATAGGACTGAGCAATGACCGATATGTCACCCAGCTCCTTGACGGTTCGCGACCCACTGTCGGTGTTCCATGTCGGCGGCCTGACGGTGTCCGGCACCCAGGCGAGCGCGCAACAACAACTCTGCGCACAATTCGCCGACCACCGGGGCCGAATCGACCTCCCGGCGTTCGGCGTCCTCTTCGACCACATCGGTGGCATCCCCTTCCACCTCGCGGGCACGCGGTCGGGCGCACTGAGCATGCAGGCACGGCTGACCATGTCGGCGCTGGGACACGTCGACGTCGACGACCGGCTCACCTGCGACGCGCAGATCGCCATGCACGACGACCACACCGGCGTCACCCCGGTACAGATCCGGACCGAGGCCGGCCAATTGTGCTGCATCGGGACGGCGCGGAACATGCGCGTCGGTCGTGCCACCACCGACGGCACCACCGAGACTCCGGTGTTCGACGTCCCGAATTGTGCTGATGCCCAAGGTGTTCTACTTCCCGAGGCGCTACCGCCCACGCTCGACGGGCGCGACGTGGTTGCCCAGATCTCGGCGCGGGTCCGCGACGCCGGCCCGCTGACCACCCTGCTCAACGGCGGCGTCGATCTCGTCGGCGACGACGGTGCCATTCGATTCACGGCGACTACCGAGCCGTGGATGGGCAATGTCTTCGGCACGATGCACGGCGGCGTCATCGCCACCATCGTCGGCCAGGCCTTCTCGTTCGCCGGCCAGGCGCTGGCCCCGGCCGGTGCCGATTACCGGGTCGCCGACATGTCGGTCGGGTTCTTCCGGTCGCCCGCGGTGCACGGCGGTGACGTCATCGTCGAGGTGACCCCGGTCAAGACGGGCCGGCGTGTGGCGGCTCTTGCCGCGCGCATGACCGCCCACGACGGATTGCTGCTGTGCGAGGGCGTCGCCGACATCCACTTCCGCTGATCCGCTGCGCACGACGGGGCGTTCGCGCCGTTGTCGACGGCTGATCGCACTGATATCGTTTGGCACGAAAGGGGCTGATGTTACCAATGTTGCAGATGAAGTTCACTCACCGACGCGCCGCACTCGGCGCGTGCCTGACCCTCGGAGCATGCGCGTTCGCTCCACTGGCTGCGGGCACCGCTGCGGCGGCTCCGCAGACCACCCCGCAGGACGTCCGCACCCTCGACGCGTCGCAGCAGACGCCGACCATCGGCGTCAGCCGCTCGGGCGCGATGCCGACGGGCGGATTCGTCGCACCGCTCGCAGCAGCGGCAACCGGCGCGGACTCGACCGTCGTCTGGCTCGAGCCCATGCCCAAGGACGCGTGCGCAACCTCGCTCAGCGATGCGAAAGTCGCGGTGAGCTGGAAGAACACCTCGGCTCACACCAGCGACGATGCCACCTTCCCGGCGTGCTCGGCCGGTAAACCCGCACTCAGTCCGGAGCTGAAGACCGGTCCGGGAACCCTGGAGTTCACGGTGACCGTGCTCGGCACGGGTGGCGACACCTTCACCCTCTCCCCCGGCACCGCGACGATCCAGCGCTGACACCTCACCCGACGGCGCTCTCGGCACACCCGAGGGCGCCGTCGGCGGGTTGAGGCCCGACCCGTCCGACGTCCCAGTAGACAATTCTGGAAATCTGTAAACACCGGGCTGGAACACGTTCTAGATTTGGGGCATGGCCGAGACCGTGACCCAGCTGCTCCTCGAACGCGCCGACGACGACAACGTCGCCATCATCGACGACGACACGCGCCGTACGTGGCGCGACCACATCGCCGACGCCCGCCGAATGGCCTCGGCGGTACTCTCCCTCGCCGACCCGCAGCGGCCGATGCACGTCGGCACACTGCTCGGAAACACCCCAACCATGTTGACCGCGCTGGCCGCCGGGGCCCTCGGCGGCTACGTCACCGCGGGCATCAACAACACCCGCCGCGGCGAGGCACTTGCCGGCGACATCGCCCGCGCCGACTGCCAGATCTTGCTGACCGACGCCGAACATCGCGATCTCCTCACCGGGCTCGACTTGCCCGGAGTCACCGTCATCGACACCTCCACCGCGGATTGGTCGCACCGCGTCGACGCGGCCGGCGAGCTGGTTGCCTACTCGACGCCGGGCGCGATGGACCCGTTCATGCTCATCTTCACCTCCGGCACGAGCGGAAACCCCAAGCCGGTTCGGCTGGCGCACATGCTGATTCCCTTCGCCGGCCCTCCCCTGGTCGACAAGTTCGGCATCACCTCCGATGACATCTGCTATCTGTCGATGCCGCTGTTCCACTCGGCCGCGCTGCTCGGCGGGTACAGCGTCGCCGCCACCGCGGGCGCGGCGATCGTCCCGGCCCGGTTCTCCGCGTCGACCTTTCTCGACGACGTCCGCCGCCACGGCGTGACGTTCATGAATTACGTGGGCAAACCGCTCGCCTACATCCTCGCCACCCCCGAACAACCCGACGAAGCCGACAATCCGCTGCGCGCGGCCTTCGGCAATGAGGCCACCGATCAGGACATCGCCGACTTCGCCCGGCGTTTCGATTGCAGCGTGTGGGACGGTTACGGGTCGAGTGAGCTCGCCATCATCGTCACCCGTGAACCCGGCACCCCACCCGGCTCCATCGGCAAGGGCTTTCCCGGTGTAGCCGTGTACGATCCGGCCACCACCACCGAATGCGCACGCGCACGCTTCGACGCGGGCGGCGCGCTGATCAACGCCGACGAGGCCATCGGTGAACTCGTGAACACCTCGGGCGCAGGCATGTTCACCGGGTACTACAACGACGAGGCCACCACCGGCGAACGGCTCCGCGACGGCATGTACTGGTCGGGTGACCTCGCCTACAAGGACGACAACGACTGGATCTATCTGGCCGGCCGCACCGGCGACTGGATGCGCGTCGACGGGGAGAACATGACAGCCGGACCCATCGAGCGTGTCCTGCAACGTATTCCGGGGATCAGTCAGGTCGCCGTCTACGGGGTCCCCGACGACCGGGTCGGCGACGCGGTGATGGCGGCGATCGTGCTCGACGACGACGCGTCCATCGATCCCGACGACTTCGCCGCCGCGCTCGCCGCCCAACCCGATCTCTCCCCCAAGGCCTGGCCCCGATATGTGCGGATCGCGACGACGCTGCCGACGACGGCCACCAACAAGATCGTCAAACGGCAACTGAAGTCCGAGGGTGCGGTCCCCGGCGACGGAACGCTCTGGGTGCGCCCGGCCCGCGCACGCACCTACCACGTGTCGACCGCGACCCCGGCGCCGGCATGACCGGTGCGGTTCCAGACTCCCCAGACACTGTCGCCCCAGGCCCTTCCACCCCGGACCCCGACACCGACCGTCCGCAGCTGACCGAACTCGGCTACTACGCGCTGTCCCGGCATCCGGTGCGTCCGGCCGAACTGGTCGACGAGGCAGCGCATGCCGAACACCTCGGCCTGGGAACGGCATTCGTCTCCGAACGCTTCAACGTCAAGGACGCCGCGGTGTTGAGCGGGGCGCTCGCGGCGGCGACCACCCGCCTCGGTTTGGCCACCGCGGCGACCAATCACACCACCCGCCACCCGATCGTCACCGCCACCATGGCCGCCACGCTCGACGAGTTGTCGTCGGGGCGGTTCGCGCTCGGGCTGGGACGAGGGATCACACCGCAGTGGCAGATCCTCGGCCTGCCGACGATCACCGGTGCCGGTATCGAGGACGCGGTCGGCGTGCTGCGCCGGCTGTGGTCGGGTGAGATGATCGTCGGACACGACGGACCGTCCGGCTCGTATCCCCTGTTGTCCCTGGGCATCACGCTCGATCCGCCGCCGCCGGTGCTGTTGGTGACCATGTCGCCGAAGACGCTCGACCTCGCCGGGCGCATCGCCGACGGCGTTGTCCTGCACACCTTTCTCACCGCCGACGCCACCCGCGCCGCGGTCACCCGCGTGCGCACCGCCGCCGAGGCATCCGGCCGCGACCCGGACTCGGTGCGCATCTGGTCGGTACTGGCCACCGTCCCCGACGACCTCGACGCCGACGACCGGTCACGCCGCCTCCACGGGCGTCTCGCCACCTATCTGCAGGGCTACCCGGAGGTGCTCGTCGGCGCGAACGATTGGGACACCGTGGATCTGGATCGCATCCGGGCCACCGCCGCATTCACCGACGCTCGCGGGCCGATCGACGCGAGCGCCACCGAGGCGCAACTCGACGAACTTGCCGGCGCAATCCCGGACTCGTGGGTGGCCGACTGTGCGGTCGGCTCGCCACGGGCCTGCGCAACCGCGGTTGCCGACCAGTTCGACCTCGGCGTCGACTCGGTGATCCTGCATGGCGTGGCCCCCACCGAGATCGACGACATCGTCGGCGCGTATCGCACGCTGGACCGCCGTCCGCGACACCCGTTGCCCACCAATCCCGGCCGAGGACACCATTCATGACCGTCACCGACATCCCCACCGCCGTCGAGCACCTCACGCCGGCACTTCTCACCGAATTGCTGGCCGACTCCGGTCACCACGCGGTGGTCCGTACCGTCGAGGCCACGCCGGTCGGCACCGGCCAGATGGCCGACTCCTTGCGCCTCCGAATGACATTCGACGGCCCGACCGAGCTGCCGTCGACCATGATCGCCAAACTGGCGACCGGGGATCCGGGCCAACGCGAGTTCGCCTCGGGTGCGTTCCGCAACGAGGTCACGTTCTATCGGGAACTGGCCACGGAGTTCGCCGTTCCCGTCCCCGCCTGCTACGCCGCGGCCCTGTCGGAGAGCTGCAGCGAGTTCGTGGTGCTGCTCGAGGACATGGGTGGGGCGCGTCAGGGCGACCAGATCGCCGGCTGCACCGCCGGGCAGGCAGAGGCGGTGGCCCTCGCGGCTGCGGGCCTGCACGCTCCCCGATGGAACGATCCCGCTCTGCTGCAACGCTTTCCCCTGCCCACGTCCGACGACCGGGAGCTGATGGACTCGGTCCTCGCGCCGATGACCGAACAATTCCGCGACCGATTCCACCCGGGCTCGGCGGAGAACGAGCTACTGGACTGGCTGGTCGAGCATGCCGGCGCCTGGCTGGTCGCACCGACCTCGCACACCGCACTCATCCACGGTGACCTACGGATCGACAACGTGCTGTTCGGGCCGGACAGCGCGGTCACCGTCGTCGACTGGCAGACCATCACCACCGGATCGGCGTTGCGCGACATCGCCTTCCTGCTCGTCACGAGCCTCGACGTGGCGGATCGCCGCGCGCACGAACGTGACATCGTCGCCGCCTACCACCGACGTCTCGTCGAACTCGGGGTGCGCGACTACACCGCCGAGACGTGCTGGGCGGACTATCTCGGCAATCTCATCCAGGCACCGCTGATCGTCGTGTTCGGAGCCGGTGCCGCCCGCCCGACCGCCCGCGGTGACGCCATGTTCGCCGCCATGGCGCATCGCGCCGCCGTCGCGCTCGCCGACCTCGCGCCGGAGATGCCCCGGTGACCCCGGCCCTCACCACGGTGTTCGGCGCCACCGGTTTCCTCGGTGCGCGGGTGGTCGGTCGCCTCCTGGCTCAGGCAAGCAGCAGCCGGACCGGCGCCGAGCCTGGCGCAGCGGTGCGGGTGATGGTGCGGCCGGGCTCGGACACCTCGATGCTCGACGACCTCGACGTCGAGATCGTCGTCGGCGAACTCGACGACGCCGACGCGGTGTCGCGGGCGATGTCGGGTGCCGCTCGGGTGATCTACTCCGTCGTCGACACCCGCGCGTGGATTCGTGATCGGAAACCGCTGTGGCGCACCAATGTCGAGATCCTGCGCGGGGTCCTCGACGTCGCCGCCCGCCACGATCTGGAACGGTTCGTCTACACCTCGAGTATGTGCACCATCGGTCGGGTGCGGGGTCGGCCGGCGTCGGAGAGCGATGCGTTCAACTGGGCCTCGACCGCGAATGCCTATGTGCTGTCGCGGGTTGCGGGCGAGCGCACGGCGCTCGACGCCGCCGGGCGTGGCGTGCCGGTGGTCGCGATGTGTGTCTCCAACACCTACGGCCCCGGCGACGTCAAACCCACCCCGCACGGGGCCTTCGTGGCCGGAGCCGCCTTGGGCAAGTTGCCGTTCGGGCTGCGCGGGATGTGCGCGGAAACGGTCGGCGTCGACGACGCCGCCGAGGCACTGATCCGGGCCTCCCGCGGCGGCCGGATCGGCGAACGCTACATCGTCAGCGCCGACTACCTCGACCTCGGGGAGATCATCCGGATCGCCGCCGACGAGGCGGGCGTCGCGCCCCCGCGACCGACGTTGCCCCGCCCGGCGATGTACGCGCTCGGAGCCGGCGGCGATCTCCGATCGCGGATCACCGGGACACCACAACGACTGTCGGTGGACACGGTGCGATTGATGCATTGCATGTCGCCCATGGATCACCGGCGGGCGAGCGACGAATTCGATTGGCATCCGGGCTCTGTCGAGGACTCTGTGCGGGCCGCGGCCCGCTATTGGGTACAGCGTCGAGCCGCCCGACGCGCGGTCACACGCTGACCGGTCGGAACCACCTCACACGGGCAGTGCACCGATGTCGGCATCGGCGGAGCCGAAATGCCGGTAGGTCGCGAGTTCACGGGCCCGGCGTCCGCGCCATTCGAGGTAGCGGTCGGCCACCGGGGTCCGGCCGAGGACCCGATGGCCGACGGTGTTGCGCACCCACGCCGCACCGAATGCCCACGGAAGGCGTTGCGGCAGTCCGAGATCCCGCATGCCACGGGGCCCGAGGAATCCTTCGAGCATGCTCAGCAACCGTTCCCGCGTATAGCGCGCGGCGAGATCGGGAGTGTGCCGGTAGTGCAGTTCGGATTGCGCGTCGACCAACGCCCTGGACAACTCACCTCCGGCGTCGGTGACCCCGGTCTGGCACAACAGGATCGCATAGCTGAGTTGATGCTGATCACGTTCGTGGTCGAACAACCAGTCCTCGTCGACGCCGATGAGCCAGCCCACGTACTTCCACAGGTGCATGATCGCGCGGGACTGTTCGGCGTCGACGGGCACACCGAGGGATCGCACGCCCATCATGAGCGCGCCACTGAAGAGGTTGAGGGTGGAGGCGAGATCGGTCTGGTTGATCGGCAGCCCCCACTGCGTGGCATCCCAGCGCCCGTTCTTCTCGAAGGCCTCGTTGACCAGCGCGTGCATCAGCCGGACGTGCACGGTGAGTTTCCACCCGTCGCCGTCGCGGGCCATGCCGCCGGGTGCGCCCACCGCGATCGCCCACGTCTGGGTCTCGCCGAGCCGACGTGTCGCGCTACTGCGGGCCAGCCCGCCGGTCTCGGCGAGCAGGTCGACCGGCCCGCCGAAGCGGTAACCGCCGATCAGGGACAGGGCGAGCAGGACGTCGTTGGCGTTGCGTCCGAACCGCCGGAAGACCTGTGCGCCATACTCGACGAGTTCCGGGTCGACCCACGACGGCGTGGCCTCGACGCGGGTGAAGAACTCGCGCAACGCGGTGGGTGCGTCGTCGGGGACACCGTCCTGCAGGGCTCGGTGGACCGCGCGCATCGAGACACGATCGGGATGTTCCCGAGGTAGGCGCATCGCCGCGACCAGCGCCGCCGCCGGTTCGTCGCGCATCATCAGCCGCCGGCCGAGCAGCGACATCTCCTCGGCCGTCGGCTCACGCAGGCGCCAATACGCGCGCAACGGCCGCCCGATCCGCCGGCCACGGTCGGGTGACGCCCGGAATCGGCGGGGTGGTTGGAGATCCTGCGGCACCACAGCGGTCATGAGACGAAACTAGCAATGAGTCTCACCGGGATCAACCACACTCGGTCAGGTCAGCAGGTCGGCGAGCTCACTCATGTCGTAGGGCGCGGTGGCGCCGTGATCCCGATAGGCGACGAAGGTGGGTTGGTGCGGATCGTATCGTCCGATGAAACCACCTGCGGCGCTGAAGATCTGACCGGTGATCTCCGACGCCGCCGCACTGGCGAGGAAGGTGTAGAGCGGTGCGACGTACTCGGGTGGAGCCGGATCGAGCGCGGCATCTCGGGTGAACTCGTCGAGAATGCCCCGCTCATGCAGGCTTTCGATGTGCCGCACGTACTCTGGCCCCGACGACAACCGCGACTTGGCTCCCGGCATCACGACGTTGACGCGCACACCGAGATCGCGCAGATCACCCGCCGCGGCGAGCGCGAGTGCGTTCACCCCACCTTTCGCGGCGGGATATCCACTGCCACCGAAGGTTCCGAGTGACGCGGCCGAGCCCGTCAGCACGATCGATCCCGACTGTTGCTCGGCGAACACCCGTCCGGCGATCGCGGTGACGTGGAAAGCGCTCATCAGGTGGGCGTCGATCTGTTCCCGGAACTGGTCCTCGGTGATCGTCAGGACCGTCGAGACCGGCGGCTCGGCGATCCCGGCACAGTTGATGGCGATGTCGAGTGCGCCGAACCCGGACAGCGCGGCGTCGGCCATCTTCTCCACGACGCCGGCGTGTCCGGCCGGCCCACACACCCCGACCGCCTGCCCACCACCGCCGACGATCTCCTCGACGGTCGCGGCCACGGCCTCGTCGTCGCGTCCGTTGATCACCAGCGAGACCCCACGCCCGGCGAGTGCGTACGCCACCGAGAGGCCGATACCCCGGGTGGCACCCGCGAGCATCGCCACCCGGCCGGCCAGATCGAGTTCGACCATCACACCCCGCTGGTGATCGGAGTGATCGGCAGCGCGGTGACCGGGACCGAGCGGCCGCGGTCGGTGAAGCCGAAGTCGGCGCCGGAACTGAACCGGGTGATCGCCACCTCGCCGCTCTCGGGCTGTTCGACGTCGCCGAGCGCGAACCGCACACTGAGCCCGCTGCCGGTGGACGTGCGCCCGGTACGTGCGCACTCGGTGACCACCCACCTCGGGTCCACGGCCACACCGATCGCGCGCAGCGGTTCGATGCGGTCGTGGGTCAGCAGGGTGATCCATCCGCCGTCGGTCCGTGCGTCGGACTCGCCGGGGATCGTCACCACGACCTCGTCCCCCACGACATCGACCTCGATCCCGGTGTAGCGGCGGGGTCCGAGCACCGGCACCAACGCGATCACCTGCGCGAGCGCTGCGGCGTCGGTTCCCAGCCGCAGCGCCCGCCGCAACCGATCCGCCGACAACCCCGCGATGCCGGTGAACTGTTTGCCGAAGATCTCGCGCGCCTGCTCGTCGGAGTCGGCGTGGCGACGCACGCTCGTCCAGAAACCCAATGCGAGCAATTGGTGTTGGAGGGCAACCTCTTCGGCGATTCGCGCCAACGCGGAGTGCGACCACTCCCGGAACTGCAGGTCCGCGACGAGCGGTCCGCGATAGTCGACGAACCCGTCGTCGGCGTCCGGATCGATCGCCACCAGCTCGATCTGCGCGGCACGTGTGGTGAACATCGTCTCGGCGTCGGCCGGCAGTGGGAGTTCGTCACGGTCGGGTTCGATCGTCACCGTCCACGCGCAGTGCGGGTGCCGGTCGGCCGGACGACGCGGCGGCCGATGGATCGGCCGGATGCGGGCCCGCCGATTGGTGGCGATCGCGGTCGCGTCGAATGTCGGGTCCTCGATGTCGTGGCACATCGCGGTGACGTACTCGTCGCCGAGCGGCTCGACATCCATCAGCGCGCCACAGTGATTCAGCACGAACGCACCGTGGTGGTGGTCGGTGACCTCGTAGCGGAAGTCCATGAACTGCGGGGGCGCCCCGATGTCGAGTTGCAGGCATTTGAACATGTCCTCGACGCCGTCACCGTCGATACCCAACGCGGTCCGCATCCGGTGGGTGTAGACAGGGCTGGCGGCCATCCATTCCTCGATGGCCACCTGTGCCATCGTGTCCCGGCCGAAGGCGCTGATGAGGTGCGCCATCCCGCTGCGATCGATGAGTTGCCCCGACAACAGCAGCTCCGGGATGAGGTCGGCGAGCTGGTCGCCGGACAGATCGGAGTAGGTGCGGGCCGGAATCTCTTGGGCTGTATCGGTCATGGGTTCAGGTCACCAGAAGGGCACCGGCGCCTTGCCGAACGGATACCAGCCCGGCTGATCACCGGTGGCCTTCTCGATCCGTTTGAGCATGCCGTCGCTCATCGCATTGTTCTTCAGCATCTCGATGAACAGGGCGGAGACGTTGCCGTAGTCGAAGAAGTCACGCTGCCAGGAGAACTGGAAGTTCCCGGCATACTTGAACCAGCTCCCCTGGATGCCTTCGAGCGCATAGTGGGAACCGTCGTCGCGGGTGCCGGAATAGATCTGCTTCCATAGTCCGATCATCGAGCCGGTGCGATCGTCGATCACCCATTCCTGATACGGGTAGGTCCAGCCCTCGAGGCCCTCCATCTCCTGCCCGAGCGCGATCTCACGGATCTCGTCGCGTCCGACGGCCATGAAATCCTTGTCGGGGCCGTAGTTCCAGCCGTAGGTGGCGTCCTCGGTGTAGAACTCCGCCAACGGTTTCCAGTCGCCGGCTGCCTCGGCGTCGATGTTGGCCTGCAGCCAGCGCTGCTTCATCTCGTCCAGTTCGGCACGATCGAAAGGCATGAAAGGTCCTCGTCATTCGTTGTCGTCGTCGATGATTCTCAGTGCTTGGGTCGGGCAGTACTGCACGGCGGCGAGTACTTGCTCGCGCAGGCTCTCGTCGGGCTCCTTGTCGAGGATCTCGGCGTGATCGCGGTGCGCGACGAAGACCTCCGGGGCCTCCATCTCGCACATCCCGTGGCCCTGGCACAGGTCGAGATCGATCTCGATGCGCATCACGACTCCGTATCCCGGACCCGTTTGCGGTAGCGCACCCGGCACGGTTGCGCGAGCTGCACCACCATCTTCGAGTGGTCGTTGTGATAGCTGTCGGCGGGTTGGGCCATCTCGAACTCGTAGTTCTGGAACAGCACCGAGAAGATCGCCTTGAGCTGCATGATCGCGAATTGCGCTCCCACACAACGGTGTCGGCCGGCGCCGAAGGGAATCCAGGTCCAGCGGTTGACCAGGTCCTCCTGGCGTGGCTTGAGGTAGCGATCCGGGTCGAAGGTGTCGGGATGGGGAAAGTCGTCGCCAAGCCGATTGGACACCGCGGGCGAGACCGCGATCGTCTGACCGGCCTTCACCTCGAATTCCTCGATGTGGAAATCGTTCTGCACCAATCGCATCAGGATGATCAGCGGCGGATGCAGACGCAACGCCTCCTTCAGCGCGTTCTCCAGCAACGGCATCTGCCGGGTGTGGGCGAAGGTGTACTCGGGACGCTCGCCGGGCGGTGTGTCGCCGTAGATCTCGTCGAGCTCGTCGTAGACGCGACGTAGGTATTCGGGATTGCGCAGCAACTCGATGAGGGTCCACGCTGCCGTGCCCTGGGTGGTGTGGTGGCCGGCGAACATCATCGAGATGAACATGCCGGTGATGGTGTCGGCATCGAAGCCGACCTGGATCAGGACATCCATCAGGTCCCGATCTTCTTTGTCCGCCACCGGGTTCGCAACGCGCTCTTCCATCACGCCCTGGATGTACTCGACGAGTTCGGCGCGTGCGGCGTCGCGGCGTCGGAAACTCTCGATGTCGGCGTGGGCATCGACGTAGGCGATGGGGTCGGTGCCCTTCTCCAGGTCGTGGAACAGTTCGGAGACGTGCTTGTCGAGCTGCTCGCGGAATTTGCGGCCGATCAGGCACGCCGAGGAGGTGTAGAGGGTCAGCTCGCCGAAGAACTCGAGTAGATCGATCTCACCCTCATCGCCCCATCCGGCGATGATGCGCTCGGCCTCGTGGGGAATCGTCACCGCATGTTGCTTCATGTGCGTGCCCTTGAGCGCCGAGTTGTGAATCGCCTTGGAGCGCTCCTCGGGACTCGCGTCGAACACCACGCCTTCACCGAAAACCGGTGTCATGAACGGGTATGCGGCCGCCTGGTCGAGATCCTCCTCCGGTGCGCGGAAGAACTCCTCGTTGGCCGCGGCACCGGAGACGAGCACCACCTCACGGTCGGCGAGCTGGAACTGCCCGACGTCACCGCACTCCTCGCGAACCCGCCAGAACAGGCCGATCGGGTCGGTGGCGAGCTCGTCGAGATGACCGTGTTCACCGTCGCCGCCGGACACGCGTTTCGGGGTCGTGAGGGTGGTCATTGATCGGATCCTTTCGGGGGGAGTTTGCTCTTGGGGATGGCGCCTTCGGCCTCCACCTCGACGCTGCGCATGTGCGCGCCGCGCGGCATCGCGACCATGGCCGCGACCGCCTGCGCAATGTGTTCCGGGGCAAGGAAATTGCCGTGCCGCGCCAATCCGTGCGTGATCCAGTCGTTGAGCATGTTCTCGGTGGTCTTCTGGTCGAGATTCATGCCCATGCCGGTGAGGGTCTGGCCCGGTCGCACCACCCCGGCGCGCACGCCGGTGCCCTCGAGTTCGAGTTGGATGGTCGCGACGAGACCGTCGATGCCGGACTTGGCGGCCACATACGCCGACGACCACGGCCGTGGGTGCAGTGCCACATCGGATCCGATGAACACGAAGTCCCCGCGCGTCCGCGCGATCATGCCGCCGATGACAGCGCGGTAGAGGCGGTAGGCGCCGGTGAGGTGGATGTTGATCTGATCGGCGAACTCCGCCGACGAGGTCTCGTACGACAGGCCGACGGCGAGGTCACCGGCGCCGGCGACGACGATCTCGAGGTCACCGATCGCGGCCTGCGACTTGGCGACACACTCGAAGACCGATGCCTCGTCGGTGACGTCGAGGGGCACCGCGACGGCTTCCCCGCCCGCGGTGGTGATCTTGTCGGCGAGTTCTTGGAGACGGTCGACTCGGCGCGCGGCCAGGGCCACCGGATGCCCCTGAGCCGCCAACCATCCGGCGGTGGCTGCGCCGATGCCGGAGGATGCGCCGGCCACCAGGACCGGGCGTCGGGCGGGATGCGGGAGGAAGGCCATCAGCGCACCGTCACTCGTACCGGGAGTTCGGCGAAGCCGCGGACGTTCACCGAGTGCACACGCACCGCGTTCTCGATGTCGATGTCGACCGATCGGATCGACCGGGCCACCTCGGTCAGCCCGATGTTGGCCTCCAACCTCGCCAGGTGGGCGCCGAGGCAGAAATGGGTGCCCATGCCGAAGCTCATCAGCGCCTGACCGCAGTCCCGGCCGATCCGGTAGCGGTCGGGGTCGTCGAAGACGTCCTCGTCGCGATTGGCCGATCCGACCAGCAGCAACACCCGTTGACCGGCGGCGATGGTGTGCTCGCCGTAGTCGACGTCGGCGGCGACCCGGCGCAGCACCATCTGCGTCGAGTTGTCGTAGCGCAGCGTCTCCTCGGTCCAGTCGGGCACCAGGTCGGGGTCGGCGATGACACGCGCCATCTCGTCGGGATTGCCCCAGGCCCAATACAGGGCATTCGCAAGCAGTTTGGTGGTCGTCTCGTTGCCGGCCACCACCATCAGCACCATGAATCCGACGATCTCGTCGTCGGACAGCGCCGTCTTGGCCCCCGACTCGTCGTCGATCTCGGCGGTGAGCAGTGCCGAGACGAGGTCGTCGCCGAGGTTGGTGCGGCGTTCGGCGATCAACGCCGAATAATATTTGTGCAGTTCGATATACGCGTACACGGCCGCTTCGGGGACGTCGAGCACCCCCTCCTCGCGATGCAGCAGCAGATCCGACTGCTTGCGCAGGAACGCCCGGTCACTCTCGGGGACGCCGAGCAACTCCGACACGACGTCCATCGGGAGCAGCCCGGCGAAGTCGGCGACGTAGTCGAATTCGCCCTTGTCGAGGCACCGGCTCCAGTGTTCGTGGGTCAGGGCGGTGATCCGGCCGGAGAGGTCGTTGACGCGGCGCGGGGTGAAGCCCTTGCTCACCAGTTTGCGGATGCGCATGTGTTTGGGGTCGTCGAGTGCCAGAAACGACATCGACTTGTGTGCGTCCGGACCGTACGACGCCGGGTCCATCGACACACCCCAGGCGTTGGACAGGTTCACCGAGTCACGAAACGCACTGCGCACGTCGGCGTGCCGGGCCAGCGCCCAGAAATCCAACTCGGAGTTGTAATACACCGGCGCCTCGCGGCGCAGGCGAGCATAGGTGGGATACGGATCCTCATGAAAGCCATAGGCGTACGGATCGAACGGAATGTGCTCCTGCATCCCGGCCACGGCAACGGCGTCGGTCATCGGGTGTGCTCCATCATCACGATTGCTTCTCCATCAGCAGGTGGGCGGCGGCGACCAGACGTTCGGAGGTCTGCTCGTAGCTGAGGTGGCCCATCCCGGCGTGCACGAGCCCGCCGGCGTACAACATCTCCAGCGCGTCGACGACCGGCCCCGGGTTCTCCGGGTCCACCTCGAGCGCCTGGGCCAGACGTTGGCGGATGAATCCGCCGATGCGCAGACGCAGGTGTTCGACGTCAGGGTCGGTACCCAACAGCGCGACGGTGACAGCGCCGCCGAGTTGGCCCTCGCCGGCGACCACCAGGGAGACATCCCGCAGCACGGCGGCCACCCGGTCGGCCGGATCGAGGGCCGGGTCGGGGTCGGGCACGCCGTCGGCAAGTCGGCGCCAGAACACCTCGGCCACAAGGTGACTCTTCGACGAGAAGTAGGTGTAGGCGGTGGCGGGTGCGACACCGGCCCGCTTGGCGACCACCCGAACCGTCAACCCGTCGAAGCCCTCGTCGTTGAGCACGTCGACCGCGGCGTCGGTCAGCCGGGCAACGGTTTCGGCCTGCTGGGCGGAGAGTCGCCGTCGGGTCGATTCCTGGGATACGGGGCTGGACATGTGACCGACGCTACACTAGGTTTGAACTTGAGTCCAGACACCTGTCCAGATGGAGTTCCAGTTCATGTCACTCAGACCCGTATCCGCCTCGGATCTACTCATCGACGGCAAGCTGATCCCCGGCGGGGGTGGCACTTTCGATGTCATCAACCCCGCCACCGAGGCCGTGATCGGCAAGGCGGCCGACGCCGACGCCGACGACATGGATGCCGCGATCGCCGCCGCTCGACGCGCCTTCGACGAAACACCGTGGTCCCGGGACCACTCATTTCGCGCGCGTTGCCTCCGGCAGCTGCGCGACGCCCTGCTCGCGCACGTCGACGAACTCCGTGAGATCACCGTCGCCGAAGTTGGTTGCCCGGTGTTCCTGACGCACGGGCCGCAGCTGGAAGGACCCATCAACGACCTCGGCTACTTCGCAGACCTCGCCGAGAATTATTCGTGGACCACCGATCTCGGCGAGGCCAAGCCGATGGGACTGAAGAACCATCGCGAGGTGCGCAGCGAGGCGGCCGGCGTCGTCGGCGCGATCACGCCGTGGAACTTTCCGCACCAGATCAACTTCGCCAAGATCGGGCCGGCACTTGCCGCCGGATGCACGGTCGTCCTCAAGCCCGCCCCCGACACCCCATGGTGTGCGGCACTGGTCGGCAAGGTGATCGCCGAGGAAACAGACTTCCCGCCCGGCGTCGTCAACATCGTCACCTCCAGCGATCACGCAGTGGGCGCCCAACTCGGCAGCGACCCGCGCGTGGACGTCTTGTCCTTCACCGGGTCCACCGCCACCGGCAAGAAGGTGATGGCCGCTGCCGCGGAATCGCTCACCAAGGTCTTCCTCGAACTCGGCGGGAAGTCGGCGTTCATCGTCCTCGACGACGCCGATCTCGCGGCCGCGTGCTCGATGGCCGCGTTCGCCGTGGTCACCCACGCCGGGCAGGGATGCGCCATCACCACCCGACTGCTCGTCCCCCGTGAGCGACTCGACGAGGCGATCTCCGCCACCCGCGACAGCCTCGCCGGACTCGCCGCGGGCGACCCGGCCGACGCCGGAACCATCTGCGGGCCCTTGATCTCTGCTCGACAACGTCAGCGTGTGGAGTCCTACATCGAACTCGCACGTGCGGAGGGTGGCACCATCGAGATCGGCGGCGGACGACCCACCGACAAGCCCACCGGATTCTTCGTCGAACCCACGTTGATCTCCGGGGTTGATAATTCGTCCCGGGTCGCGCAGGAGGAGATCTTCGGGCCGGTGTTGGTGATCCTCCCCCACGACGGCGACGACGACGCCATCCGCATCGCCAACGATTCTCCGTACGGACTCTCCGGAGCGGTGTGGGGTACCGACGAGGATCGGATCAACAAGGTTGTCAACGGCATTCGCACCGGAACCATGTCCGTCAACGGCGGCATCTGGTACTCCGCCGACGTGCCCTTCGGCGGCTACAAGGCGTCGGGTATCGGCCGCGAGATGGGCGTCGCCGGCTTCGAGGAGTATCTGCAGACCAAGGCCGTCGCCCGACCCGCCTGACCTCATCATTCAACGAAAAGAGCAGCAGCACATGACTTCTTCACGATTCACCGACAAGACCGTCATCGTCACCGGCGCCGCCGGAGGCATCGGCGAGGCCTACGCACGAGCACTGGCCGGCGAGGGCGCCAATGTGGTCGTCGCCGATCTCAACGACGAGGCCGGCGAGAAGGTCGCCGCCGACATCGGTGGACGCTACGTCCACACCGACGTCTCCGACCCCGACTCGGCGGCCGCACTCGCGCAGGCCACCGTGGACACGTACGGCCGGATCGACGGTCTGGTCAACAACGCAGCGATCTACGGCGGGATGAAGCTGGACTTCTTGATCACCGTCCCATGGGACTACTACAAGAAGTTCATGAGCGTGAATCTCGACGGCGCGCTCAACGTCACCCGCGCGGTGTACTCGCACATGACCGATGGTGGTGCGATCGTGAATCAATCCTCCACCGCGGCATGGTTGTACAGCGGCTTCTACGGCCTCGCGAAGGTTGGCGTCAACGGGCTCACCCAACAGTTGGCCACCGAGCTCGGCGGTCAGAACATCCGGGTCAACGCCATTGCGCCCGGCCCCATCGACACCGAGGCGACGCGCAGCACCACACCGAAGGAGATGGTCGACGACATCGTGAACCGCCTGCCCCTCAAGCGCTTCGGTACACCCGAGGATCTGGTGGGCATGTGCCTGTTCCTGTTGTCCGACGAGGCCGGCTGGATCACCGGCCAGATCTTCAATGTCGACGGCGGGCAGGTGATCCGGTCGTGAGCACCGACGCTGCCGGCTCTCTGCGGCTCGGGTATGTCGGGCTGGGAAACATCGGTGGCCCGATGGCCGGCAGCCTCGCCAAGTGGGCCGGCGGGATGACGGTGTTCGACTTGTCCGAGGACGCCGTCGCCAAGCTCGTCGATCAGGGGGCCGATCGCGCGGAATCGCTGTCGGACCTGGCTTCTCGCACCGACGTCATCGGGGTCTGCGTGCTCAACGACGAGCAGGTCCGCACAGTCGTCAGCGGCGACGGCGGGCTGTTGAGCACCGCGGCTCCGGGGACGATCATCACCGTGCACTCGACGATCGCTCCGGAGACGGCAGTCGATCTCGCTGCCGCGGCCGCCGAGCGCGGCGTGACAGTGCTCGACGCCCCGATCTCCGGTGGCGCGGCCGGCGCCGCCGAAGGCCGTTTGGCGATCATGGTCGGCGGCCCGCGCGACGCCTACGAGAGAATAAAGGAACCATTCGCGCTCACCTCCGACATGGTGGTCCACGCCGGCTCGGACGTCGGTGCGGGCACGAAGATGAAGCTCGCGCGAAACCTACTCCACTTCATCTCGTTCACCGCCACCACCGAGGCCGCCCGCCTTGCCGAGGCAGCAGGTATCGACCTGGTGAAACTCGGAAAAGTGGTCCGCCACACCGATGCCATCACCGGTGGCGCCGGCGCAATCATGCTGCGCGACAACACCGCCGAGATCGCACCGGACGATTTCTGGTACGACATCTTCACATCGGTTCGAACCCTGGGCGAGAAAGATCTCACGCTGGCGTTAGCCCTTGCCGATCACTTGGGCGTCGACCTTCCGCTCGGTCGGTTGGCACGCCGCGACCTTGCCCAGGCGCTCGGCGTCCCCCACCACGAAGGAGAGCTCTCATGACGTCCGAGCAGCGCCAGAAGTCGCTCGACATGATGTCGAAAGTCTACGGCTGGGAGATGTCCGACGGACCCGGCGACTACTTCGCCCACACCGCCGATCAGGTGTTCGGCGAAGTCTGGTCCCGCGAAGGGCTTTCCATCCGCGACCGCCGACTCCTACTCCTCGGTGCCCTTGCACAGTCCGGCCAGATCGACGTCGCCGAGATCCAGGCGTCCTCTGCGCTGGCCAATGGCGAATTGACTCCGGAACAGCTGGAGGAGATCTCCCTGTTCCTCTGCTACTACGTCGGCTGGCCCCTGGGCACCAAGATGCACTTCATGTTCGGCAAGGTGATCGACAACCATCGAAAGTCCCAGAAGGAATAGCCGACCATCGAAGGGCGCTGACGCCCTCCCGCCCGACGGTGTTCCCATCCCGATGGACGAGGCCTCGAGACCCGTTGCAAAGATCGGCATCCGGTCCTCCGTGATCCGGTTCCAGCTCTGCCGCAGGCAGTCTCGAGGCTCGCCGCACGCGGCTCGCACCTCGACCATCGGGGGGTGACGACTCGCCACGGAAGGATGCTGACGCTTTCCCGCCCGATGATCGGGTACTCGGACCCTCCCCACCCGATGGTCGAGGTGTCCGGCGCCCCTGGCGCCGGGCCTCGAGACCCGTTGCACCGATGGGTATCCGGTCCACGGGCACGCGATCACCTCGACCATCGGGTGGGAATTATCTCTATGGAGTTCTCAAACAACAGATGCGGTTCCGACGATGCCGGGTGCAGGGAATCAGGCAGTGGGGCAGCGCAGGTCAGGCTGCGGCGTCGTCGAGTCGCATAGTCCGCCGGTGATACGACGGCACTGGTTGTCGTTTCGGATCGACGCTGGCGGGCGGAACGAGCCACGGATGTCGGTCGAATCCCATGATGATGTCCCAACCGTGGTGGTGCACATCATCATGACAACTACTGCACAGCAGGCAGCCGTTGTCGAGGTCGGTAGGACCACCCTCACTCCAGTGGTGCACGTGGTGTCCTTGGCAGCGTCCGGCGTGGGCGCCGCACTTGATACACCCACGATCACGCACCAACAACGCTTTGCGTTGGCCGGGAGTGAACAATCGTTCCTGGCGTCCGACGTCGAGGGGTACGCCATCGGTGTTGAGGATGATCTTGGTGATGGTGGTGTCACACGACAACATCCGGGCGGCGGCTTCGGTGATGGCACCCATGTTCTGCAAATCGCCGCCGAGTGCGGGGTTGTCGGCTGACCAGGTCCACAACAGTCCGTTGGTGGGCTTGGCTGAGAAGGTGGTGTCGGCCAATCCTTGTGCCGCCAACTCCACGATCGTTTCGAATGCGGCGGCGCAGATTTGTTCGGGTGTCCGCGGATCCGGGGATCCGTCGGGCTGGGGCTTGGGCGTCGACAAGGTTTCCATCAGAGTTCTGGTTTTCTCCCCGGCGATGATGTCGAGGTTCGCCGAGATCTCCAACCGGCCGTCGTCGGTGATGCGGTCGGTGTAGGAGTTGATTCTCTTGTCTTCGGCGGCAGGTAAACCGCCAGGAGTCTCCGCGGCCAGTTCGTTGCCCAACTGTCGTGCGTAGAGGTTGATCTCGGCGGGGGTGAAGCCGGCGAAGTAGTGCGACAGGAGTTTCCGCAGGTATTCACAGCGTTGGACGGTGTCGAGGGGTTCGGGGCATCGGGTGTCGATGTGCGCCAACCCGCGCACGATGGCGTCGGTGTGTTCGGACGAGATGGACCCGTCAGCGGCATGCGCCAACAACAGATCGATGTCGCCGGTGGCAGCAATCCGCACATACCGACCTGCGACGGCGGGTGCGCAACCCATGCTGATCAACAACTCCCGTAGCCGCGTGGTCTTGTGATCGGCCACGCCCAGCCGATCCATCTCTCCGGTGAGGGTGGTCGCGTGATGATCAACCAGGTTCCGCAACAACAGGACTTGTTTCATCGCGCCGAAGGCTTGTGGTCCGGTCATGTCCGGATTCCATTGCAGGTCGCTGAGTTGGGTGACGATGGTGGCGAAGACTGCTTCGGCGTCAACGGTTTCCGCGTCGAGGACTGTAGTGGTGTCGATCATGGGCCCCTCCCCGGTGGCTGATCGGTGAGATGACTCCACTCTACTCGAACATACAGAGTAGCGCAAGGGTGTTCGATTATTCTGTGGAGGGAAAGGTGCTTGTGGACAACGGGTTTCGTTGGTGGGCTGGCTGAGGTTTTCTGTCGGTGGGGTGTGGTAGGGGTGCGGGTTTCGCTGTGGTTGGTGGATGTGGTTGGGAGGCTGGTTGTCTCGCCGAGTCTCGAGGCTCGCCGCACGCGGCTCGCACCTCGACCATCGGGAGGAAAGGTCTTCGATTGTCGGGGGGTTGCGACCATCGGGGGGGAAGGCCCGGTGCCTGGGACATCGGGGAAGGTTCCGGCTATCGGGCAGGGCGAGTTGCTCGACCATCGGGGGAAGACGTCTCGAGGACGTCGACGTCAAACATCAGGAAGACCACGTCGAACGGCGGACGAGGGTTAAGGTCGAAAGATGTCGTCACGAGTGACCTTCATCGAACTGACCGGCGGAAAAGGTCACAACATCCTCAGCGCCAGCCCCGGTCCGAACCTGACAGCCCACCGATATGACGAGCGCGAATATGCTGCTGTCGGACGAGCCCGCCGATTCGAGAGCACCTCGTCCGGAGACGTTGCCGAAGCCGTCTCCGCGGAGTTCACCACCCGAATCCTGGTGCGGCGCCCCGAGAATGACTCCGATTTCAACGGATACGTCGTCGTCGAGTGGTTCAACGTGTCCAGCGGAACCGACGCCGCACCCGAGTACACGTACCTCGCGCCGGAGATCGTCCGATCGGGGTGTGCCTGGGTGGGGGTTTCGGCGCAGTACACCGGCATCGAGGGCGGTGCCGGATCTGTCGGAATGGACGACGGTGACACGCCCACGCGTCTCGCCGACAAGGACCCCGATCGATATGGGTCACTACGCCACCCGGGTGACGGTTACAGCTACGACATCTTCGGCGCCATCGGTGGCGCACTCGCCGCGAACCACACTCAAGGCCACCCACTGGCCGGACTCACCGTGCGCCGACTACTGGCCGCGGGGGAATCCCAATCGGCCATGGCACTGACGACCTACGTGAATCATTTCGCCAACCTACACAACGTCTTTCACGGGATTCTGATTCACAGCCGATCTCTTGGCGCTCTGCCGCTCGGCGAGGCCGACGGCCCCGCCGACATCACCGAAGCCTATCGCGGGTTACCTGTGCGGATATCCAACGATCTGACCGTTCCGGTCTTCGTCGTGCAAACCGAGACCGACGTTCTCACCAACTTTCAGTATGTGCAAGCCCGACAACCGGATTCGTCTCTGCTGCGCGTATGGGAGATGGCCGGGACGTCGCATGCCGATTTCGCTCAGATCGGCGAGTACGAGTCGATGCTCGGTTGTCCGGCGCCGGTGAACCGCGGTCAGCAGCGCTTTGTGCTGCGTTCGGCGTTGCACCATTTGCGGTCGTGGGTCGACGAGGAGTCGGAGCCCCCGGTCGCGGACCCGCTGCTGGTCGTCGACGCCGGGGACGGCCACCGGTTCGAACTCGACCAGGTGGGCAATGCGCGCGACGGCGTGCGCACTCCGTGCGTGGACGTACCGACCCAGATCCTCAGTGGCGTGGTCGAGGACGACGTGCCCCGCATTTGTGTGCTGTTCGGCGTCACGACGCCCCTGCCGCCGACGGTCATCGCCGATCTCTACCCGGACCAGGACACCTACCTCAAGCGTTACGCCGAGGCGGCCGACACGGCGATCGAGGCCGGCTTCGTCCGCCCGGACGACCGTTCCGAAGTGCTCGCCGATGCCCGCACCGATCTGGTGGCCGACGCCGACGCCTTCCGCTAGATTAGAACACGTTCTAGTCTGGTTTCGGTCCGCGGTTCACCACGGCCGGCACGACCCGGGAGTCGCCGCATGCAGTTCACCCTCGAGGACATCTCCGACGACGAGATCGCCCGCCGCCGCGCGATCTACGAACCGCTGACCGACTCCGTGCGCCAGCTCATCGATGCGGTGATTCGCACCGAGGTCCCCGACGACGTGGTGGCCGCGGCGCGCGAGCGGATCGAAGACATCGTCGACACCCTGCGCGCCGAGCAGATCGACGGTCCGTACGGCGTTCGGTACACGCCGGATTTCGTCGGAATGCCTTGGGGCAATTCGGTTGTCGGCGTGCGTAATGCCATCGCGCCGCCTCTGCGGACCCGCCACGACGGGCACGAGGTGTCTGCCGAGTTCACCCTCGGTGCCGCCTATGAGGGTCCCGGTGACCATGTGCACGGCGGAGTGGCCGCGATGATCCTCGATCAGGTACTCGGCGAGGCCGCCAGCGTCGACAGCGTGCCGTGCTACACCGGGACGATCTCGCTGCGCTACGTGCGCCCGACGCCACTGGGGCCGCTGACCGCACGCGCGTCGATCGTCGGTCGCGACGGCCGTAAGAAGACCGTCCGGGGCACTCTCGCCGACGCCGAGGGGGTCACCGTCGAGGCCGAGGGCGTGTTCATCGTTCCCCGCGACTGGACCGGGCGCATGCCGCGCGCGTCCAAGGACCACTCCTCCGCTCACACGCAGGACTGACATTGCGAACCGCGGTCACCTCGATGGGGAACGCACGGTGATCGGCTCTCCGTGACCCGTGGCGTCACGCGCGGTACCGTCGACGCATGAACAGCGTCGTTCCCGAGCAAGATCCCTCCGCGCCGACACCGTTCAGCGAGGCTGAGGCACAACGGGTCCGCTCGATCTGGGGCACGTTGGGACTGCCGGGTCTGATCGACGTCCACACGCACTTCATGCCGAGGTCGGTGATGGACAAGGTGTGGGCGTACTTCGACTCGGCAGGCCCGCTCGTCGGACGCGAATGGCCGATCACCTACCGAGCCGACGAGGACGTCCGGGTGGCTGCGTTGCAGGCGTTCGGCATTCGCGCGTATTCCTCACTCGTGTATCCACACAAGCCGAACATGGCCGAGTGGCTCAACGGATGGGCCGCCGACTTCGCCGCGCACCACCCCGACTGTCTGCACACCGCAACCTTCTACCCCGAGGAGCCGGCGACCGCCTACGTCTCGAAGGCCATCGCCGCGGGCACCCGGGTCTTCAAGTGCCACATCCAAGTCGGCGCCTTTTCACCACTCGATCCGCTGCTCGACGGAGTGTGGTCGCAGATCGCCGACGGGCAGGTCCCGGTGATCATCCACTGCGGCTCCGGACCGGCACCGGGCACCTACACCGGGCCCGAGCCCATCGCCCGGCTCCTCAAGCGATTCCCGTCGTTGCCGCTCATCATCGCGCACATGGGCACACCGGAATACGAGCAATTCCTCGGCCTCGCCGAACGATTCGAGAATGTGCGACTCGACACCACGATGTCGTTCACCGACTTCTCCGAGGCCGACGCACCGTACCCACCCGAGCTCCGACCCCGGCTGGCCGACCTGGGACCAAAGATCTTGTTCGGCAGCGACTTCCCGAACATCCCCTACACCTACACCCACGCCCTCGACGCGATCGTGCGGCTGGATCTGGGCGACGACTGGGTACGCGGGGTCCTCTATCGAAATGCGGCGGGGTTGTTCGGTGTGAACTGAGCCCCTCTCGGAAGACTCAACTCGAGAAACGACGAGCTCCCTTGTCTGCCCGGCGAAACACGGTCAGCGCCTGATGAAGCTGTTCGTCGGTGTCTTGGAATATCCAGTACTTTTCCATGACGGCGACCACGGCGTCGTCATTGCCTGCGCGGTACATCTGTTCGCAGTCCTCGCACAATGCCCAAAACGAGGGGAGCGAATGCCCTTTGCCATAAACGCGATAGCTGGTCCTGTCGATGTCGAGTGGATGTACCCAGACGACATTGACGCTTCCGCAGATTGCGCATGGCTGGTCGGTGCTGTTGGTCGGCGCGCCGTCGACCCAGTCGTCCGGATACCTCGGCGCACCTTTTGCCGGTGTGACGACGGCGGCATACCCACCCGCCGGCCTCGGTGGCGCCTGCACGTAGTGATCAGCGAACCATCCGGTCGACGGGATTCGCGGGACCGCGTCGCGGTCACCGCGCTCACACGGGATCGGGCGGCGATCATCGGGCCAGAGCACCTCCACACGGGATGCGGCGTCGAGGATGATTCCCGCGTCGAACGTGATCTTTCGTTCCGAAAGTCGGAGGAAAGGTGCCGCAGTGACGAGTACAGACTCGCCGCGAGGCGGCAGGTGGTCGAGGCCGAAGGCGAAGGAGGCGTTGTGGGCGCCGGCTGTGCCGCGGAACCGCCCGAGTCCACCCGCATTCAACTCCGGCGACGGCAGATTGGACGAGGTCGTCCCGTCGGCCCATTCGAACCCGACCAGCAACGGAACCACGGAGCTGCGGTGACCATCGCGCCCGAACCACAGTCCGCCGTCAAAAGTCATCGCGTCCTTGCGGATTCGAACCTCGACGGTCATCTCGACCCCGGTGGTGTACGCCACTGTCTGGTTAATCCAGACCACCACGTCGGCGCAACGATTGATCACGCCGTCGAGCGGTACCCGGACCCCTACCTCGTTGAGTGGGGGTATCCACCTGATCATCACCTCGCGCCGTCTCCGATCACTGCGCCGCAGCCCTACCCCCGCGCCGCGATCCGCGCCCGGACCTCCGGACGCCGCAGCGGCGGTACGGTTTTCGGCGGCTTGCGACGCTCCGGGAGCTCATCGAGCAGGGTGCGCGTGGCGGCGGTCACCGCGATGACCGCCGCCTCGAACACCTCGGCGTTGGCTGCCGACGGATGACGGATGCCGCTCACCTTGCGAACGTATTGGCGCGCGGCTGCCTCGATTTCTTCCTCGGTCGCCGCGGGTTCGAGTCCGCGCAGTTCGGTGATGTTGCGGCACATGAGGTGACCTCTCAATCGGCGATGTGGACGACGGCTTTCCCCAGGATCCGCCCCTCGGCGAGATCGGTCAATGCGGTCGGCAGCTGATCAAGGGTGTAGGTGGTGTTGACCTGCGGGTTCAGCCCCGCCGCAATCATCTCGGTCAGCTCGTCGTGCAGCAGCTCCGGCACGCCCGGGTGCGTGCGCACATACTCACCCCAGGCGGCGCCGACGACGGCGATGTTGCGAAACAGCACGCGGTTCAGCTTGACGGTCGGGATACCACCGGCCGCGAAGCCGATGACCACGTACCGACCGTCGGGAGCGACCTGACGCAGCGCCTCGTCGAACACCTCGCCACCGGACGGGTCGATCATCACGTCGACACCCTCGGGCGCGATCTTCTTCAGTTCGGCTCCCCAACCCTCTTCGAGCTGGACAACCTCGTCGGCGCCTGCGCTGCGCAGCAATTCCTCGGCACCCTTGCGGTGCACGATCGCGATGACCTTGGCGCCCATCGCCTTGGCGACCATGATCGACGCGGTCCCCACGCCACCCGCAGCACCGAGCACCCCGACGACCTCACCGGGCGCGGTCTGTGCGCGCAACTTCAGCGCGAACAGCGCGGTCTGATAGTTGATGCCCAGCGCGGCACCCTGATCGAAGGTCAGCCCCTCGGGGAGGGGCAGCAGCTGCTCGGGCGAGGCGGCCAGCTGTTCGGCGAAGCCGCCGACGATGGACGCGACGAGAACCTTGTCGCCCACCTTCACCGACGACCCCTCGGGAGCCTGGCGCACCACGCCTGCGACCTCGGTGCCGGGCGTGAACGGCGTCGGCATGCGGAGCTGGTACTTTCCCTGACTCATCAGCAGGTCGGGGAAACAGATCCCGCACGACTTGATGTCGACGAGGACCTGGCCCTCGGCGGGCGTCGGATCGGGGACGTCGGTCAGTTCGAGGGCGGACGGTCCGGACTCTGCGGTGAGCACCTGAGCTTTCATGGTTGTCCACCCTACGCCGGGGAGAACAATCGCTCGGTCGGTAACCGCAGAGATGCCCTAGGATCGGTTTTCATGACCGCCTCGCCGGCATCGCAGCCGCTCTCCGCTCCCTCACCCGAACGTCGTCAGGTCGCCGACGACGCGCCGGGCTTCATGCCGCTCGACGAGGCGCAAACCCTGTTCGAGATCGCCGGTGAGTATCTGACACAACCGGATTCGACAAAGGTCGGCGTGGAGATCGGCACCTATTGCGGCAAGTCGACGGTATTCCTCGGCTCGGCGGCCGAGGCGGCAGGGGCGGTGATCGTCACCGTCGATCACCACCGCGGCTCCGAGGAACACCAGCCCGGCTGGGAGTACCACGACGAGTCTCTCGTCGATCCGCATTCGGGCACGCTGGACACCTCGGCCCGCTTTCGGCGCACGATGTTCGACGCCGGCCTCGAGCAGACCGTGATCGGAATGCTCGCACCGTCGACCGTCGCGGCCCGGGCCTGGGGCAAACCCGCCGACTTCGTGTTCATCGACGGCGGCCATTCGATGGAGGCCGCGCAGAACGACCTCGACGGGTGGGCACCGTGGGTGCGCATCGGTGGCGCGCTGCTGATCCACGACGTGTTCCCCGATCCCGCCGACGGCGGCCGTCCCCCCTACGAGATCTACTGCCAGGCCTTGGAGACCGGACAGTTCACCGAGGTCCGCGCGGAGGGTTCGTTGCGCGTCCTGCGACGCGACTCCGGCGAGGTCGGGGCCCCGTTGCCGCGGGGTTGACCGTCGCCGAACACCGGATCTACCCGCCTGCGAGTGCCCGCACCTTACCCAACACGTCCGGATAGCGCTGCAGGTGCGCGCCGCCGTTGAGATCGATTGCGGCACCGGTCATCCACCCCGACGCCGGGGAGGTGAGGAACGCGATCGTCGCGGCGATGTCCTCGGGAGTACCCGCCCGACCCAACGGCGTGTTCTCGATGTACTCCTCGGTCAGCCCGGGGACGAAGGCGATTCCGGCGGTCAGCGGGGTGTCGACGAGTCCGGGCGAAACGGCGTTGACGCGAACACCGCGTTCGGCGAGTTCGAGGGCGGCCACCTCGACGAGCATCAGCACCCCGGCCTTCGCCGCACAGTAGGACCCCATCCCGGCACCGGGCTGGCGACCGTTCAGCGAGGCCACACAGACGATCGAACCACCCTGGGCGACATGGCGTCCCGCATACTTGAGCACGAGGAAGGTGCCGGTCAGGCAGACATCGACGGTTGTCTGCCACGCCGACAACTCCAGTTCGGTGAGCGCTCCGGGCATCGACAGCCCTGCGCAGTTGACGACGGTCGTGAGGTCGTCCAGACCGTCGAATCCTGCAGCGACAGAAGCCTCGTCGGTGACATCGAGGTGCACCGCGGTCGCGGTGCCGCCCAGTTCGGCGACAACCGCCGCCGCGGCATCGGCATTGACGTCGGCGACGACCACGCGATGGCCCTCCTCGTGCAGCATTCGCGCTGTGGCCTTTCCGATGCCCGACGCACCGCCGACCACCAGTGCCGTGCTCACGCGGTCACCGCCAAGGTGGCGAGATGGCGTGTCAGGAACAGGATCTGGTGGGACACGACCGGCTCGAACCACGAATCCGCCACCTCGGCGAAGATCCCGAAGTGGTCACACGGGTAATGCCGGACCTCGGCGCGCGCGGCGAATCCGGCCTTGGCCGCCGCGTGGGGCGGCGCTCCCCGATCGAGGTCGGCGATCTGCATGAGGACCGGCGCCGCCACATCCGGCGCGGCCTTGTCGGCGCGAAATGAGCCGAGCTCCAGACCGATCGACGCATCGACCTCGTTGCGCCAGCTCGGGCCGGCGATCGCGAGGTAACTCTCCAGGTAGCCGTCGCTGGTCAACGCGGCCTTGTCACCGGGCTTGCCGACGACCGGCATCATCACCGGGTCACGCCCAAGTCTGGCGCCCAGAGCACTTCCGATGCCAACAGCTGTGGATCGCAACATCGAGACCGCACCCACCTGCGGGTAGTGGAGAACCCCCGCGGCCAGTCCGTTGACGAGAGGCACCGCCGAGATGACGGCGGCCACGTCGTCGCGTCCCGTCCGTGCACGTTCGGCTGCCACGATCAACACGTGCCCGCCGGATTGCGACAGCCCCCACAGGACGATCCGGGAGGCGTCCACACCGGGCTGACGGCCGGCGGCGTCGATGGCGGCATGGTAGTCGGCGGCCTGACCGGACATCGAGACCCGTTGGCGCGGTTCACCATCGGAGAGTCCGAAGTTCCGGTAGTCGAACGCGAACACCGCCAGACCGGCGTCGGCCAGGCGTCGCGCGAACGGCTCGAGCCCGGAATCCTTGGTACCACAGAAGCCGTGGGCCATCACCACCACCGGCACTCCTGCGTCGGTGGTGAATGCGTTCCCGGTGGGTGTGAAGAACCATGCGTCACAGTTCGTTCCCCCGGACTCGAAACGTACTGTGCGACGGTCGGTGTCGGCGGTGGTCATCGTGCCTCCTGCAGTGGCGCGGTGTCGACGCCCGCCCAGCGGACGGGCCCTTGCTCGGCGGCACGCGCACGCCCAGCGGGCAGTTCTTTGGTGCGGATGTTGTGTTCGTAGAGATAGTGGTCGAGTTGCTGTGTGTGCCTTGCCGTGTGCAGCATGTGCCCGGTGAAGTACTGCTGGTCGGAGGCAATGGTCTCGCGCATCTGCGGCACCGACGGCGGTCGGTACTGTCCGACCGCATAGGCACCGATGACCCGGGCCTGACATTCCACGAACGGAAACAGCGTCGGCGTGGACTGGGCGAACCCGGCGAACACGACGTCGTCGATGCCGGGATAGAAGATGCGCTTGTACAGGTCGATGTGGTTGTCGGGGGCGCCGATGACGTCCGGGTCGAAGAACGGGAAGGTGATGTTGTATCCCGTGGCGTAGATGATCACGTCGAAGTCGGCGCTCGTTCCGTCGACGAAGTGCACGGTGTGGCCGTCGAGTCGCTCGATGTTGCCCTTGGCGGTGACGTCACCCGAGCCGAGTCGCAGCGGCAGCTCGACCGACTGCGTCGGATGTGCTTCGAAGAACTTGTGATTCGGGGTCGGTAGGCCGTAATCCTCGGGGCGCCCTGCGGTCATCGGCTGCATGATCTGGGTGAACTTACGCTGCCACGAGAACGGAATATAAGGCGAGGTGTGGTAGTACTTGTCGGCCGGTTTACCCGCGAAGTACTTGGGGACGATCCAGGCACTCGACCGGGTCGAGATGGTGACCGTGGTGTCGAGCGCCTTGGACGACAGTTCGACGGCGATATCGGCGGCACTGTTGCCCAAGCCCACCACCAGGATTCGTTTGCCGGCGAAGTCCAGCGGGGTGCGCGGGTCGATATAGGAATGGGAGTGGATCTCGTCGCCGGCGAATTCGCCCGGGAAATCCGGCCACCGCGGATCCCAGTGATGCCCGTTGGCCACCACCAGCAGGTCGACGCGGCGCGTCTCGCCGCGCTGGGTCGACAGCTCCCACCCGCCGCCGTCGACTCGGCGGGCGTGGGTCACGCCATTGCCGAACTCGATGTTCTCGCGCAGCCCGAAGGCGTCGGTGTAGTCGTCGAGGTACTGCTTGATCTGGGTGTGGTGCGGGAAATCCGGGTATTCCGACGGCATCGGGAAATCCCGGAACGAGAGTTGATGTTTGGACGTGTCGATGTGCAGCGACCGATAGGCGCTTGAGTGCCCGTTGGGATTGCCGAACGCCCAGTTGCCGCCGACCCGATCGGAACTCTCGAAACAGGTGTACGGGACGCCGTAGTCGGTGAGCATCTTTCCCGATGTCAGACCGCTGATTCCGGCGCCGATGATGGCGGTACGCGGCAGATCGCGCATGGGAGCCCCTTTGGATAGTTGACAGATCTCTGAATCTGTCTACCGCACGAAAGAGCTCGGAGTGAACACTTTCACGGAACTGTCCAGCCCGGTTGTTAGAGTTGGTGTCCATGACACCCGCCCCGACCACGAGCGTCGCCGACCGCCTGCTCGATGCGGCCGAGAAGTTGCTCGCCGACAAGGGTATTCGGGCCACGACGATGCAGCAGGTCGCCGATGTCGCCGGGGTGTCGCGCGCGTGGCTCTACCGACACTTCCCCGACAAGCAGTCGATGGTCGGGGCGACGATCGTCCGGCTCACCGATTCGTTCTGGAACGATGCGCGCGTCGAACTCGAAACCCTTGGGGGCTTCACCGAGCAACTCGTGGCAGGCGTCCGGATCGGCCGCGGCGCCTACGACGACCCCGGGACGTTACTACTGCGGCTGCGCACGGAAGAGCCGGAGGAATTCGCCGCGTGCGCGGGCGTGGGCGTCAGCGCCCTCGTCCCCGACCTCGCACTTTTCTGGAGACCATTCGTCGATGCGGCGATCGAGACCGGACAGGTACACCCCGATCACGACGCCGTCGAGGTATCGGAGTGGGTGGCACGCATTCTCATCAGCCTCGGCACCGTTCCCGGCACCACCGTCGACGCCGACGACCCGGCGTCGGTGCGACGACAGGTGGAGCGCTTCGTCATTCCGGGGCTCGCGGCCGCGCCGTAGCCGGAGCGCTCAAAGGCGCTGTCGGCGTCGAGACGAGCGCTGTCGGCGATGGGACGAGCGCTGTCGGCGTGGGAGGGTCACACCACCGCAGGGGCGAGACCGAGCTTGCCGGCGAGTTTGGCGAGGTAGCCGCGGGCACGCTCCACCGAGTCGTCGGGAAGCCCGTAGAGGACCGTGGTGACGCCGATCTCGCGCCACTTCTCCAGCTTCTCGGCGACCGGCTTGAAGTCGAGGACGACGATCTCCGGCGCGCCGTCACGGCCGGCGTCGGACCAGATCCGGTGCAGTAGGCCCACCGAGCCCTCGATGTCTTCTTCGCCCGGCGTGGTGATCCAGCCGTCGGCGCTGCGGGCGATCCATCGGAAGTTCTTCTCGTTGCCTGCGGCGCCGACGAGCGTGGGGATGTGCGCCTGCGGCTTGGGCCATGCCCAGCTGGGCCCGAAATCGACGAAGTCACCGTG
This sequence comes from Gordonia sp. N1V, assembly GCF_029269935.1. NCBI lineage: Bacteria > Bacillati > Actinomycetota > Actinomycetes > Mycobacteriales > Gordoniaceae > Gordonia > Gordonia sp. N1V. Next base: position 108,723 of record NZ_JARJDD010000013.1, read on the forward strand.
GTATTCGGCTTCCTCGTCGGTCCACAGTGCGCGCATCGCCTCGAGGTATTCGCGCAACATTGTCCGTCGCAGCTTCGGCGGCACCTTGTGATCGGCCAATTCGTCGAGGTTCCAACCGAATCCGACACCGAGCGTCAGCCGTCCGCCGGACAGGTGATCGAGGGTGGCCAGGGTCTTGGCGAGGGTGATCGGATCGGACTGCACCGGTAGCGCGACCGCCGTGGCGAGCCGAATCCGCTCGGTGACCGCCGCGGCCGCGGCCAGCGTGGTCCAGGGGTCGAGGGTGCGCATGTAGCGATCGTCGGGCAGCGAGGAATCACCGGTCCGCGGATGGGCCGTATCGCGGCGGGTCGGGATGTGCCCGTGCTCGGGCACGAAATACGACGCGAACCCGGCCTCTTCGATGAGCGGGGCCAGAACCTGCGGCGTCAGTCCGCGGTCGCTGGTGAACTGAACGATCCCGAAATCCATGCCCTCACCTTAGACACAGGCCTGGACACCTGTCTAGAACAAGTTCTCGTTTTATCCGAGTTCCCGTCATGCCTCAGCCGGGGCAGATGTCGGGGTACCGGACCCCCTCGGCGAACTCGTCCCACGTGCCGCGATCGATGTGATTGTCGGCCGCGCAGACGCGGCTCGCCACGGCTCCGGCGTCGATCGTCCACCACTGCAGATCGGAACGGCCACCGGCGTAGATGACGTCGTTGGGAGCGATCATCGGTTCGCGGACGTATACGGACTCTGCGGTGATCGACTCGTCGCGTGCGATCGGTTTGGGCGCATCGGGTTTCGAGATGTCCCAGAGCTGCACGCTCAGGTCGGCGCCGACCACCAGGGTTGTGCCGTCGGCCGAGACCGACAGCGACGTCACCCGAACCCCGGCCGGAACACGCACGCGCGCAGCCGATTCGGAACCGACCGCGGTCACCGAGATGGTCTGGTCGTCGGCGCCGCCGTAGATGAACCGCCCGTCGGGACTGAACACCGCCGCATTGACCGCACTCGTGTGCGAGGTCATCTGTTGTGCCAGGAGGGGATTGCGCGGGTCGTCGATGTCCCACCGGGTGATGCGATGTGCGGCATCGGCGACGACGAGGTCACCACCGTCGGGACCGAATTGGACGTCCTCGATGAAGCCGTCCGCCGTGGCGAACGGCTGTCCGAGCATCCGTGGCGCATGCGGGTCGGCGACGTCCCACAGCTGGACCGAGTTGTCGCTGCTGCCGGTGACCAGCAGATCCCTCGTCGGGTCGAAGGCCAGCGGGAAGGTGTGCCGGGTCTGCACCGGCAGCGTCACCAGACGACGCGGCGCCCGGCGATCGGAGATGTCGTAGAGATCCACCTCACCACCGCCGGTGAACGCGCTGGCGAGAATGGTGCCCGTCCGGTTGAACGCGGTCACATACCCACCACTGGGTCGCGGTTGCGCGGAGATGCGGGACAGCTCTGTCGGCGCCCGCCCGCGCGGCAGGTTCCACAGCGCGATCGTCTGGTCGGCGGCGCTGGTGGCCAAGGTCGTTCCGTCGGGGCTGACCGAGGTCTGGGTGATGGGCAGCGAGTGCGCGGGCTGCGGTGAGGCCGGGATGGCCCAGGCCTGGATCGTCCCTGCGCCACCGGCGGTGAGGACGACCTGTGGCGCGATCTCGCGGGCGGTGAAGAACGCGCCGCCGGAGGTCCGCATCGGCACGCCGAGTTCGGTGAGCAGATCGGCCGACGCCGATGTCCCGTCGGTGCCGACGTCCCAACGGCGTGCGAACCCGTCGAGACCGGCCGAGATCAACGACCGCCCATCCGCGGAGAATCCGACCGACCAGATCGCCGCGCCGTGCGCCCGAACGCGACCCAACGCGATCGGCGAGCGCGGATCGGCGATGTTCCACACCGCGACCGTCCCGTCGTCCCGGCCGGCCGCCAGTAGCGTGCCGTCGGGTGAGATCGCCACCGAATGCCACCCACTGTCGATACCGTCCCGCAGGTCCGAGAGATGCACCGGCGCAGCCGGATCGGCGATGTCGGAGAGACTGATGGTGCCGTCGTCGGAACCGGCGACGAGCACCGGTCGGGTCGGCGACAGCGCAACCGTGCGGACCGGACCGGTGTGATCACGGATCGCCGACACCGCGCGATACCCGCCGGGTGCGGTGGTGTCCCACAAGGTGACGACCCCATTGTCATGGGTGGTCGCGAGCACCCGGCCGGTGCGGTCGTAGCGCAGGATGTACGACGTCCCGGTGCCGTACGGCGACTGCAACGTCTGAGTCCGCACCGGGTGGGTGACGTCGGCGATGTCCCACACCGCGATCTTGCCCTCTCCGTCGGCCGAGGCCAGGGTCGGCGAGCCGGGCCGGAAATCGACCGAGGTGACAAAGGAACCGTACCCGCGCAGGGCCGGACCGGCTGCCACGATGTCGCGGGGGTTGTCGGCCCGCCAAAGGCGTACCGAGCGGTCGTAACTGGCCGTCGCGAGCAATCTGCCCCCCGAACCCGTGCCACCGGCGCCGCCGGAGGTCAGGCCCAGGTCGTACACCGACCCCTGGTGGCCCTGTCGCGCCGAGATCGGCAGCGGAAGCTGTTGGGTCTGCAGCACCCGCATCCGCGCCAGCGGGTTGTCGGGGTGGATGCGCCACGCGCCCACCGCGAGTTGGGCGGCGAGGCCCGGATCGGTCTGGGCCAGCCGCCCCGCCGACGACAGCAGCGCCGAGAACCGCGCATTGTCACTCTCGCGTGCCAGCGCGACGTTGGAGAAGATGGCCACCCCCGCGGCGACCACCGAGATCACCGCGAGCAGCGAGACCGCGGCGATCGCCCATCGCCGGCGGCGGCGTTGGGTGTCGATGTGGTGGCGGCCGGTGTCGAGGAAGTCGCGAGCCACCGAGCCGAGCACCGGGTCGTCGGCCACCTGCGCGGCCCACTCGTAGCGCGTCGAGTTGTAGAGCAACGACGTGTCGCGGCCCTGACGGTCCCACTCGGTGGCATCGGAGGTGACGCGCTCGAGAACCGGAGCGCTGTCACGGGTGCGTTCGATGAGTTCGCTCAGTCGCGGCCAGGCACTGAGCACGACGTCGTGGATGATCTGGACCTGCTGGTCGGAGACGGTGACGAGGCGTGACTCCGACAGCGCTTCGATCACCGCGACCGTGCCCGCGCGATCGTCACCGAGGGCGACGAGGTCGGCGAGTGGGCGCGGCCGGCGCGCGGTCACCCCGTCGGAGATGTGGATCAGCGACAGCAGCAGCCGCTGCGCGGTGACGCGGTGGGCCGGTGTCAGGGCCTGCCACATGGCCTCTGCGGATTCGGCGATGGCCGAGGAGACCCCACCCGCCGCGTGATAGCCGCTGACCGTGAGCGTGGCGCCCGCACGGGTCGCCCACATCACCGACAGCACGTGGGCCACCAGCGGGAGCTGCCCGGCGCGGTCCTCGACCGGGCCGCGCCGCCCGGTCAGGCCGCGCAAATCAGACAGGATGGTCGGGGCGAGGCCCTTGTCGACGCGGATTCCCGACACCCGTGCGGGCGCGGCGATGACCTCCTCGAGTTCGGTGTCGGTCATCGGCGGCACCACGATAGATCGGTGTTGCCACGCCGAGGCGACCGGCTCGAGCGTGGACGCCATCTCGTACATGTCGGCGCGGGCCCCGACCACGACCACGGTTCCCGGCTCCGATGCGAGCCCGCCCAACGCCTCCATCAGCTGCTGTACGCGCGGGGCGCGACGCGACTGCCCGACGAGCACCTGCTCGAGCTGGTCGACCACCTGCACGGTCAGCGTCGGCGCGGCGGCGTGATCATCGAGTCCGGTGTCGGGGTCGGCGCCGGGATGATCGGTACTGGATTCTTCGGCGTTGGGTTGTTCGGCGGGCTCGTCGCCTCCCGCACCCTCGGCACCCTGGCCATCGGCGTCGTCGAGCAGCGCGACGGCCGGGCGCGCACGCACTTCCCAGCGGTTCTCCGGACGTTCGGCGAGCCGGGCGAGGCCCGCGCGTAGCAACGACGACTTGCCCGCCCCCGAGACGCCGGTGACGAGCACCATCGCCGGCGAGAGCTCGCGGTCGCGGTCGGCGGCACCGATGAGTGCCGCGAGTTCGTCGAGGACGCGGTCGCGGCCGAAGAAGACGTCGCGGTCGTCGGCGGTCATCACCCCGAGGCCGGGGTACGGGCAGGCGAGCGTCGGGATCGGCTCGGCGGTGCGCCGCTTCGACGGACCCGCGTCACGGGTGCGGGTGCCATTGGCCGCCGACCACCAGCGTCGCCAGTCACTCAGCGACGGTGTGTCGGCACCCCGCGACTGCGCTTGCAGGATGAGCCACGCGAGGACGGGTTCGAGGGTCTCGAACCGGGCCGGGAGGTGACGTCCGCGACGCCAGTCCGAGAGGCGCTGCACCGACACCTCACCACGCCCGGGGGCGATGCGGGCAGCGCCCGCGATGGTCGCGGCCAGTGTCGGCGATCCGGCCGCGGTGAACAACGCGTGCAGTTGGGAACCGAAGCGTCCGGGGCCGTCGACCGCGGATGCGTCCGACAGACGCGTCGTCATTGGTGCTTCCCCCTCCCCCGGTCTCGGGTTCCCTGCGAATCTACGAACCAGGTACGCACAGGACAAATCAGAGTTTGGTCACGCCCGCCGATCCGGTGCCGGTTTTCCGGTCCGGAATATTCGTGCGATGACTCTAGCAGCGGTTTTCGGGCGATATCCGGTCTGCGGGTGGCATGGACCCAGCGCAATCCATTTGACTGAGGGCACTCCCCGGTCGGTGTCACGACCACCGGGTCGAGTGTCGGGGGATGCGCTCTCGTCGCCGACGTGGGGCGGCGGCGAGAGCGCATTCGAGAGAAGGCGGCAGTCCGCTCAGGGCGGACCCCTCCGGGCAAACGCCTCTGGGCCAACCCCCTCGGGGGCGAACCGCCTCAGCGTCGAGCGGCCATCCAGCTGCCGACGTCGCGGAAGATCCCGTTGGCCGCCGACGCCCGGCTGACCGCGTCGGCGGCGAGGATCACGGCCGCCGAGGTCCAGCAACTCTTCTCGACCGGCCAGCGTTTCCCGTCGGCGAAGACCAGGCCGGTCCAGTACGAGCCGTCGGGATCGCGCAGGTGCTGGATCGAGGCGATCAGTTCGACGGCGTCGGCGGTGTCGCCGAGCGCGTCGAGGGCCAGGGCCAGCTCCGAGGTCTCGGCCCCGGTCACCCACGGCCGGTGGTCGACGCAGCGCACACCCTTGCCGGGCACCACGAACTCGTCCCACCGCCGAGCGATGAGTTCTTGGCCGGCTCGTCCGCGCAGTGCACCGCCGAGCACCGGGTAATACCAGTCCATCGAATGCTCCGACGGGTCCTCGAAGACCTCGATCCGCTCGCGGAATGCCTCCCCGAGCGCCTCGAACGCACGCACCCACTCGTCGTCGGGCTGGTCGATCTCCGCGGCGATCCTGATCGCGCAGTCGAGGGCGTGGTGGATGCTCGCGTTGCCGGTGACGAGGGCTTCGTCGAACATCGCGTGCGTGCGGTGGTCACCGCCCCACCGGAAGGCGCCGTCGGGCCGCTGGAAGCGACAGACGAGGTCGATCGCCGACCACACCGTCGGCCACATCCGATCGAGGAACGCGGTGTCGCCGGTGATCATGTAGTGATGCCAGACGCCGACCGCGATGTAGGCGCAGAAGTTGGAATCGATACCGTGGTCGGTCACCGTCCCGCGCACCGTCCGGATCGGCCACGATCCGTCGGGCCGTTGATGACGCCGTGACCAGTCGTAGGCCGCCTCGGCCTCGGCCAGGAAGCCGGTGACGCTCAACGCCATCGCCGACTCGATGTGATCCCAGGGATCGGTCTGTCCGCCGGGGAACCACGGCAGCGCGCCGGAGTCCTCCTGCATGCCGACGATGGCCGCCCCGGTCGCGGTGACCTGCTCGGCCGTCAGCACACCGGCGATCGCCGGTGTGGCCCGACTCATTCCGGCTTGCGCAGATACAGGGCGACCGACTTACCGATGACCGGGTTCAACACCTGCTCGCCGACCCGCGTCAGCCACGGCTTGCTCATCATGTCCCACACCAACAGTTGGTGGTAGCCCTTGACCAGCAGGTTGTCATTGTTCTCGACGCCGACCGCGCACTTGAGCCACCAGTACGGCGCGTGCAGGGCGTGGGCGTGGTCGGTGCCGGTGACCTCGAGGCCGGCGGCCTCGAGCTTGCCGGCCAGTTCGGAGGCCTTGTAGATACGAACGTGACCGCCCTCGACCTCGTGGTACGCGTCCGACAGCGCCCAACACACCTTTTCCGGCCAGTATCGCGGCACGGTCACCGCGGCGACGCCGCCGGGCCGCAGCACCCGCACCATCTCGGCGATGGCACCTTCGTCGGTCGGTATGTGCTCGAGGATCTCCGACATCAACACGACGTCGAAGCTGTTGTCGGCGTAGGGAAGTCGGAGCGCGTCACCGACCTCGGCGCGGGCCTTCGCCTCGGCGGGTACGTGCCCCTCGGCCATCATCGCGTCGAACATCTCGGCCACATCGGCCATGTCGGACTCGGACTGATCGAAGGCGATCACGTCGGCGCCGCGTCGGAACATCTCGAACGAATGCCTGCCCTGCCCGGCCCCGATGTCGATCGCCTTGGTCTGCGGACCCACACCCAGCCGGTCGAAATCAACTGTCAGCACGCACTCGTCTCCTTTGTGTTCACCCGGTCGAGCCCTGTTCTGTCGAGCCCTGTTCTGTCGAGCCCTGGTCTGTCCAGCACCGTCTGATAGTGCTCGGCGGTCTTCGCGGCCACGGCCGCCCAGCTGTAGCGTTCCTCGACGCGGGCGCGCCCCGCGGCGCCCATCGCGGCGCGGAGGTCGGCGTCGTCGAGCAGCCGCCCGATCTCCTGGGCGAGCTTGCCCGAATCCCGGGGCGGCACCAGGCGGGCCGCGCTGCCGTCGGTGCCGACGACCTCCGGGATGGCACCGGCGCGGGTGGCGACCAGCGGGGTGCCGCAGCTCATGGCCTCGACCGCGGGCAGCGAGAATCCTTCGTAGAGCGAGGGCACGCAAGCGACTTCGGCCGACGCGAGCAGCTGCGCCATCTCCTCGTCGGTGAGCCCGGAGACGACCTCGACCCGGTCGCCGATCGCGAGGTCCTCAATGAGCTTCGCCGAAGGCCCCTCGGGGTCGAGTTTCGACACCAGGGTCAGCGTCACGTCACGTTCGGCGGCGAGTTTGGCGATGGCCTCGAGCAGATACGACACTCCCTTGAGCGGGGCGTCGGCGCTCGCGATGGACACCACGCGGCCCGGGATTCGCTGTCCGGCCGGTCGGAAGACATCGGTGTCGACGCCGAGCGGGATGGTCGTGATGCGACCCGACGGGATGTCGAAGGCCTTGCGGATGTCGACCTCGCTGCTGCGCGAGACGGTCAACAGTTCCGGGATGCGTCGCGACACCCGTCCCTGCATGCGCAGGAACGAATGCCAGCGCCACGCGGTGATCTTGCGCCACCCCTTGGCGGCCTTGACCGCGAGCGTGCGGTCGCGGGTGATGGGGTGATGGATCGTGGCGATCAGCGGGAATCCGGCCTTCTGGATCTGCAGCAGGCCGTAGCCGAGGCACTGGTTGTCGTGCACGATGTCGAAGTCGTCGCGGCGGTCGGCGAGCAGCCGGGCCACCCGCAGGCTGAAGGTCAGTGGTTCACCGAAACTGGCCGTCCACATCGACCCCACCTCGAGTGCGTCGATCCAGTCCCGGTATTCACCCGGCCGCGGCGTGCGGAACGGGTCGGGTTCGTCGTACAGGCCGAGGCTGGGCACCTTGGTCAGACGCACTCCGGCGTCGAGCGCGGCCTGGTCGAGGTCGGGATACGGCTGGCCGGAGAAGATCTCGACCTCATGTCCGAGTAACGCGAGTTCGCGGCTCAGATGCCGGACGTAAACCCCTTGTCCCCCGCAATGCGGTTTGCTCCGGTAGGAGAGCAGTGCGACGCGCACGTCGTGTACCCCGTTCTTCTCGTGTGACCCGATTGCCGGCGAGGCGCCCACCGGTCGGCGGGCACCAGGACCTCAGGCCGGTTCGGCCTCGGCGGCTTTTTCCAATTCACGGATATCGACAAGCTTCACACGCCGGCGGCCTGTGGTCTTGCCGGCACCGCGTTCGGCCAGGTCGATGCGTTTCCACCCGGCCAGATCGATGCGATGCGCTCCGCGGTCGGCGACCAGGTCGGCGACGTCGTCCCGCGACGCCGTCGGCTCGGGCAGGGTGCCGGCGACGAAGTCGGCGATGACCGACTCGGCGGTCTCCTGACCGCACAGGCGGTTGCGGCCGATCCCTCCCGTCGCCCCGCGCTTGATCCACCCGGCGACGTAGAGGCCGGGGATCACCTCACCGTCGACGCCCGCGGTCACCCGGCCCGCGGTGTTGGGGACGACGCCGTGGCCTTCGTCGAAGGGCAGGTCGGTGATCGGTACGCCGCGGTATCCGATCGCCCGCAGCACCAGTCCGGCGTCGATGTCGAAGTGGTCCTCGGTGGGGGTGATGGCGACGCTGGCACCGGTGGCGTCGGCGTATACGTTGCGCACGCAGGTCACCGACTGCACGCCGCGGGTTGCCTCGTCACCGGAACCGTTGATCGACAGCGGTGACGCCATGAACCGGAAGACGATGCGACGGTTGCCGGGGGTTGTCGGACGCTCGGAGAACTCGCGGGCCAGCCGGATCTTGGTGGCGATCGTCGAATCCAGCGTCCCGTCGTCGAGTGCCTCCTGCGTGGCCGAGTCGAGGAGCAGCTCCTCGGGATCGACGATGACGTCGACCCCGTCGACGTCGCCGAGCGCGAGGAATTCGCTGTTGGTGTAGGCGGCCTGGGCGACGCCACGCCGTCCGAGCAGCACCACCTCGGTGATCTGCGAGTCCCGTAGGGCGGCGAGTGCGTGGTCGGCGATGTCGGTACGGGCCAGGTCGTCGGGGTCGGTGACGAGGATGCGCGCGACGTCGAGCGCGACGTTGCCGTTGCCGACGACCACCGCGCGCTGCGCCGAGAGGTCCACGGCGAGATCCGCGTAGTCAGGGTGACCGTTGTACCAGGCGACGAACTCGGTGGCGGGCAAGGAGTTCGGCAGGTCCTCGCCGTCGATGCCCAGACGCCGATCGGTCGGTGCACCGACGGCGTAGATGACCGCGTGGTAGCGCTGGGCGAGTTCGTCGTGGCTGATGTGTTTGCCGACCTCGACGTCAAGGTGATAGGTGAAGTTCTTCTTGGCCGCGGTCGAGGCGAAGCCCGATTCGACGCCCTTGGTGGCGGCGTGGTCGGGGGCCACCCCCGCACGCACCAGGCCGTAGGGCGTGGGCAGCCGGTCGAACATGTCGACCGCGATCTGGGGTCGACGGACGAGGTCCTCGGCGGCGTAGAACGCGGCGGGCCCGGCGCCGACGATCGCGACGTGCAGCGGTCCGTCCGGGAGTTGCGGCGCCTTCTTCGGCGGCACGAGACCGCCCTCGACGTCGTGGTCGTTGTAGTAGTCGGCGTTGATCTGCAGGTAGGGCTCGTCCTTCTCCTCGAGCTGATCGTCGGGAATGATGGCCTCGACGGGGCACTCGTCAATGCAGGCGCCGCAGTCGATGCAGGTCTCCGGATCGATGAACAGCATCTCGGCGGTGAAGAACTCGGGCTCGTCCGGCGTCGGGTGGATGCAGTTCACCGGACACACGGCCACGCACGAAGCGTCGTTGCAACACGGTCGAGTGATCACATGCGCCATCTGGGGTTTCCCTGCTTCTCTCCATCTAGAACGTGTTCTAGTTTAGCGGTTCACTGTATCTTAACTCTGACACAGCGGACGAGACACGAGGACTTCGAGTGAGCACAGCCGCCCGGCCCGACGCATCCGGACAGGTCCCAGGCGATCCCGCCACGACGACCCCACTCCCCGATCGTAAGACCGGAGCGCGGTACTTCGAGGCCGGGTATCGGGTCCGCACCGGCGACGTGGACCAACAGATGCGGGTACGGCTCGACGCCGTCGCGCGCTACCTACAGGACGTCGCCAACGACAACATCGAGGCCACCGACTTCGGCGACACCGATCCGTTCTGGATCGTGCGTCGCACCATCATCGATGTCATCGTCCCGTTCTCCTGGCCCGCGTCGATCACCGCGCAGCGCTGGTGCGGTGCCCTGTCCACCCGGTGGACCAACATGCGGGTGCGTCTGACCGCCGACCACGAGACGAATCGCTTCAATCCCGATCCCCGCCCGGCCGGTCTCATCGAGACCGAGGCGTTCTGGATCAACGTCAACGATCTCGGGATGCCGTCACGACTGTCGGACAATGCCTTCGAGATGCTCTCGTCGATGACCGACGAACACCGCCTGCGGTGGAAGTCGATGAATCCCGAGACCGCGCCCGCCGCGGAGATGCTCGATGTGCCCGACCGTCCACATGTGTTGCGCAGCACGGATTTCGATCCGTTCAAGCACCTCAACAACGCCGCCTACCTCGAGGCGATCGAGGACGAGCTCGGCGAGCACCCCGATCTCATCGACGGTCCGCACCGGGTGGTCATCGAATATCTGCGCCCGATCGTGCCGGGCACGCCGATCACACTGCGCCGCATACGCGAACCCAACCAGCTACTGGTGTGGATGATGGTGCCCGCAGACGACGACAGCCCGGACGGATTACGGGTCGCAGCAACGGTGTCGGTGACGCGCGCAGCGTTCACTGACCGCCGCTGAGCACCAGTTCCATCAGTTTCGTCGGCGCGGCGCACGGGTCCGCAGCGGCCGAGCCGCCCACCGGCTCGACCCAGAACGAGTAGATGCCCCGACTCGGCGCCCGCGTGGTCACCCCGCAGACCGCGGGGCGGCGCGGATCGGTCGAGGTGAAGGCGGCCTGACTGGCGACCTTGACGTTGTTGGTGGTGTAGCCGAGCTTCTTCGCGGTGTCCTTCTCGACGTTGACGGTGCCCCATTCGAACCAGTTGAAGGTCACGTACGCCGCCACCGGGCCGTCGACGTACCACCGGCAGTTCGCCCCGAAGAAGATGGCCTCGGCGCCCGTACCGCCGACCGCCTTGGCGATTTGGTCGGTGCGCAGGATCTGGCATTCGAGGGTGAGCTGATCGTATTGATCGGTGTCGACATTGCCGGACTGGTCTCCGCCCTGGGAGTTGGCCTGCTGCACCGACAACGGCGTTCCGTCCACCGATCGGGAGCATCCGGCGGCGACGACGGCCACCACCGTCACGATCAGCAGGACCAGCACGGCGCGAAGTCGGTTGCGGCGCCTCATTTCGCACGCTCGATCGACATCGTCGACAGTTGACGTGCGGCGGTGCAGATCGCGTCGGGGTCGGTCGGCGTGGTGCCGGCGACGCCGGTTCCGGAGCTGACTGACCATTCGAAGAAGTCCGCGCCGAACTGGATTCCGATCTCACAGATGCCCGGGTCGGAGGCGATGAAACCCTTGTGCCCGTTGATGTCGATGTCCTTGGTCGATTCCCGGGAGAGTTGCTCGGTGGCCCGCTCACGGCCGATGGGCGAGCCCCGGTACCAGTTGAACGAGGCCACCGCGCCGGTGCGACTGGGGCCCGAACTCCATTCGCACACAGACGGATTGTCGACGACGAGGGACAGGCCGCCGAAGTTGGTGATCTTGCCGACCTCGTCGGTGGTGACGCCCCCACACTCCCCGAAGTACGGTCCACCGCCGGCCGGCCCCGGTGCCTCCGGGGTGTTGCGGGTCGGCGCGGAGGAGTCGTCGGAGTCCGACGAACACGCACCCAGGAGGACGAGGAGCACCGCGAGTGCCGCGGCCAGCCCGAGAAAGCCTGCGCCACCGCGGAATTTGTCGAGATCGCGCCGCTCTCGTTTGGTGGGACGACCCGCTCCGCGATCCCGTCGCGGTTGGCTGGCCAGGATCTCGCGCGGCGGCGGTGGCGGGCTGTGGTCGATGTAGCACTCGGCCGCCGCCGGCGCCGACACCCGCTTGCTGATCAGCTTGGTGACCTCGACGATGCGTTCACGCCCGGCCAGGCGCACCTGCACGCGGTCGCCGACGGTGACCTGCTGGGCGGGTTTGGCGGTGACATCGTTGACGCGCACATGACCGCCGCGGCAGGCGGCACCGGCTGCCGATCGGGTCTTGGTCAGACGCACTGCCCAGATCCAGCTGTCGACGCGGGTGGACGCCACGATCAGCGCTCCCGTCGGGGACTGCGCACGATCTCCCCCGCTGACATCGACCAGGCCTACTTCTGCCGGGTCAGCAGGTAGTAGCCACCACCGATCGCCGCGACGGCGAAGACGATGGCCAGCCATTCGATGCCAAACACCCAGAGCAGCACGAAGATCGCGATGGCCGGGGACACGGCGACCAGACTCATCATCGGATGCTGCCGCACCACCTGACCGACGGCTTTGCTCTTGTTCGGATCGATGGCCATCACGTCGGAGTCTCCTTGTCGGCGAGTTGCCATCCACTGTAACGAACCGGGCGTGGTGCATCGGCGACATGCGCGGTGGTGCTCCCACCGACGAGGAGAACCCTCAGTTGGCCGGGCTGACCGCCGGGACGCCGCCGGAGCTCTGCGTGCCGCCGGAGTCGGTACCGGTGTCCGTGCCCGCCGACGAGGTCGGGGCCGCCGACGGCGCGCTGGTTCGCGTCTCCGACGAGGTGCTCGACTGTGACGACCGGCTGGTGCTCGACGACGAACTCGGCGTGGTTGTGCTGCTCGACGTCGTCGTGCTCGGTGTGGTGCTCGACGTCGTTGCGTTCGAGCTCGACGACGTGGTGCCGGTCTCGTCATCGGCGACGGCGCTCTGCGCGGCGCGTGAGGTGGTGGTCTTCGTCGCGGCCAACGTCCGGGCCGACGTCGTCGTCAGCGCAGGTGTGCTGCTCACATACGGCCCGAGCGGCGCCAGCCCGAACGGGAAGGTGATCTGCGGGATCGTGATGATCGGGATGATCTGGGAGGTGTCGAGATCACCGGTCACGATCTGCGGCAGCGCAAGCATGTTCGGGCGGGTTGCGCCGTTGACGGTCGCGGTCGGGTAGATCGTGATCGTCGACCCGAGCCAGTTCACGGTGATCGGCGCCGACAGTCCGTAGTCACTCGTCAGCGCCAGCAGCGAATCGCCGCCGAGGGACAGGCGGGTGAAGTCCTTGCTGAGGGTCGGTGTCTTGCCGGCGAAGATATCGGTGATCACCTTGCTGAAGACACCGGAAGGGTCGGTCAGCACCGCCGACGGGTCGGTCAGCGCGAACTGCACCTGCGGGACGGTCAGCGACTTGCCCGCTGCGTCCAACTGATTGAACCGGAAGTCAAAGGTACCCAACGCATTTGCGCATGCACCGACGCCCTCGGCATACGCAGCGGTGAGTCCGCCGTAGCAGCCGACGGTCTTGATGCCGGGGATCGTCAACCCGGTCGGCTTCGAGAGAATCACGATCGGGATGTCGTCGGTGGTCCACGCATTGGCGATACCGACGAGCGCGAACGCGTAAGCGGTTCGCCCGCCACTGGCGCCGGCTGTCGCAAGACTCACCGGTAGATACGAGATCGCCGTCGCCTTACCGCCGGTGGAGGCCATCGCGAACTGGAAACCGTCACCGATCACGGTGGCATTTCCGAGAGGGGTGGCGGCGTTGGGAAGGGAACTGTCGATACCGAACCAGCCAAGGATCGTCTTGATGGCCTGATCGTTGGCGATCGATTGAGCACCCTTGTAGATGGCATCCGGCGTGAGCTCGAACTGACCCGGCATCACGATGGCGATGCCCGTGCCCGTTGATCCCGAACAATCGGCGCCGCCACTCGAGGCGCCGGACCCACAGGCCTGAATGCGCCACTGCTCGAGCGCCGCCTGCGATCCCTTGTTGTTGATCAGCAATGCGACGACGTTCCCGATACCCGTCGCCGGATTGAGGGATTTCATCGCATTCAATCCGCTGATGATGTCTTGAGTGCTGGCCGCTCGTGCCTGCCCCTCCCCCATGCTCACACCGAGTCCGATGGCCAGCACCGACAGCAGCGCGACCACCGCAACCCCGAAGCGCCGGTGGCGTGGTGGCCGCGGGCTCGGCGGGGAAATACGTTCTGGGCGCGCGGTTTCGCGGCGGGTCAGCACATCGGCCATGGTGTCCAACTCCTGGTTCCTGAAGAGAAGCTGAGACAGTAAACCACGGCTAACCCTTGAGGTACATCAACATTCGTGGCATGGCGAGGAAGACGGCAAGCCACGCCCCGGGATGCCGAAGCCGCGGCATGCTCATGCCGATGAGGAACAGCGTCGTGCCCTCGGGCGGCGTCTTGTTGGTCATTCGTCGAGCCTCGCGTGCGGCCATGACGACTCCTCGTTTTGTAACGTTGTTACGAAACGATGTTATGGAACGATTGCGGGTATGGCAAGACCCAAGATCCACGACGATGAACTCCGCGCGCGTCTCGTCGACGAGGCCACCGCGATCGTCGAGACGGACGGTCTCGGGACGCTCTCGGTGCGATCGGTCGCGCGGGCGGCGTCGACGTCGACCACCGCGGTGTATTCACTCTTCGGCAGCAAGGACGATCTCACCCGAGCGGTGCTGGTACGCGCGCTGCGTGACTTCACCGCGGCGCAACGCGAGGCGGGTACCGAGGAGCCGATCGAGCATGTCACCGCACTCGGAACCGCTTACGTCAGCTGGGCTTTGGTCAACCCACGACTCTACGAGCTGATGTTCGGCCTGAGCGCACTCGGTATCGAGGCGACCGAGGAGACCATCACGGCCGGCGCCGACGCCTTCGCTCCACTGCACGAGGCGGTGGCCGCGGCCATCGACTCGGGCGCGTTCCGGCCGGTCGATCCGACGACGGTCACCGCGTCGTTGTGGGCGCAGGTACACGGCGCGTCACTACTTCTCCTCGCCGGTTTGTTTCCCGACGGCGCCGACCCCGTCCTCGCCATCTCGGCCATCGTCGACGGGTGGCGTGCGGGCGCGATCGGGTGACTTTTGATGGGCGCCGGGCACCGGATAACCATCGGCACAAAGGGTCTCGAGGCCTCGACCATCGGACAGAAGCCGCCGCCACCCGCAATGACGGGTCGTTTCCTCATCGATGGTCGAGGTGCGAGGCGCGTGCGCCGAGCCTCGAGACCGCTTGCTACGGTGCTGTTTCCGGGAACAAGAGGTCTCGACCATCGTTGGGAACGTCACCACCGATCCCGACCGAGCCTCTCCCCCTCGGCTCCCGCGTCGGCCGCGCAGCCGAATCCGACGACCCATCGACCGTCGGACAGCTCGACCCGACCCAGCATCATCGGTTCAGGTAGGGCGGCGAGGAACTCGCCGAGGGCGGAGGGCGAGAGGACCCATCGCTCTCCGTGAATCGGTTTGCCGCACTCCGGGTCTCGGATGAGACCCGGTTTGGGAGGTACGGTGTCGAGCTTCACCAGCCGATAGTTCGATGCGGTGCGTACCTCCCCCGCCCACCGGGCACCACGCCCGGACAACTCGTGGGTCAGCGGACCGCCCCGCATGTGCGCCCCGAAAACCGCCAATTCCACTCCGGCGGTATGCGATTCCGGCCACGCCGCACGCGGCACGCGGTCACCACAGTACCGGCGGGCGAGATCCATGATCGCCGCATCGTGATGCGCTTTGCCCAACAGCGTGATCCCGAATTGTGCTGTGCTGCCGTCAGGCTCGGTGACCGTACCGGCGGGCACGGCGACCGCGCACAGGTCGAGGAGGTTGCAGAAATTGGTGTAGGTGCCCATCCTCGAGTTGACGCCGATCGGATCAGCGGCCACCTCGTCGATCCGGGGGTGGAGCGGTGCCGTCGGCACCATCAGCGCGTCGGAGTCACCCCACTCGCGCATCGCCCGCTCGCGCAGCTCGGCCAATCGCCGGTGTGCCCGCAGCAGGTCGACGGCGCTGAACCGACCGGCACCGGTGATGATCGCGGCGACCGTCGGATCGACGCCCGCAGCCACCGGATCGGCGAGTCCGGTGAGGAATTCACCCACCGCGTCGTATCGCTGGGCGACGAGTGCGTCGTCGTAGAGCAGCGTGGCGGCGGCGAGGAAAGCCGACAGATCGATAGTCTTCACCCGGAAGCCGGAGTCCTCGGCGCGTGTGACCGCTTCGGCGAAGGCTGCCCGCCACGCGGAGTCGAGTTCGGGAAGTTGTTCCGGGACGGCGAGTACCGGTGTCTCGGGGGCGGCGAAGGCGACGTGTCCGTCGAAAGGTCGGGGGCCGCGCGCGTCGGCCATGGCCGCCATGGCACGGTCGGCGGTGTCGAGGTCAGCAGCAAAGATCGTGACGACGTCATGATCGGCGCAGGCCGGCACCACACCGGTCGTGGACACCACCCCGAGGGTCGGCTTGACCCCGACGATGCCCTGGAGCGCCGCGGGAACCCGGCCCGAGCCGGCTGTGTCCGTGCCGATGGCGATGTCGGCGAAACCCAACGCCACCGCGACCGCCGACCCGGAACTCGACCCACCGGAGATCCGGTCGGGCCGACGCGAATCCCGCACCGCCCCATGAGGACTGCGCGTGCCGACCAGTCCGGTCGCGAACTGGTCGAGGTTGGTCTTGCCGATCACGACCGCGCCCGCCGCGCGCAAGTCGGCGACCGCCGGGGCATCGGTGTCGGGGGTATAGGCGTAACCGGGACACGCCGCGGTCGTCGGCACACCGGCGACGTCGACGTTGTCCTTGACCGCCAATACCGTTCCGGCCAGCGGCCCGGCCGCGGCGAGCGACTCCGCGTACTCGGCGGCGACCTGCGATTGCGGGCGCAGCGTGATGAAGACCTCCGGCCGGTCGGCCTCGGCGATACGTGCGTAGAGATCGTCGATGCGTGTCATGCGGCGAATTCCCCTCCCTGCGACCAACGTTCGCGTTCCTCGGCGCGGGCACTCTCCATTGCTCCGCGGGTGGCGTCGATCTCGTCGGCGTGCGCGTCGAGGAATTGTTGGTGTGCCGACAACGAGAACATACCGTCGGTGATGCGGACGGAGTCGCCGCGGCCCGCGGCGACGTCGGCGCGCATGTCGAGGAGTTCCTCGGCGCTCACCGGATACCAGCGGATGCGGTCGAAGAAGCGCAGCAACCACGGGTGCTCCGGATCGAACCCGGGTGTGGTCTGCGGGTGTCGGTGATTCCACACCTGGGTGGTGCGGCCGACGAACTGGTATCCCCCGGGGCCCTCCATCCCATAGATGCAGAGGTAGGCACCACCGATGCCGACGGCGTTCTCCGGGGTCCAGGTACGCGCCGGATTGTATTTGGTGGTCACCAGCCGATGACGCGGGTCCAGCGGAACCGCCACGGGTGCACCGAGATACACGTCGCCCAGGCCGAGTACGAGGTACTCGGCGTCGAAGACGATGCGGTGGACGTCGTCGACCGAGTCGAGCCCGTTCATCCGTCGGATGAACTCGATGTTCCACGGGCACCACGGCGCATCCGACCGCACGCCGAGCATGTACCGCTCGATGGCCTCGCGGGTCGCCGGATCGTCCCACGACAGCGGCAGATCCACCACCCGACTCGGAACAACGAGGTCGTCGGCGGACGGGAGCTGTGCCTCGCATTCGCTCAGCCACTGCAACATCGAGGTCTGTGACCAGACGTCCGGGTCGGCCTTGACCTGCAGCGAACGAATGCCCGGGGTGAGGTCGATGAGCCCACGCGGCTGTTCGGCGGCGATACGTTCACTCAGCGCATGCACGCGTGCTCGCAGCTCCAGATCCAGTCGCATGTCCCCGTATTCGACGAGGATGTTGTCGTCGCCGCTGCGCCGGTAGGTCACCTCGGTGGTGCCGTCGGCGGTGGTCGTGCGCCCGAGGATGCCGTGGTCGGCGTCGCCGCCGGTGGACAGCACGTGCGGGAAACTCGCGCGGCGGTCGCGGCCCAGCGTCGACGGAGACGCCGCCGCCCTCGAGCGCACCGCCACGAAGCGCACCGTGTCGCCGGGCTTGAGTTGCCCGAGCTTCCATCGTTCGGCGGCGACAACGGTGACCGGGCAGACGAACCCGCCCAGCGACGGGCCGTCGGGCCCGAGCAGGATCGGGGTGTCCCCGGTGAAGTCCAGTGCGCCCACCGAATACGCGTTGTCGTGGATGTTGGACGGGTGCAGGCCGGCTTCGCCGCCGTCACTGCGCGCCCACCGCGGTTGGGGACCGATCAGACGGATGCCCGTGCGGTCGGAATTGAAATGCACCTCGTAGCCGGTCGACATCAGGTCGTCGATGTCGGCGGCGGTGAAGAACTCCGGCGCCGAGTGCGGACCGACGGTCACCGCGAGTTCCCACGAATTGGTCAGCGCCGGGATCTCGTCGGTGAGAATCCGGGTGATCGGACCCGATCCGGCGGGCCCGATCGGGAGGGTATCGCCGTCGGCGAGGGTCCGTCCGTCCTTGCCTCCGAATCGTCCCATGGTGAAGGTGGATCGACTGCCGAGATACTCCTCGACGTCGATGCCGCCGGCAACTGCGACGTACACGCGCAAACCGACCGCCCCGACGGTCCCGATGTCGAGGACCTGGCCGGCCTGAAGATGCAGTGGAACCCATTGTGCAGCAGGTGTTCCGTCGATGGAGATACTCGCCGGTGCACCGGTGACGGCGACGACGGTGGGTTCGTCGAAGCGCAGTCGGGGGCCGGCCATCGTGGCTTCGAGGCCTGCAGCCGAGTCGGGGTTGCCGACCGCTTGATTGGCAAGCCGGAACGACAGATCGTCCATCGGCCCCGACGGCGGCACCCCGACCTTCCAGTAGCCGGCGCGACCGGGCCAGTCCTGGACGGTCGTGAACGGTCCGGCACGCAGGATCTCGCACGCGGTCATCGGGTCACCACCACACGCACCGCGGTCGGGTCGAAACCGTTGCACGGGTTGTTGATCTGTGGGCAGTTGCTGACCAACACGAGGGTGTCGACCTCTGCGCGCAACGCCAACCGACGTCCCGGCGCCGAGAGGCCGTCGACGATGCCGAGTGATCCGTCGGGGTCGACGGGCACGTTCATGAAGAAGTTGATGTTGCCGACGAGGTCGCGTTTGCCCAGACCGTGCCGTGCACCGCCGATCAGGAAGTTCTCCACGCACGCGTGCTGGTGTTTGGTGTGGTGTCCGTAGCGCAGGGTGTTGGATTCCTGCGAGCAGGCGCCGCCGAGGGTGTCGTGATTGCCGACCTCGTCGGCGACGATGGTCATCATCGGTGCCGATTCCTGGTCCCGGATCACCGTTCCGGTGGTCAGGAAGATGTTGCCCTGCTCGGCGATCGTCGCCTGTGCGCTGTAGCGGATCGTGTGATCGTGGGCGCCGTAGAAGAGGGTATCGACAGCCTGGTTGCCGTGCAGATCGACGATGGTGAGAACGTCACCGGCGGTGACGATTCCCGACCAGGGACCGCGTTCGCCGACGATCTCGTCGAGGATCACCTCGCCGGGAACGAGGGCGATCTCATCGGCAGATGCCGTCGTCGGGTCGAGGGTCGGATCGAGTGTGGTGGTCATGGTTGTCCCTGTGGGTGTGATCGGGGTGAGTGTGGTCGCGGGTGGGTGTCGAGGTCAGAAATGGGTTGCGCGGTGGGCGTCTTCGCTGTTGGCGACGGCCCGTTGATATTCGGGGTCGCGGCGCTCGGCGTCGGCGAGAAGTGCGTCGAGGTCGGCGGTTGCGCGCCAGGCCAGTACCTCGAGGGAGCCGACCTCGAAATCGGCCGCAGGGTCGAGAGGGTGAGCGGTGTTGGCGAGAGCAACGATGCACGGGAGATGAAAGATCAGCTCCACCGCCGTATCAGCACCCGCCGACCCGGTGGAACGCAACGAACCGTCGGCGCCGACGGTGACACCGTGGAAAAACGACAACGACGGTGCCACGTCGGTTGGCGTCAACCCGTTCTTCGCGGCAGCCAACACGAGCATCTCGCGTCCGGCAGGACTGCCCGAATGGGGGCTCCCGGCACCATATTTGGCGATGTTTCCGGCGAGCGTCGAGGTGCCGCAGAGCGCATCGTGATGGCGGCTGTCGTCGGCGACGACGGTCGCCAGCACCCGCCCCTGGTCACTGAGCAGCGGGTGCCCGGTGGTGAGGTAGGCCTGCCAGGGCACCTTGACGGTGTCGGCGACGTTGAGACGTTCATGGGGGGCGTCGGCACGCCATACCAGCAGGTGCGCACAGGCGGTTCCGGTGATGTCGCGCAGGCGAAGTCGGGTTCCCCGGGCGAGCACCTTGGTGGTGTAACGACCACCCGGGACGGTCTCGGCCCAGGTGAGGTCGGCGGCCTCGACGCCGGCGGGCGGGTGCGGCCATCCGGTGGAGGGCACCACCGGCATCGAGTCGGTGAGGGTTGTGGCCTGGGCCCGGGCGTGCGCGCGAGCGCCGGCGGTGGTGGCGGTGGCATTCATGATGAGAGTCCTTGGGATCGAACAGGTGTGGTGGTTCGGGGGGGGATCGACACGGGAGTCAGTCGACGGTGGCGATGTCGCTGGTCTGGCGGCTGGTTGCGGCCCGTGCCAATGGGCGTGACCGGCTTGGGATGCTCTTTTCCCCTGGGATGGCAGACGATTCCGACGAGCACCGTGATCGCGATCGAGATCGGGCCGGCCCAACGCAGTATCGGCATATCGCCTGCGGGGTCGAAGATCTCGGTGCGCGGCCAGGCGAGGTTCACGACCATCAGCGCCCCGTAGATCACCGCCCCCAGATTCACCACGAAGCCGAATCGCCCGAGTCCGAACAGTTTCTTGCCCTCGGCGTCGACCTCGACGGTCCCCTTCGGCCAGCCCTGCAGCCGTCGGTACAGCATCGGTCCGGTGACCGCGAGGTAGGCCAGGTAGATCAGGATGATGCAGACACTCGCGAGGGTCGCGAAGATCGCCGGGTTGCCGACGTTGACCAGCAGGGTCGCGACGCAGAGCAGCCCGATCAGGATGGACGGCGCGATGGGGGTTCCGGTGCGGGCGTTGACATGTGCCAGTCGCGCGGAGAAGGGCAACCGGCCGTCGCGGGCCATCGAGAACATCAACCGCGAACACGCGGTCTGGATGGCCAGGGTGCAGATGAAGATCGCCACCGCGACGTCGCACAGCAGGACCTTGCCCCAGAAACCACCGAGCACCGAATCCAGCACGTACGGAAGGCCTCCGGTCGCGAGGTCGTCACCGAGTGTCGGAGCGGCCATCAACGCGCCGAGCAGCATCAGGCCACCACCGATCGCCGAGACGGTCAGCGCCATCCGGATGGTACGCGGTGCGACCCGACGGGGGTTGCGGGTCTCCTCGGCGAGCTCACCAGCCGACCCGAAGCCGACCATCACGTACGCGGCCATCAGACCCGAGACGATGAACGCCCAGATGTAGCCGGGTTGTTGTCCGGGTAGTCCGGTGTCGAAGACGACGTCGGGGCCGCGCTTGGCGTGGGTGAACAGTGCCAGCACCACTGCGGTGACGCCGACGAGCTCACAGGTCACGCCGATGTTGTTGACGCGGCTCATCCACCGCACCCCGACGCAGTTGATCGCGGTGACGGCCACGAGCAGTACCGAACCGAGCAGGACCGCATTCGCCGCACCGGAGGTGCTGGTGAGCGTCGGGTCGTCCCCGATGATCTGAAAACCGGTCCAGACGGCGGGCAGGACGACCTGCAGGGCGATCGCCGCCGCGGCCGCGGTGACGATCTGCGCGATCATCATGAACCACCCCCCGAACCAGCCGACGACTTCTCCGCCCATTCGGCGCGACCACTGGTAGATCGCACCCGAGATCGGGTAGCGCGCGGCGATCTCCGCGAAGCACAACGCCACCAGGAACTGGCCGCCGTAGACGATGGGCCAGGTCCAGAAGAAAGCCGGTCCGCCGAATCCGAAACCGAGACCGAACAATTGGAAGATGGTCGTCAGGATCGAGACGAACGAAAAGCCGGCCGCGAACGAGGCGAACTTACCGAGCGAGCGGTGCAGTTGCTGGTCGTAGCCGAGGTCGAGGAGGTCGTCGGTGTCACCCCCGCCCGACGACGGTGAGGCGGGAGTCGGGGTGGGCTCCGGGGATGAATGAGCGGTCATGGTCATGGCGATGTCCTTCGGTAGGGCTCCCCGTCGAGCACTGTATCTGTCAGTTGATAGATAACCGTCGATCTATTTCTGTCGAGTGATAGATATGTTGCGGGCCGGGAAACCCCTGTGACAGCCGTGTTACGCACCGTTGCGTTAGGCTGATTCTGTCGCGAAACCGACCAGCATGCTTTCTTTCCGAGGAGCCGAGCGCGAGGAGCCAGCCGCCATGTCCCGTACCGCGCCTCCCCGCGGCACCGGCCCCGGGCGGCCTCGCCTGACCGAGCCCAAGCGGCGCGGAGCCACTGCACGCGACGAGATCCTCGACGCCGCAGGCGAGTTGTTCGTCCGTCACGGCTACAGCGGTACCTCGACGCGCATGATCGCCGATGCGGTCGGCATTCGGCAGGCCTCGCTCTACCACTATTTCAAGAACAAGGACGACATCCTCGCCGCGCTGCTGGACACGACCGTCGTCGGTTCGCTCGAGACCGCGCGCGAATTGCTGGGGTCCGACGCCCCCGCCCTCGACCGGCTCCTCGAACTTGCGCGCATCGACGCCCAACAGCTTGTCGACGCACGCTGGAATCTCGGCTCGCTCTATCTGTTGCCCGAGGTCGCCGACGAGCGATACGCCCACTTCCGTTCCGCCCGACAAGAATTGGCCGGAGCGTACGAGTCCCTGGCCGCCACCGCCCTCGACGACCCCACCGACATGCGCAGACTGCTACCCTTCCGCCTCGTCGAATCGGTGATCATGCTGCGTTCCGACGAACAACGCGGCGAACTCGGAGATCACACCGTCGCCGCGCTGGTCGACACCATCGTCGGCGCGATCCGCGTGCTGCTCGCTGCGCCGTGACGGCGCTGGTCGGACTCCGTCGACCCACCTGTTCCGACCGATCTCGGGCCCTCCCGTGCGTGGCGACCAGGGCGATCGGTTGCCGCGGCACACCGGGTGCCGGGATAGGGTATGACGCATGGCAGGCCGGAGCATGCGTTTCGATCCCATCGCCGAGGCGAAGGACAACTGGGCCGAAGCCGGATGGGGTGATGTCGCCGATGGAATGGTCGCGGTCACCTCGGTGATGCGCGCCCATCAGATTCTGTTGGCACGCGTCGAGACCGCCTTGCGCCCTTACGATTTGACGTTCTCTCGCTTCGAGTTGCTCCGTCTGCTCGCGTTCTCGCGGCACGGCGCCCTGCCGATCACCAAGGCCAGCGACCGACTCCAGGTCCACGTCACCAGCGTCACCCACGCGATCCGTCGACTCGAGGAGGCACAGCTGGTCCGGCGACTGCCCCACCCCACCGACGGCCGGACCACGCTGGTGGAGATCACCGACCTGGGGCGCTCCACCGTCGAGGACGCCACGACAACACTCAACCGCGAGGTGTTCGCCGACGTCGGCATGGACGGTGACGAGATCCGAGGTCTGGTCGGCGCCATCCACTCGCTGCGTCATCACGCGGGGGATTTCTGACGGTGGTCGTCGTTCCGGGTGATGTTATGCCCGGAATGCGGGCACAGCATCACCCGGAACACAGATCCGAAGCGTCGTGGAACCGACTGGCGGTGTCCCGCGTCGAATTCGTCATGGACATTCACGAGTTGTCGGTGCGACGTGACGGCGTGTTCACCACCGAGGAGGCGACTGCGTGCGGACTCAGCGCGTCGGCAATCCAACGACGGGTCGCCTCCGGCACCTGGCAGGTCGTCGCACGAGGGGTCTATCTCGTTTCCGGACACGCACGTTCGGATCGCGCACAAGCACGCATCGCGGTGCTCTCGGTACATCGGCAAGCCGTCCTGGGTGGAGTTGCCGCCGCGTGGTGGCTTGGCCTACACGCCACGGAGCCGCGCAAGCACGTGGTCTTCACCAGCACCCACGGGCGACATCATCGGTCGTCGGCTACCGCCGTGGCACGTTACCGACCACTGCAGGACAAGGACATCATCGTCCACGACGGCCTCCGGACCACCGGCCCCGACCTGACCGTCCTCGACGCCGCACTCGACCTGGGAATGTCGGTGATCGACTCGGCCCTCCTGTCCCGGCGCGTCACCCCCGAGTCGCTTGCGGCAGCGCATGCCCGGTACCCACGACGCCGCGGCGCGGCACAAGTGGCGCAGTATCTGCGGCTGGTCGGCGACGGCGCACGATCCGAGGCCGAACGACTCACGGTGAAGCTCTTTCGCTCGGCTGACATCACCGGGTGGGTCGCCAACCTGCCTTCGTGCGGGTACGTCATCGACTTCGCGTTTCCCGGCCACATGGTCGCGGTGGAAATCGACGGCTTCGGCTTCCACCGCGACGCGGTAACGTTTCAACGAGACCGCACCAAGCGCAACGCACTCGTCGCGGCGGGGTGGACGGTACTCAACTTCACGTGGTCCGACCTGATCGACCGCCCGGCCGTCGTGGCTGACCGAGTCGCGCAGGCGCTGCAGTCACCAGCAGCGTGATTCCGGGTGATGTTGTGCCCGGATTGCGGGCACAACATCACCCAGAAGTGCTCACCTCAACGCAAGGTCTCGATGATCGCCGAGAAATCCAGTCCCGCGTTCTGCTCGGCAAAGGCCCGATACAGTTGCGCCGCATGGGTTCCCAGGGGTGCGCGGGAACCGGTGTCGGCGATGGCGTCCATGGCCAGGCCGAGGTCCTTGTTCATCAGCGCGGTGGCGAAGCCGGGTTTGAACTCGTTGTTGGCCGGCGACGCCGGCTGCGGGCCGGGCACCGGACAGTTGGTCTCGATGGCCCAGCAATTGCCGGTCGCACCGGTCACGACGTCGTAGAGCGCCTGATCGGAGAGGCCGAGTTTCTCGGCTAGGACGAAGGCCTCGCCGACCGCGATCTGCTGCACGGCCAACAGCATGTTGTTGCAGACCTTCGCGGCCTGTCCGGCACCGGCGTCACCGCAGTGGATGATCTTGCCTGCCATGGGATCCAGGGTGGTGCGCGCCGCGGCGAAGGCCTCCTCGCTGCCGCCGACCATGAATGCGAGGGTGCCCGCGGTCGCGCCCTTCACACCTCCCGACACCGGGGCGTCGACCTGCGCGAAGCCGAGATCACCAGCGCGCGAATTGATCTCACGGGCATCGGCGACCGAGATCGTCGAGCTGTCGATGAACAGCGTGCCGGTGGCACTCGCCGGGAGGATCTCGTCGTAGAGTTGCTTGACGATTGCGCCGCTGGGCAGCATCGTGATCACGACCTGCGCGACCGCGACGGCTTCCACCGCGGTCGGAAAGGTCTCGACACCGCTCTCCTGCGCCGCTTTCACCGCCTCGGGCACCGGATCGAAGCCGTGCACCGTGTGCCCGGCCTTGACCAGGTTCGCCGCCATCGGCCCACCCATGTTGCCCAGTCCCAGAAAGGCGATCGTCGTCATTGTCGAATCTCCATATCGAATCTCTCGGTGATGTCAGTTCGAGAAGCGCGACGCGATGGACCGACCCACCACGACTCGCATGATCTCGTTGGTCCCCTCCAGGATGCGGTGCACGCGCAGATCCCGGACGATTTTCTCGATTCCGTACTCGGCCAGGTAGCCGTAGCCGCCGTGCAGCTGCAGCGCCTGGTCGGCGACGGAGTAGCACGAGTCGGTGACGTAACGCTTGGCCATCGCACACTGTTCGACCTTGTCCGGGGCGCCGGCGTCGAGTGCACTCGCCGCGTGCCACAGCATCAGGCGCGAGGTGTGCAGCGAGGTCGCCATGTCGGCCAGCGTGAACCGGATGGTCGACTCGTCGATCAGCGCCGCCCCGAAGGCTTTTCGGGAGGCGACGTAGGCGGCCGCCTTGTCGAAGGCCGCCTGCGCACCACCCAACGACGACGCCGCAATGTTGAGCCGGCCGCCGTTGAGGCCGTTCATCGCGATACCGAATCCGATGCCCTCGGTGTTACCGAGGAGGTTGGTCGCCGGAACCCGCACCTCGTCGAGGATCACTTGCGCGGTGGGTTGGGCGTGCCACCCCATCTTGTGCTCCTGGGCACCGAAACTCAGCCCCGGCGAGTCCTTCTCGACGAGAAAGGTGGAGATGCCCTTGGGCCCGGCATCCCCGGTCCGCGCCATCACGACGTAGAGATCCGACGAACCCGCACCGGAGATGAACTGTTTGACGCCGGTGAGCACGTACTCGGCCCCGACCCGCTCGGCACGGGTCGACAACGCTGCCGCGTCCGAACCGGCACCCGGCTCGGTGAGGCAGTAACTGGCGACGGTGTCCATGCTCGCCAGCCGTGGAACCCACTGTGCGCGTTGTTCATCGGTGCCGTACTCGTCGACCATCCACGTACACATGTTGTGGATGGACAGGAAGGCGGCGACGGCCGGATCGGCGTAGGCGAGCTGTTCGAAGATCCGCACCCCGTCCAGTCGGCGCAGACCACTACCACCGGCATCCTCGGCGCAGTAGATCGCACCCATGCCGAGCTGCGCGGCCTCGCGCAGCTCGGTGACTGGGAAGTGGTTGTCGGCGTCCCACCTCAGAGCATGTGGGGCAATGCGTTTCGCGGCGAAGTCGGCCGCGGTCTCGACGATGACGCGCTCGTCGGCGTCGAGACCGGAGTCCACGAAGGTCGTCATCGCCGATCAGTCCATCGTCGGGATGACGAACTCCGCGCCGTCCTTGATGCCCGACGGCCAGCGTGAGGTGACGGTCTTGGTCTTGGTGTAGAACTGGATCGACGCCGGACCGTGCTGGTTGAGGTCGCCGAAGCCCGACCGCTTCCAGCCGCCGAAGGTGTAGTAGGCCACCGGAACCGGGATGGGAACGTTCACCCCGACCATGCCCACCTCGACGCGGGCGGTGAAGTCGCGGGCGGCGTCACCGTCCTGGGTGAAGATCGCAACACCGTTGCCGTACTGGTGATCCGAGGCCAGGGCGAGCGCCTCGTCGTAGTCGGCGGCGCGCACGATGGCCAGCACCGGACCGAAGATCTCGTCGGTGTAGATCGACATGTCCTTGGTGACATGATCGAACAGCGTCGGGCCGATGAAGAAGCCGTTGGACAGGTCCTCGTCACCGAAGGTCTGCTCGTTGCTGCCCCGTTCCCGACCGTCGATCACCAGGTCGGCACCCTCCTCGACGCCCTTGCCGATGTAGGTGCGCACCCGCTCGAGTGCGGCTGCGGTCACCAGCGGCCCGTAGTCGGCCTTCGGGTCGAGGGAGTGTCCGACGCGCAACGCGTTGACCTTGTCGACGAGCTTGGCGCGCAACCGTTCTGCGGTCTGTTCCCCGACCGGTACCGCCACGCTGATCGCCATGCACCGCTCCCCGGCGCTGCCGTAGCCGGCGCCGATCAATGCATCGACGACCTGATCGAGGTTGGCGTCGGGCATGATGATCATGTGGTTCTTGGCGCCACCGAAGCACTGCGAACGCTTGCCGTTCGCCGCGGCGGTGGAGTAGATGTACTGCGCGATGTCGGAGCTGCCGACGAAGCCGAGTGCCTTGACGTCGGGGTGATCGAGCAGCGCGTCGACGGCCTCCTTGTCGCCATGGACGACCTGGAACACACCGTCGGGAAGCCCTGCCTCGGTGAACAATTCGGCGAGGCGGACCGGAACCGACGGGTCCCGCTCGCTGGGCTTGAGGATGAAGGCGTTACCGCAGGCGAGTGCCGGACCGGCCTTCCACAGCGGGATCATCGCCGGGAAGTTGAACGGGGTGATGCCCGCGACCACACCGAGGGGCTGACGAATCGAGTGCACGTCGATGCCCGAACCGGCGCCCTCGGTGAACTCACCCTTGATCAGATGCGGGATGCCGATCGCGAATTCGATGACCTCGATGCCGCGCTGGATGTCGCCGAGGGCGTCGGCGTGGGTCTTGCCGTGCTCGAGCGAGAGGGTGGTGGCGATCTCGTCGGCGTTCTTGTTCACGAGATCGACGAAGCGCATCAGCACCCGGGCGCGCCGTTGCGGGTTCCACGCGGCCCACTCCTGCTGGGCCTTCTTGGCGGTCTCGACCGCCTTGGCCACGTCGTCGGTGCTGGCGAGCGGAACCTGTGCCGCGACGGCGCCGGTGCTCGGATTGAAGACGTCGGCGAAGCGACCGCCGTCGGCGGTCACCTTGGTGCCGTTGAGGTAGTGCGGGATGGAGGTGGTGGTTGTACTCACCGCGAGATCACCTGGACTTCTGCTCGGGATTCTGGGGACACCCCAATACTAGGACATCCAAGTAATTGCGCAAGGGTCGGCCGTCATGCACCGGCGGCGAATGTGGTGAGCAGCACGACCCGACCGGATGGTGAAGCGGGAGCAAATTAGGGTAGCCTTGCCATGTTTCTGGAAGGAGTCCCATGTCCGTCGTCATCCTCTACGGCACCGAGACCGGCAACGGCGAGCTGGTCGCCGATGCCATCGCCGACGTCCTGAGCGTCGATCACGATCCGTCGATCTACGACATGAGCGAGTTCGCGGTGGAGGATCTCGACGCCCAGGACTTCCTCGTGGTGATCTGCTCCACCTACGGTGAGGGCGAGTTGCCCACCGGCGCCGAGCCCTTCGCCGACGAACTCGACGCCCTGGCCCCCGACCTGTCCGGCCTACGGTTCGCGGTGTTCGGGCTCGGCGACACGGTCTACGGCGAGACCTTCAACCGCGGCGGTGAACTGATGGCCGAGAAGCTCACCGCACGGGGCGCCACGCAGGTCGGCGAGCACGCCCGCCACGACAACTCCTCGGCGGTCAAGCCGAGCGTGATGGCCGCGACGTGGGCGCAGAATCTGATCCCCGTGATCGATCCGGTAACCGCCTGATCTGATCACTGCCAGTCGACGCTCCGGGCTCGGGCTGGGCCCGGGGCGTCGACGCATCCCCGGTCGGATCGACCCCCGCGTCCTCGGAGACAGGGCCCTCGGAGACCGTAGGCGCCGGCTGGCCGGGCAAGGTGCCGCACCGGACCGCCGATTCCTTGGCCAGCTCGACGACCGACCGGATCATCACCGCCAACACCACTCCGAGGAACAGGGCCGTGGTCGTCGAGACCTTGAGGTTCTCGCCGAGCAGCACCACGCCGAGTGCCATCGCCACCGCGGGTTCCATCACATTCATCGCCGGGAACGACGTCTGCAGGTCGCCGGCACCGAAACCCTTCTGCTGGGCGAGGATCGCGCCGGTGGCGACCACGACGAACAGGTACAGCTCGGGGTGCATGAACAGGTGCACCGGATGGTGCAGCAGCTGGTAGACGATGGTCTTGATCAGCAGCGCCGACACCCCGAACAGGGTGCCCGCGGCCAACCCGTAGAACAGCGCCCGATAGTGCGGGGTCGAACGCTCGGCACAGACCACACACAGCACGATCACCGCGGCGACCGCGGCGACCGTCGCCCACACGATCAGGTCGTGCGGTCGGCGCATCGACGGTTCGGGGCGCGAGATGAGCAGGAACGTTGCCACGCAGATCACCAGGACCGCACCCCATGCCCACTCGCGCTTGGCGGGATGGCGCCGATCGGCCCACGCCTCGAGCGGTAGGGCGAACAGCACCGCGAGGACCACGAGTGGCTGCACCAGCAGGATCGATCCGAGGCCGAGCGCAGCCGCCTGGAGCGCGAACCCGGCGATCGCGATGGACGCCCCCGCCCACCAGCCGCGGGTGATCGCACCCGACGCCCGGGACGCACGCTGACGCAACACGGTTCCGGCGGCGATCAACAGTGCCGCGAGAACCGCGAGTATCGCCGGAACCCAGGAATGCACGTCCACAAGGCTAACGGTGTGCCTACCCGCGAGGCGAGGTTTGCACGTCGTAGGTTGGATGCATGCGGTTGCGATCAGAACTGGAGATCCTCGCGACCCTCGATGCCACCACGATCGAGGCCGTGTGCACCGACCCCTCGCTCGTCGACCACCTGATCGTCGGGTGCCTGGACGAGGCCGCCGACGCCGACACCGCCGCCGAACTGGCCGAGACCTGCGCCGACGCGGCCACCGAGGCGGATGTCGACGACCCCGTTCGGAATCACGGCGAGTGGGACCACGCCGCCGAGCCGGCCTGCTTCCACCGTCAGGAGGCCGCGGCGTGGCGGGCTACCGCCCGGGTGTTGGCCCGCGCACAGCGCTCCCGCGACACGCTGTCGTCGCGCCCGGCGACGACAGCCCGCAACGGCCGAGGCGTCGCGTGAGCCACGCCGACACCGCCGGCCCGCGGCGGACGCTGGTCCTCATGCGCCACGGCAAG
The DNA here is from genome assembly GCF_029269935.1 of Gordonia sp. N1V. Taxonomy (NCBI): domain Bacteria; kingdom Bacillati; phylum Actinomycetota; class Actinomycetes; order Mycobacteriales; family Gordoniaceae; genus Gordonia; species Gordonia sp. N1V. The sequence goes on from NZ_JARJDD010000013.1 coordinate 138,922, forward strand.
TCCGGCTACCCGCCGGGCTTCGGCGATCACGGGCGCCCGCTCGCCGACCGCGGTCGGCGCGAGACAGCCCTGGCCGGTCGATGGATGACCGAGGAGGGACTGTCGGTCGACGCCGTGCTGTGCTCGACGGCCACGCGCACCCGGCAAACGCTCGACCGGACCGGGATCAGCGCCCCGACCGTCTACCTCGACGACCTCTACGGCGGCAGCCCGTCCGACGTGCTCGAGGCGTTGCGCTTGCACACACCGTCCGACGCCACGACTGTCCTCGTCGTCGGTCACGACCCGGGTATGCCGACCACCGCGCTCACCCTCGACCCACACGGCACCATTGATCGCTTCCCCACCTCCGCCTACGCGGTCGTGCGCATCGGTGTGCCCTGGCAGACGATCGGCGTCGACCACGATCCCGACGCCCACCTCCTCGGTGTGCGCGTTCCGCGCGACTGACCTCGCATCGGCTCCACCCGTCGACCACTTTCGTGGTCTGCAATCTCCGACTTGTCCAGCGGGGTTCTGCGCCGTACTATCGATTAAGCAATCACGCAATCCATTAATTCATCGTTGATATAGAGCGATGGATGACCGAGGAGCCCCCGTGTCGACCAACGGATTCACTGGCATCGATCAGCCGCTCTATGAGATCAAGGCCAACCTGTTCAAGGCGCTCGCCCATCCGGCGCGTATCCGGGTCCTCGAGGTCCTCTCGGCCAACGACTCGCCGACCCCGGTGAGCGAACTCCTCACCATCATCGACATCGGCCCGACCACCATGTCCCAACATCTCGCAGTGCTCAAACGGCATCACGTCGTCCGCTCGACGCGCACCGGCAACGCCGTGTTCTACACGCTCGCCCATCCGAAGGTGTCGGAGTTGCTGCTCATCGCCCGGACCTTCCTGGCCGACACGCTCGACGAGCAGCGCGAGCAGTACGACGCGATCTCCGCGTTACCGCCAGTCGTCCGGGCGTGAACGAGCTCGACCAGGCCGGCGCGACCGTCCGCCGAGGCGCGCAGATCGTTCGCAGCCGCACCGCCCGCCTGCTCCCCACGCGCACCGACTATGCGGGGTTGCGGTCGTCGTGGAAGGTCGACGTCGTCTCCGGGGTCACTGTCGGCGTGGTGGCCTTGCCCCTCGCTCTGGCCTTCGGCATCTCGTCCGGTGTCGGCGCCGCCGCAGGCCTGATCACTGCTGTCATCGCCGGCCTGGTCGCAGCGGTCTTCGGGGGGTCCCATGTGCAGGTCTCGGGACCCACGGGTGCGATGGCGGTCATCCTCGCCCCCATCGTCGCTGCACACGGCATCGGCAGCATCGCACTGGTCACGGTGCTTGCCGGGCTGCTGGTGCTGTTCGCGGGCGCAGTCGGGCTCGGCCGCGCGGTCACCTTCATCCCGTGGCCGGTGATCGAGGGATTCACCCTGGGTATCGCGATCACCATCTTCTTGCAGCAGGTACCGGCGGCCTTCGCTTCCACGCCCCCCAAGGGGGAGCGCACCCTGCCCGCCGCGTGGTCGGTGATCGCCGACGCCGACTGGTCGGCCGCACTGAAGACACTGGGTGTGGTCGCAGTCGTCGCCGCCCTGATGGTCACGCTCCCACGGCTGCACCGTTCGATCCCGGAATCGCTGACCGCCATCGTCGTCGTCACCCTGGTCACCCATTTCGCCCACATCGACGTGGCAGCGATCGGCGAACTCCCGTCGCACTTGTCGGCGCCGGTGTTACCGCATGTGGACACTCAAGCGCTGCACTCGCTTCTGAGCGCGGCCGTCGCCATCGCCGCGCTCGCCGCCATCGAGTCGCTGTTGTCGGCGCGGGTGGCGGCCACGATGTCGCCGACCGGACCGTACGATCCCGATCGCGAACTCACCGGCCAAGGGCTCGCGTCGATGGCATCGGGCCTGTTCGGCGGCATGCCTGCCACGGGCGCGATCGCGCGGACTGCCGTCAATGTCCGTGCCGGGGCCCGGACCCGGGTGGCGGCCATCGTGCATTCGTTGTTCCTGCTGGGCGTGGTCTACCTGGCGACCGGCCCGGTGTCGACGATTCCGCTCGCCGCGTTGTCCGGTGTCCTGATGGTCACCTGCTTCCGCATGATCTCGGCATCGACGATACGAAAGATCCTGCACTCCACACGATCTGATGCCCTGATCTTCGCCGTGACCGCGGTGATCACGGTCTGTTTCGACCTGATCGAGGCAGTGCAGATCGGAATCGTGGTAGCGGCGTTCTTCGCGCTGCGCCAGATCGCCCGTCGCTCCGCGGTGACTCGCGAGGACCTACCCGGCCCGCCGATGCCCGGCGACGAGCACATCGCCCTGCTGCGACTGGATGGCGCCATGTTCTTCGGTGCGGCCGAACGTATTTCGACAACGATCAGCGAAGGCGCCAATACCGTCCAGGTGGTGATCATCCGCATGTCGCACCTCGGGATGCTCGACGCGACCGGGGCTCACACCCTCGCCGAGATCGTCACCGAACTCGAGTCCCGCGGCGTGACCGTCATCATCAAGGGCGTGCAACCCGAACACCTCAGACTGCTCACCGGTGTCGGCGTGGTGGATTCCCTGCGTCACCAGAACCATTTGATCGACTCCTTGGATAGCGCGATTGCGCACGCCCGCAATCACGTTGCCGTCGCGGATCCCGCAGGCGATGCGGCTCGAACCACGTTGTGAGTACTATCCGGTGTGTTCACTTTCGTCCGCTGAACACGTCCACACAACAATGTCTCGGCCGACTTCTCGTCGGCCGGACCACACAGAGGAGAACCCGATGCGGTTGAGTGTCGCCGAGCGACGCCGACTCGCCATCGAGGCCACCTTGCGGGTCATCGCGACCGAAGGTGTCGAGAGCGCCACCACACGACGGATCGCCCTGGAGGCGGGCGTTCCGCAGTCGGGGCTGTTCTACGCTTTCGACAGTCGCGACGAGTTGCTCGCGGCGGTGGCCGAGCATGGCATCAACGAGGAATTGGATGCGCTCAACGAGCGGATCGGCGCGCTCGAGGAACGCTCGAGTGACGCACCACTACATCCGCGCGAGGTGATCCGCGCCGGATTCGAGAGCTTCGCCGGAGACGTGGCCGGCAATGCCACCCGCGAGCATGCGCTGATCTCGCTCGGACTGTTCGCACGCCGCACGACAGGCTTGGAACCGCTGGCAGAGTATCTGTACGCGCGCTACACCGAGTTGGTCATCCGGATGCTGCGCGAGGGCGCGCGGCTCGGCGGATTCCGTTGGGCGATACCCGAAGAGCAGATCGCTCCCGCGGTGGTGGCGGCCGCCGACGGGCTCACCCTCGGCTATGTGATGACCGGTGATCAGGTATCGCTCGAGCACACCACCGATGCCTTCGTCCGGATGCTCGGCACGTACGTCACGGTCTGATCAGCCGCCGGTCACCGGCGACACCGGTACGCACGGCACCAGGCGCGGATGAGCCGGGTCGAGGGCGTTGAGCACCAGCGCGGCAGATCGCCGGTTCGCCACGATGGACAGATGGTCGGCGTGATCGATCGGACAGCCTTCCTGCACAACGATATTGGTGACGTCGGTGCCGGGTGGTCCGGGAAGGATGCCTGACGAGTACGGGGTGACGATCTCGTCGTCGCGCGTCACGATGTTGGTGTACCGCACCCCCGGCAGGTAGGGCGAGGGCAGGCGGACCGCCTGGTTGAAGTTCAGATCCGCCGGCGCAGGTGTGCATTCGGGGCACGCCGGATGACCGGGCGGCGCGATCCCGAGTCGCGCGCGGAATGCGGCGATCGTCTCGCCGCGGACGTCGTCGTCGTCGGGTCCCTGACGCCAGTACGGCGCGAGCGACACGTAGTGGGCCACATGGCCGCGCCCACCAAGGTATTTCAGCCAGTAGGTGGGGATCTCGGTGCCCAACGAGTGTCCGACGATGTCGACCTGATCACTGCCGGTCGCGGCGCGCACGTGGTCGATGAATTCCTTGATCTGCCAGGCACTGTCGGGTTTGGGACCGAGTCCGCCGAGCGCCGACACCGGCCACACCGTGCCGAGGGCACCGTAGGTGGGTGCGAACACGCAGTAGCCGGCGTTGACCAACACTGGCGCGAGCGTCGCCCAATTCGTCTGCTGCCCACCGCCGCTGCCGTGAACGAGGATCACCGGCCGCGGGTGGGCGGCCGACGGGCGGCACGAGTAGTCGTTGGTGCCGGGGAGCGACCCGCCGGGATGGGCGAGTTCGGCGGAGATACCGGCCAGGAAGTCGTAGGTCACGGGTAACGGAGTGTGCGGCCGGGCCTGGGCCGCCCCGATCCCGAACACGGAGCCCATGACCATCGCCGCAACGGCGACGGACGTGACGCGACGTCGGCCCCGACTCCCTGGCGGACGGCAGGACCCGGGGCGGCGCACGCGGTGATCGAGAAGAAACGACACGCCTAACGGTAACCCCGGGCGGCGAAGGTCGAGAAGACCTTGCTCGCCCGCAGATGAGCCGCAGCTGATGCCGTCAGCCGTGACGGCGGCGGGCCACCACGTCCCGGGCCTCGGGTGCGCCGTGCGCGGCGAGCCAGTCGAGCAGATCCGGATACGTCGCGGGATTGGCGGCGAGATGGATGTGCAGGTCGCCAGCTGTTGCGGCGATCTGCGCGAGAACGGCCGGGTCGGTGGCGGGGTCGGCGGCCTGTGCGGCCGTGAACCCGTGCCCGGGTGCTCCCGGCCTCGCCACGATCTCGGTCGGCGGATCGACCGGTGGCCGAGCGCCCACCCCGCGTGGCCCGGTCGGTGGATTCGGGAAGCGCTGTCCGGTCGGCGGGCTCGGAAACCGCTGCCCGGTCGCCGGATTCGGGAACGACTGCCCCGTCGGCGGGCTCGGAAACCGCTGCCCGACGGGCGCGGCGCCGGGAGAAGCAACTCGGGTTCGCCAGAGGTATCCGATGTGGACGATCGTCGTCGACGTCCCGGCGAACGGGTCCATCCCGGTGCCGAGTAGCACCGTGTACAGGGCGGCGACGGCGAAGAGGAGGATCGCGACCGGCCAGAACAGGAAGACGAAGACCAGCGCGACGAGCGCGATCGCGCCACCACCGATCAGTGCGCGCATCCCCGCGCCCTGCGGATTGGGCCCTGTGGGCACGGGCGGGCGCGCAGGTGGACCGAACGGCCGACCACCGAAACCGGGGTTCGGAACACCGGGGTTAGGGGCGCCGGGGTAGTCGCCTGGACCGGAAGGCATCGTCATGTTGTCACCCACATTCCGCCGCGATGTTGCGGGTGTCGCTCCGGAAGCTCGACTCGCTGATCAGCCCCGACGAGGAGTCGACGTCTTCCCCGTCGGAGCGGACGCCGGAATCGTCGTAGTCCTTCGCCGCGTCGGCGAGTGCGGTGAGCTCATCGGTCACGTCGAATTCGGAATCGTCGTCGAAGGCGTTGAGCGCGGTCCGATACGCCGAGCAGAGTTCCGACCGGCTGGTCGAGTACCCGCCGACCGCCGATAACCCACCGCCGCATCCGCCGGCGAGCGTTCCGATCAGGCCTACGAGCACCAGTGCTCCCGCGATCGCCGGCAGCAGTGGGATGCGGCCGGCAACCTCGGCTGCCGGTGTGGGCCGGCGCGGCGGCGTCGGGGGTGCGGTCATCGGGAAAGCTCCTGCGAGGAGAAGGATGTGGCGAGCGCTCAACGGTATCAACGACGACCCGTTCGTCGGTGTCGTCCGTTTGGACGCAAATCACGAGGACCCGACGCGACGACCCCAAAGCCGTCCGCTCAGTCCGGCTCGTCCCCGTCTCCCAGAGCGCCGTCAGAGTCCTCGACGAGATCGAGGCGCACCCCCAGCAGTCGGATCGGTCGTCCCTGTTCGAACTTGCCCAACAACTCCACGACGACCGGGGTGATCACGGCCGAGTCGGTGCTGGGGGCCGGCAACTTTCGCGACTTGGTCCGGGTGTAGAAGGTGGAGGTGCGTACGGTGACGGCCACCCGAAAGGCAACCCGCCCCTCCGCGAGGACCTGGGTCAGCAAATCCTCGGTGAGTTCGGTTGCTGCCGCAGCGATCTCATCGGGCTCGGTGAGATCGGTGGCGAAGGTCCGGGATTTGGAGTGGGATTTCGCGACGAACGGTTCGACGGTGATGGTCGAGTCGCCGCCGCCACGGCAGAGTACATACAACCAGTTGCCCTGGTGCGGGCCGAATCTCGCGATGAGGTCCTCGCGGGAGGTGGCGATGAGCTCGTCGACCGTGTTCACCCCCATCTCGGTCAGCTTGTCCGCGGTGCGCGGGCCGACACTCCACAGGTCGCGGGTAGGGGCAGAACCCATGAGCGGCAGCCAGTTCCGGTTGTCGAGTAGGAACACACCACCCGCCGATTCGTCGCGCTTGGCGAAGCCGGTGGCCATCTTGGCACGTTGTTTGTTGTCGCTGATGCCGATACGACACGACAACCCACTGCGGTGCGCGACCTGTTCGCGCAGTCCGGTCGCGAGGGTGCGGATCTCGGCGTCGGTCCCGTCGTCGACCCCGGCGTAGGCCTCATCCCAGCCCCAGACCTCGATGGGGTGTCCCGACTCCCGCAGGATGTTCATGACCTGGGCCGACGCCGCGTCGTAGGCCGCCATGTCGAGCGGCAGATACACCGCATCGGGCATCTTGCGGTAGGCGGCCCGCAGCGGCATCCCCGCTCGCACACCGACCGCACGCGCCTCGTAGGACGCACAGGTCACCACCTTGCGCGCCTCGGTCGGATCCCCGTTACCACCGACGATCACCGGCACACCGACCAATTCGGGGCTGCGCAACCGCTCCACCGCGACCTGGAACTGGTCGAGGTCAATGTGCAGGAGCCACCGATGACGCACAGGAGTCGGCGATCGGTGGCTCGGCTCACTCACCTTCGCCACGATACCGCCGACGTCGTGGTCCCGAGCGTGATCGGGGATGGGCGAGATCAGACCGAGCCGAGCAACCTGAGTCCGACCTGTTCGCATGCCAGCGCCAACGAGTGCCGGTTGTAACGCAGCAACGTCAGATCCGACGTGCCCGGGGCCAACCGGTCGCCGACGGCCGGCAGCCGTTTCTCGTCGGGGACCGAGAAGAACGACGCCGCCTTGCTGACGGTGATCTCGAACCACGCCCGGCGTGGGCTCGTCAGCGCCGGCACCACTTGCGCGAGAACCGTATTCATCATCGCGCGATCGCGATGCAGCGGCGGCGGAACGAGATTGAGCGACCGTGACGCCGTCGCCACGTCGGTGGGATCGCTCAACGCATGCGCGGCGACCAGCAGAAAGGCCAGGCGTACCAGATCCGACCTGGCGGCGTCGTCGCCCTTGGCAGCATCGGACAGCAAGAAGCCCTGGGCACGCACCGGCAGTGCACCGGCGACCCCACGCAAGGGGTTGCTTGCGCCCCGATCCACAGGGCCCCGATCATCGAGCTGCCGGCCATCAAGGCGACGGCCATCGAGGTGAAGGCCTCCGAGGGCGTCGCGCAGCATGCCCGCCAGGACGTCACTGGTTCGCAGATGCCTTGCGATCGAGGCGCGCACCTGGGTTCGCACCGACTCGTCGAGCTCCCACGGCGCCGACGATGACGCGTCGGTCCCGTTGTCGCACACCAGCATCCGCAATGCGGGTAGCACGATCACCTCTTCGACGTCGTAGGCCTCGAGGATCGCGTTTCCGCCGAGAAACGCTCGGCGAGTCCGTGTTTCGCACTCCATGAAGTCGAACAAGATGCAGCCCCCACGTTGAATCGATGGTCCGCCGACGTCCCCGAGCGTCAGTTACTCACGAGTAGGTCTCGTACTGAGGAGTAAGTTAGACCACATTGGGTGTCGTGTCCAGATCTGGCCCACAATCTCTTGTGGTAACGCGTGTATACGAATTGCACACGGGCCGAACGCAATACAGACCAGCGAACACCCGGTGTCAACAGGCGAAGTGTGCGCAGCATCGACGAGGGGCGGTTCACTCCCGGCGAGGCATCAGCTCAGCAGGCTCGCGCCGTCAGTACAACTCCGGACGTCGATCGGCGAGATACCGCCAGGTCTCACGTGACCATCGGAGAGTGTCACGGTCGGCAGTGGCGAGGATGACTTGCTCGTCGCGCCCCGCCGAGACGTCGATGGTGCCGCCGGGGCCGATCATCTCGCTGAGACCGCCGAACGACAGTTCCCGTTCGCTACCAACATAATTCGCGTAGGCGAGGTACACCTGATTCTCCAACGCCCGCGCCGGCAGGAGGATCTGCTGCACCTTGTCGTATTCGGGCATGTTCGCCGTCGGCACACACACCACATCGGCTCCGCGGATCGCCAAGTCGCGCACCATTTCCGGGAACTCGACCTCGTAACAGATGAGCATGCCCAACCGCCATGACCGGAAGTCGATCACCGGCGCACGCGTCGTACCTGCGGTCACCATCGCGACGTCGAGGTCGCCGAAGAGGTGCGTCTTGTGATGGGTCGCGATCGTCACGCCGTCGGCATCGACGAGCCGAATGGTGTTGTACACCGCCTCTTTCACACCGGCGCCCAACCCATGAGCGTCGGTCACGCGCTCGGCGCACCCGTAGAGCACCGCGAGACCGTAGCGCGAACACAGTTGCGCCACCGATGCAGCGATCCGGCCGTCGGCCTCATCGGCTCGTGCGCGCGCAGCCGCGGCGCCGATGTTGTAGCCGCACAGGAACATCTCGGGGGTGATCAGCAAGTCGGCCCGCCCGGCCACGTCGGCCATGGTGTGCTCGAGCCGCTCCAGGTTCTCCGCGATGACGCCTGCGTGATCATCGCGGTCGGAATCGGGAAGTGGTGAACACTGCCAGAGGGCCAGGCGCAGGGTGTTGGGCGATCCGGTGTTCGGCGACCCGGCGTGCGGCGATCCGGAATCCAGCGACTTGTCGGTCATCCTCATCCCCCGATGTCGATCGGTCCGAGTTCGGCGTACCGGTCCCCCGGCCCCGGATTGTCCGGATGGCACCGTCCGCCGAAATGCGTCATCACGCCCCAAACCGCGTTGAGTCCGGTCTGCACCGCCCCCTCCACCCACGCCGGGGTGAACGAGACGTCGTCGCCTGCGATGAAGATCCCCCGCTCCTGCTCGGGAAGGAGATGTTGATCGTGGAAATGACCGTACATGCGGGTGTTGTACCGGTAGTGCCCGGGCAACGCACCCTTGAATGCGCCGAGGAAGTTCGGGTCGTCCTCCCACGAGACGGTGATCGGACGGCCGACGATGTGTTCGGCGATATCGAGATCCGGGTAGATCTTGCGCAACGCCGACAGTGCCAGCGACACACGACGTTCCACGGGGTGCGGCAACATCTTCAGCGCGTCGCTCATCCACGAGTAGGACAGGCAGATCACCCCGGGACGGTCGGGGCCGTTGTCGAACAGATAGGTACCGCGGGTCAACCGGTCGGTCAGCGTCATGCTGAGCACGTCGCGTCCCGTGCGCGGATCCCGGTCGGTCCAGAATGGCCGGTCGACCATCACGAAGGTCTTCGACGACTGCATGTACCGGGTGCGGTCGAGGGCCATCCACAGATCCTGGCTGAACAGTGCCTCGTCGCACTCGATCTCGGTGGAGAGCAACCACGCCTGACACGTCGCGATCACCGCGCCGAACACCCGCGAATCGCCCCACCGGTCGGTGACCTCGATGCGGTTGGGTCCGAGCCGACGCAAGGAGCGCACCCCGGCCCGTGGGGCACCGTGGTGCAACGACGACAGGCTCGTCCCCACCGGCCAGTGCGTGATCTGTTGCGGCGCATCGGCCCACAATGCCCGCGGCACCTGCTCGGCGCCGCCGACGATCAGGTGCTGATCGGTGTCGCAGTTGGTCAGCACCACCCGCAGGATCTCCAGCATCGAGTTGGCGAAGTCCGAATCCCAACCGCCGGTGCCGAATCCGACCTGACCGAACAATTCCCGGTGACGGAACGACAGTGAGCCGAATTCGGTGGAGGTCGCCAGGAAGTCGTAGAAGCTGCGGTCGTCCCAGTCGGCGACGAGCGCATTCCATCGGCGCTTGAGCTCGATTGTGTCACGCTCACGAATGGCCTGCTGCAAACCGGTGTAGCCGGCGATGCGTTCGAGCGCCGCGTCCCACGCGTCGGAGATCTCGCGGTAGACCGGTGGCAGGTCGTCGAGGGTGCGGGCGTAGAACGTCTCGCCGCCGATGTCGATCACCGTGCTCCCGGCGGCCTCGGTGAGCGGGTTCGGGAACGGCGCCGACTGCAGACCGAACCGGTTCACATAGCCGAAGAAGGCGCTCGACGAGATCGGAAAGCGCATGCCGCCGAGCTCGGCGACCTCCGGTTCACCGGGCACGAACGGCTCCGACCGCAGCCGTCCGCCGATGCGATCGGGCTCGTAGACGACCGGTCGCAGCCCCATCCGCATCAGCTCGTACGCCGCGACCATCCCGGCCATACCGGCACCGATAACGGCGACCTCGGCACCGAGTGCATCGGGAGGCACCTCGCCCAGCCCGGCGGGATGGGCGATCCAGTCGTCGTAGGCGAACGGGAAGTCGGGGCCGAAGATGGTGATCGGGGCAGCGGACGGATCGCCGTCTACCGGCATCAGGTGATCAGGGTTTCCCACGCCTGTAGAGGTTAGGCGGTGCGCGCCCATCCGTCCGTGGGTGACGCACAACACACCGGGGCCCGGGAACCATCGGTCTCGACGCGCCGACCTCTTCTGCGATGCCCCGGGGAAGTTCTCCGGGCCCGCACTCGAAGTCAACCAGCCCAGCCCGAAAGCAGGACGAACACGTGGTGACGACCCAGACCGCCGATGTCTCCGATCCCCTCGAACCCCGGACCCCCGGGGCGTCGGACCGGCTCGACACACGTGGTGCCACAGGCCGTTCCGCTGCCGACCGGTGGCGCCCCCTGCTGCTGCGCTGGCACTTCTACGCCGGCATCCTGATCGGTCCGTTCCTGCTCGTCGCGGCCGTCACCGGCACCTTGTACGCGCTGATCCCCCAAATCGATCGCGCCGTCTACGCCCACGAACTGACCGTCGATCGCGTCGGCGGCGCAGAGCTCCCGCTGTCGGCACAGGTGGATGCCGCGCGGCGCGCGCATCCCGAGGGCGCCATCGTCTCGGTGACACCGGCCCCGCGCGCCGGGGACACCACCCGGGTGGTGCTCGCCACCGACGACCTGCCCGCCGACCGCACCCGCACCGTGTTCGTCGACCCCTACACCGGGGAGGTCCGCGGGGCGCTGCCGACCTTCGGCGAGTGGCTGCCGGTCCGGGCGTGGTTCGACGATCTGCACCGCAATCTGCATCTCGGTGACCTCGGCCGCAACTACAGCGAGATCGGCGCGAGCTGGTTGTGGGTGGTGGCCCTCGGCGGGCTGATCCTGTGGATCGGCCATCGGCGTCGCACCCACAAACTCGCCCGGCTGGCCGTCCCGGACCGCACCGCACCCCGGCGCGCCCGCACCCTGAGTTGGCATGGCGCGGTGGGGGTGTGGATCATCATCGGTCTGATCGGGTTGTCGGCGTCTGGACTGAGCTGGTCGCGCTTTGCCGGCGAGAACATCGGTGACCTGCGCAGCGAATTGGCGTGGACGACGCCTGCGGTGACGACGACGATCGCCGGCGCCGCCGACTCTGGTGACGCGACCGCACACCACGATTCCGGTGCCGCCCAGACCGGTCTGGCACCGCTCGGCGCCGACGACTTCAGCAAGGTCTACGACACCGCCCGCGCCGCCGGGCTGGTCGGTCCCATGAACATCTCGGTGCCCGCGGAGCCGGGAGCCGCCTGGTCGGTCAAGGAGAACGCCCGCGGCTTCCCGAGCCACTACGATTCGATCGCCGTCGACCCGCATACCTTCGCCGTCACCGATCGCGTCGACTTCGCCCGGTGGCCGTTCATGGCGAAGATGACCACCTGGGCGATCAGTGCGCACATGGGCCTGTTCGGCATCGTCAACCAGATCGCGTTGGTGGCGTTGGGGATCGGACTCATCAGCGTCATCGTCCGCGGCTACCTCATGTGGTGGCGGCGACGACCCACCACAAGCAATCGACATCTCCCCCAGGCACCGCGCCGTGGGGCGCTGAGCGGTCTGCGCCCGGTGGAGGCACTTGCGGTGGTCGCGGTCGCGGCAGTACTCGGCTGGTTTATGCCGTGGTTCGGAATCCCGTTGGCGCTGTTCGTGATCGTCGACGCCGGACGCGGCGTGTTCACCGCACGCCGACGCACCGACACCAAGGCCGATGCAGCCGTGGTCGGGGCAGTCCGATGATCGACGACATCGTATTGCGGTGGGTGGTCACCGTACTGTTCACGCTGGCTGCAGCGCAGTGCGCGTACCTGATATTCACCCGTCGGATGCCGTGGGAGGCTTACGTCGGGCACGTGCTCCATCTGGTCATGTCGCTGGCCATGCTGGCGATGTCATGGCCGTTCTCGGCGAGCTGGCCGACCGCGGGACCGATGTGGTTCTTCGTCGTCGCAGCGGCGTGGTTCCTGGTGAGCCTGGCGCTGCATCCGAAGATGCGTCCCACCGACGACTGTGGTTGTGTCCCACCGACCACCACACCATTCGGACGGCTGGCCGCGGTGTATCACGCCGTGATGATGGGCGCGATGGCCTGGATGTACGCGGTGATGAACGGCACCGTTCTGCCCGGCGGGCAGACGACGCAGGCGATGGCCATGGCGCCGGGATCGTCGGTGACTGTGCTCGCGCACAATCACGACGACATGCCCGGGATGAACATGCCCGGCATGGACATGGGCCATCACGCCGCGCAACCCGGCTACGTGACACCCGTCAACTGGATTCTCACCATCGGCTTCGCTCTCGCCGCGGCGGTGTGGTTGTACCTGTACTTCGCTCGTCGTCGGGCCCCGGGTGCCTCGACCGATCTGATGACCTTCGCCGGGGACCTCTGCCAGGTGTTCATGGCGGTCGGCATGGCGATCATGTTCGGGGTCATGCTCGGCTGAGCGTGGCTGCGCCTCTTCGATCGCGGGTCCCTCAGATCACTGGCTTCAGATCGCGGGCTTCAGATCGCGGGCTTCAGATCACCGTGGCCTGCCACCGCTGGGTGGGATGTACCTTTGCGCGGTAGAGCGCACCGTCGGCGACGTCGACCAGGGTGGTACTCGAGACCGTCGGCTCGGGATTCTCCAGCGCGGCGATGCCGATGGAGATCCCCAGGCCCGACACGGGATCGGAGGCGGATGCCGAGGTCGAGATCCCGCGAACACCGACGGCGATCGCCGCGGCGAGATCGTTGACCTCCGTGAGGGTCTTGCGGGTGCACACCACCGCGAATTCGTCGCCGCCCCAACGACAGACGACGTCCCTTCGGTGCGCGGCCGTGAGCATCGCCTCGGCGACCGATCGCAGCACCGCGTCGCCGGCAACGTGCCCGGAGGTGTCGTTGACCTCCTTGAATCCGTCGAGATCGCAGATCAGCACTCCGAGCACCCCGGTCCGCTGGCCACGCAACCGGTCGTTCAGTTCGTCGAGCCACACCTCACGCACGGTGAGCCCGGTCAGCCCGTCGTGATCGGCACGGTAGCGGATGGCGTTCAACTCGGCGCGTGCCTGCGTCCGGTCGGCGATCGTGCACACGAACTCCCACTCACCGGGTATCGCATCGGTGAGTTGCAGGAAGGCGTCGTTGACGTCGATCAGTCGCAGGCGCGAGTCGAGAAGTGCTGTGGCCAAGGGCGATTCGGCGAACGAGGCCCGATAGAGTCGCACCCGATCGGTCGCCCGGCCGGCCTCGGTGACGCGGGTCAGTGCTATCCCCACCCGGACGCCGAACAGTTCGAGCAGTGCCTGTTGTTCCGGGTCGGGGGTCATCCCGCTGCGCGGCAGGTCGACACTGATGACTGCCTGCAATTGCTCGTCGGCGTAGACGGGAACCAGAAGGGCGAACTCCGGCTCCCACACCGCGGGCGGCAGGAACCCGGGCGCGGTGTCGGCGGTGTCGACCGGCTCCGCGCCCGACGCGAACCGTTCCCGCCACGGATCGATCGACGCTACGCCGTCGGCCATCTCCGCTTCTCGCGTCAGATACAGCCCACCCCAGCGTTCGGCGGAGTCGAACAACTCCAGCCAGACGGACTCGGTCATCCGCTCACCATGGAGGTTTTCGAGTTCGGGCGGACCGACCACGGCACGGACCTCGAAGTCGCCGTCGTCACGCCGCACGTTGACCGCGACGGCGTCGAAGCCGATCACCTCGATGATGCCCCGGGCGATGACCTGCAGAACGTCGTCGAGATCGGCGCCCTCACCGAGTTGCTGCGCCACGCTCATCATCGCGAGAAGCGATGCAAAACCCATCGACGCCCGGCGATCCACGTGAACATTGTGCGCTGTCACGAAGACCCGCGGGGCGGCGAACCAAACCTTGACTTTGGTTTGGGGCGCAATTCACAGAAACCTGGAGATCACGGACCTGATGTGTCCGCAATCGAGGAGATGCTGGCAGCGACCGAGTGATCACGCACCCGATTCGCAGACAACCCGAAAGGCCGAGCACATGGATTGGACACTGGAAGTGGCATTCCTCCCCGTCACCGACGTCGACCGCGCCAAGGAGTTCTACACCCGCGTCGGATTTCACCCCGACCATGACAGCTCGCCGTCACACGACATCCGGTTCGTCCAGATGACCCCACCGGGGTCGTGACGAGGCTCATCGAAAGTGCTCAGTGATGCTCATCGAATCTGCTCACTTGTGAGCGGCTCCTACTGTAGCGGTCGGCGGCCGGGTTGGGTGGCGGTGCGTTGATTGTGTGATCGGGCGTGGTGGTCGCGTAGGCGGTAGGAGTCGCCGTCGAGTTTGAGGACGACGGAGCGGTGCAGGAGGCGGTCGAGCATGGCGGCGGCGACGGTGGTGTCGCCGAGGACGTCGCCCCATTCGGCGACTGACCGGTTGGTGGTGATCACGATGGATGTTTTCAAATATCGTTGTGCCACAACCTGAAACAGGGCTGAGGCTGCTTCTGCGGGTAGCGGTAGGTAGCCGAGTTCGTCGATCACCAGCAGGGTGGGGCCGGCGAAGAATCGCATGGTGGTCGACCAGCGGCCCTCGATCGCGGCT
>NZ_JARJDD010000130.1:0-326 GCF_029269935.1 Gordonia sp. N1V
TCCCGCCAGCCTCACACTGGCCATCAAGATGTCCGGGAAACGGGGTCAACCCCAGGTGGGGCCGGCGAAGAATCGCATGGTGGTCGACCAGCGGCCCTCGATCGCGGCTTGGTTAGGGGTCAGGCTGAGTGTTGTCGTTTGATCGTGTTGTTGAACAACAGGTTGAACCGTCCTGGGTCTGGTGGAGACCGTGATCTCACCAGGAGAATGTTGGTATGACCCCAAAAATCGCCGTTTTCAGCCCGATTCGGTGGAAACCATATTCCCCCGCTGGTCGAGGAGCCCCGCGCGAGCGGAGCGAGCCGGAGCGTCTCGAGACCACCGCA
>NZ_JARJDD010000131.1:0-318 GCF_029269935.1 Gordonia sp. N1V
GGCTGCTTCTGCGGGTAGCGGTAGGTAGCCGAGTTCGTCGATCACCAGCAGGGTGTGTGGTTACCCCCGTTTGCCGGACATCGGTTAAGCGGCTTCGGTAGCCGCCTATCACCCAGTGTTCGGCGAAGGAACTGTACGAGATCCGCAAGTTGTTCGGTGTGTTGTTCCAGGACGGTGCGTTGTTCGGGTCGATGAGTTTGTATGACAACATCGACGCCACCGACGACCACGCCCGGGGTGACGGAATCCGGTCGGCAGCCAGACCGCTCACGCCACCGACGACCACGCCCGGGGTGACGGAATCCGGTCGGCAGCCAG
>NZ_JARJDD010000014.1:0-152552 GCF_029269935.1 Gordonia sp. N1V
GTTGTGTTCGAGTGTATGCCGGGTTTGTCGGGTTGGCAAGAGGTTGTCGAAAGTTCTTTCGCACAAGTTCCGGTGCGGTCAGCCATGCATCCCGGGCACGCCGATCAGCCAGACGGATTCGGCTCGCCAGCACACGAAAGCCAAGAGAGCCAGGATGAGCGCCCGGGCGACGGCGGCTCCACGCCGACCGAGGGTCGTCGTTGCTGGTATGCCGAATGCCGCGAGACCCACCGCCGTGGCCGCGTAACCGAGGAACACCCCGGGTCGCGCAGGGGCATCGGCGCCGATCATCCACGCCACCAGACCGCCTGCGGTCCAGGCGATCACAGCGACCGCGACGGTCACGGTGACTCGCGTCGGCCACTCCAGTGACGGCACGGAGGTCAGGCCCAGGAGCGACCACAGCGCCGCCCCTACGCACGCGACGCAGAGCAGTAATGCCACAGATGGATTCATTCGACGTCGGTCGCGGCTGCGACGCCCGTCGAGTCGGTCGAGGTGTCGGGCGTAGCGGCCGCACGGTCACGGGCGCGACGACGTCTGCGCCGCGCGTTGCGGTTTCGGATCTGCCAGGTACTCAGCCCGGTGATCATCAGTAGCAGCGGCGTCATCCCGAAGATGAACCACAGCGCCCGCCACCAGCCGTTGACCGACACCCCGTAGTGCAGGGTCGGCTGTGCCCAGTCGTCGGCGATAGTGTTGGAGACCGTCGCCGGCGCCCCGGAGAACTCCTTGATCACCGACGGGTCATGGCCGTCGATTCCGAGCTCTCGGTTGCCGTGGTAGGTCGCGCTCCCCGACCACAGATCCGGCCCTCCGACAAGCAGATCCACCGAGTAGTACTCCGAGCCCTCCGACGGCATCCCCACCCAGGTGGCGTGCGATCCGGGGTAGTGCGCCTGCGCTGCGGCAATTGCCTGGTCGAGGGAGATGAGAGGTCCGGTCGACTCCGAGGTCGGCATCGTATACGCGTCGTCGGCCGGCGCGACACCTCCGGTGGCGGCGTACCACACCTTGCCGACGCCCGGGATCTCGAAGTTCATCCCGGTCAGCCCCCAGATGAGCAGCGGGATCGCGGCCACGATGCCGATCACGTTGTGCAGGTCGGTATCCCGCGCGAATCGCCCCTTGCCGATGCGCACCCGAAAACCGTTGCGCCAGCGTCGCAGCCCTGGGTACCAGATCACGATGCCGGAGATGGCCAGAAAAACCAGCAACAGTCCACTGATCCCGAGAAGTAGTGCACCCCAGGTCATATCGGCGGTGAACCAACCCCAATCGGCGACCACCGAAGGCTTGGCCAACCACGAGATATACCCCGGATAGCCTTCACAGGTCAGGCCACAGTCATGCAGGTTGACCAGGAAACCCAGAAAACCGCCGTCAATATCGCCGTGGCCGTTGACCTTTCCGGTTCCGGCATCGACAGCCCAGGTGCCCGCGGCCGTATCGGCGGAACTGATGAAGTACACACCGTCCTTGAGTGACAGGTACTGGGCATCGAAATCCGGGTCGGCAGTGTGGACGGCTGACACCGCGTCGGTAAAACTCGCCTGGCGCCCGGTGTCGGTGGTGGTGAACAGCGAGGAGTTGGTGGCGCGCACCAGTTCTGGCTCGTACACCAGGATCGCGCCGCTGGTGCAGACGACCACCAGAAGCAGACCGAGAACGATCGAACTCCACCGGTGCGTCACGATCAGAGCACGTCGCACCGGCTTCTTCGACGTTCGCCGACGGTTCGCCGATGCCCTGGCGCGTTCGACCGGTGGGCTGGCAACCTGCTCCGTGACCATGGCGGCCAAGGTTAGCATAACCAAATACCAAAGATTTGATTTGTCCGACTTGTCCGAGAATTACGAAATACGCTGCAGTGCAGTAATTCCTGGAAGCGCAGCCAACCGGCGAAGCGCGCCTCCTAGCGCGACACCAGCCCGACTCCGGTGATGAGCGGCAGGTCGAGTGCCGTCACCAGGCCTGGTTGTGCATCAACCACCGCGGCAACCGAATTCACCAATCGCATTGCCGTCACGATCATCCCCGACACGTTGTGATCGCCGTTCTCACCGTGATGGGCGAACTCCACCGACATCTGCGGCTCACCGGAGATGGTGATGCGGTAGCAGCCGTCACCGTCGACGGGGCTCGGCCACTGCGGACACTGTTCGGGGTGTGTGCGGGTGTAATGCTCGAGCACGATGCGGTCGACTCCGGCGACCTGACCGACCACCTCGAAATGCAGTGCGGCCATGGTTCCCTCGGGAATCTCCACCGACACGGTCGAGTAGTCACGATCGGCCGCGACGCGCTCATGCCGTTCGATCAGCGGCTCGTCGAGCGTGAGTCCGAGCCCGGCGGCGAGCTGGCGGACGACACTGCCCCACCCCATCGCGAGCACACCCGGCAGCAGGAGCAGCGGTGTCGCATCCATCGGCTGCCCGAAACCGAAGATGTCACGCATGACCACAGGTTGGTAGTACGTCGAGTAGTCGGCGATCTCGAGGCACCGTACCTCGTCGATCCGCTGCGAGAGACTCGTCATCGACAGCGCCAGAACATCATTCGCAAATCCCGGATCGATACCGTTGACGTGCAGGCTGGCCCCACCCGCCAAGCCTGCGGCCGCGATGCGATCGAGGAGCTTCTGATCGAGAATGCCCTGGGGGAATTGCAGCACGACCGGCCCGCTCGAGACCACGTTGACGCCCGCCTCGACGAAGGAGATGAGATCGTCGATCGCCTCGAAGATGCGGTCATCGGTCATCGCGGTGTGCACGATGGCATCGGGGGCCAGCGCGAGAAGTGCGGCCCGGTCGTCGGTCGCGAGTACACCGAGGTCGCGGCCGAGACCCGCGAGTTCGCCCGCGTCCTTGCCCACCTTCGCCGGGTCCGAGACCCACACCCCGACCAGTTCGAGGTCGGGATGGGCGTCGATCCCGGCAATCGCATGTCGGCCGACGGTTCCGGTCGACCACTCCACCACTCGTAACGTCATCAGCCAAAACTAGAACACGTTTCACTTTATCGGACACGTTTTGGCCAACTGCCGACGGTAGAGTGCGCCGACGATGAGTACCGCTGAACCGATCGCCGTGACATCCGACGGCCACCGAACCCGACTGAAATGGCATCGCGCACGCAAACGCGCCGAGGACCCGCCCTTCACGCGCAGCAGAATCGTCGAGGGGATGGCAGTCGGGGCGAGCGTGGAGGTCGACCTCGTCATCCACGGGCCGGGCTCGTCCGCGTCGTGCGGCTTCGCGATCCTGCACGACCGCGATCTGGCCGGGGCGACGACGGGCGCCGGCGACGTCGGCGCAGCCCCAGCCGACTACCTTCGATCGTTGTCCCTGCGCGACAACGACGGTCATCGGATCGACGAACCGGTGACGCTGGTCGGCGACCTGGGCGGTCTACTCACCGACATTCACCCGAATGCGCTGCTGCAGTTGGATCTCAAGCAGTCCGCCGACGACCTCGACGAGCCGACCGTGCGGGCCTTCGTCGAGGCGGTGGCACCGTTCGCGGAACACGCGATTCTCTCGTGCGGCGATGCCGAGGCGGTACGCATCCTCACCGACGCGGTCCCGCGCCTGCGTGTGGGGTACGACCCCTGTCACCACGGGGCGGTCGACCGGGTGCTGAGGTGGCGCACCTATCGGCGTTTCGTCGACCACGCGGTCGCCGCCTCCCCTCGGGCCGAGGTGATCTATCTCGACCGACGCCTGGCACTGACCGTCGCTGATCGGGGCACCGACCTCGTCGCAGCGTTCCACGCCACCGGACGCGAGATCGACATCTATACCTTCGGCCGGGCCGACGACCCCGACATCGACCGCGCTCTCGAGTTGCACACCGACCAGATCACCACCGACGACCCACAGGGCGTGGCCCGACGGTTCGGTTCGGCGACAGAAGGTTCGGGCGTCAGCCGGCCTTGATCCACTCCGCGGTGGACGGCAGCATCACGAGGATCGCCGTGGCGATCGGGAAGACGAGACCGACGAAGCTGAAAATGCCGCTTCCGAAGCCATTGCTGACGCCGTTGTGACTCAACGCCGACTCGACGGCCAGGCCCGCGATCGCCCCGACGATGCCGAACACGATCGACACGCCACATCCCGAGGCGACGAGAATTCGGCCGATCATCTTGTGCCGCAACACCGAGACGCCACCCCAGATCAACAGCACGGCGAGCACCACATCGACGATCATCTGCATCACGAGGACGGCGTTGTACCACCCCGGAATCCGATCCACCTCGGTCGCCAGAGCCGAGATCGCGACCAGCACGCCGATCGAAACGATGAGCCCGACGATCGCCGAGACGCCTCCGAGGAAGCTGAGAACTGTCGCGGTGATAGCGGTGCCACCCGAGGGCTTCGGCGTGTACGGATCGCCGTACGGGTTCTGGGGATAGGGAACATTGGCTCCTGCGGGTTGCCCCCACACCGGTTGCTGGCCATATGCGGGTTGCTGGCCATATGCGGGTTGCCCATAGATCGGCTGCTGCCCATAGGTCGGCTGCTGCCCATAACCGGGCTGGCCATACTCGGCACCAGGCTGACCGTATGCGGGCGATCCGGCCGCAGGCGACTGACCGGCGCCGCCGTACACCGTCTTCTGGTCCCACGGAGACGGTCCCGGCGTCGCCCCCGGGTTGGACTGTTGGCCATACGGCTGCGACTGTTGGCCATACGGCTGCGACTGATGGCCATACGGCTGCGACTGATGGCCATACGGCTGCGATCCCGAGCCATCCTGCGGAGTGGTCATCACCCGAGCATACGGTGATATTTCGGCCTGCTCCCGGATATTTCGGCCCGCTCCCGCTCAGCCGAACAACGCCGGCAGTGTTCCCTCGTAGGCGGTGCGCAGTTCCTCGAGGGTGACCTCGAACTGGTCCTGCACACTCACCGAATCGCTGCCCTGATCGACGACGCCGATGCGGGTCCACGGCATGCCGCGGGCGTCGAGCATCGCGACGAAACGCGACTCCTCGGTGCGCGGCACCGCCACCAATACCCGACCGGTCGATTCGGAGAACAGCCAGACGAACGGGTCGGCACCCTCGGGCAGCAACAGCCGGCAGCCGGTCTCGCCGGCGAGCGCCGACTCGACGACGGTCTGGATCAGCCCACCCTCGGAGAGGTCATGGGCGGCGGAGACCAGGCCGTCGCGCGATGCGGCGGTGAGGATGTCGCCGAGCAGCTTCTCGTGGTCGAGATCGACCTCCGGTGCCACGCCGCCGAGGTGATCGTGGGCGACCTGCGCCCAGATCGAGCCGTCGAACTCGTCACGCGTCTGCCCGAGCAGGATGAGTGTCTCGCCGGGCTCGGTGCCGAATCCGGTGGGGATGCGGCGCCGGACGTCGTCGATCACGCCGAGCACACCGACCACCGGTGTCGGCAGGATCGCCGTCGCGCCGGTCTGGTTGTAGAAGCTGACGTTGCCGCCGGTCACCGGGATACCGAGCTGCGCGCACCCGTCGGCGAGACCGCGAACCGCCTGCTGGAACTGCCACATCACCGCCGGGTCCTCGGGTGACCCGAAGTTGAGGCAGTTGGTGACGGCCTTCGGTGTGGCACCGGATGCGGCGACGTTGCGATAGGCCTCGGCGAGGGCGAGTTGCGCTCCGCGGTACGGGTCGAGATAGGTGTAGCGGCCCGACGCGTCGGTGGCCAGCGCGATCCCGCGGCCGGTGCGTTCGTCGATGCGGATCATTCCGGAGTCGGCGTTCTCGGCGAGCACCGTGTTGCCGCGCACGTACCGGTCGTACTGCTCGGTGATGAACTTGCGGCTGCACAGCGCCGGCGAGGCCAGCATCGTCAACAACGTCGAGCGCAGTTCGCCGGACGTCGAGGGCCGCGCCAGCGACGCCGTGCTCGAGGCGATGACCTCGTCCTGCCACTCCGGTCGGGCGAGGGGCCGCTCGTAGACCGGCCCCTCGTGGGCCACCGTGCGCGGCGGTACGTCGACGACGGTCTCACCGTTCCAAGTGATCTCCAGATGATCGCCGTCGGTGACCTCCCCGATGACCGTGGCCAGCACGTCCCACTTGCGGCACACCGCCAGGAATGCCTCCACGTTCTCCGGCGTGACCACCGCGCACATGCGTTCCTGGGATTCGCTCGAGAGCACCTCGGCCGGTGTCATACCGACCGCACGCATGGGTACCTTCTCCAGCTCGATCCGCATGCCGCCGTCACCGGCGGCAGCCAATTCCGAGGTGGCACACGACAATCCGGCGCCGCCGAGATCCTGGATACCCACCACCAGTCCCGCGTGGTAGAGCTCGAGGCAGCATTCGATGAGCACCTTCTCGGTGAACGGGTCACCGACCTGGACGCTCGGGAGCTTCTTGCGGTTCGGACCGGCCTCCCCCGAATCGTCGAAGGTCTCCGACGCCAGCACCGACACACCGCCGATGCCGTCGAGCCCGGTCCGCGCTCCGAACAAGATGATCTTGTTGCCCGCGCCGCTGGCGAACGCCAGGTGCAGATCCTCGGTGCGCAGCACACCCGCACACAGCGCGTTGACGAGCGGGTTGCCGGCGTAGCTGGGATCGAAGACGGTCTCGCCGCCGACGTTCGGCAGGCCCAACGAATTGCCGTAGCCACCGACCCCGCGCACCACGCCGTCGACAACGCGCCGGGTGTCGGGGGCGTCGGCAGGACCGAAGCGCAGTTGATCCATCACGGCGATCGGCCGCGCACCCATGGCCATGATGTCGCGCACGATGCCGCCGACGCCGGTCGCCGCACCCTGGTACGGCTCGACGTAACTCGGGTGATTGTGCGATTCGACCTTGAAGGTCACCGCCCAGCCGTCGCCGACGTCGACGACGCCGGCGTTCTCACCGATCCCGGCGAGCATCCCCGCCCGCATCTCGTCGGTGGTGGTCTCCCCGAAGTACCGCAGATGCACCTTCGAGGACTTGTACGAGCAGTGCTCGGACCACATCACCGAGTACATCGCCAGCTCGGCATCGGTGGGTCGGCGTCCGAGGATCTCGCGGATGCGGTCGTACTCGTCGTCCTTGAGACCGAGTTCACGGTAGGGCTGAGGATGATCGGGGGACTGGGCGGCTGCGGAGACGGTGTCCACATGAGTCTGATCGCTCACCCGGCCATGATAGACGTGGCCACCGGAGCCTCGTGAGTCCACACAATCCACAGCGCACGTGGGTATCGGTGCACATCATCTCCCCGTGACGCGCGCCACCGATTAGGCTCCTCGCAGGGTCCGAAACGGGGGGAGTTCTCGATGGTCGACGTCGGCAGGGCACGACAACTGTTCGAACTCGGCGTGCTGTCGATGGGTATTGCGGTCGAGGGCACCGATCCGGTGGACAATCCGCAGCAGGCGGCTCTCGCCTTCACCCGCGCCAGCGAGTGGGACCCGGGCATGGCCGACGCCTGGATCGGCCGGCTCGCGTGCGGACCGGCGGCCGTCGGTACGGGCGACGCGGTCAACGAGGCGCTGCTCGCGGTGTATCGCCACCGCGATGCGATCGGTCGCGAACAGCGTCGGCTCGGGCTGCCGCCGGGACTGCTCGTCGGCCGCTGGTACACCGGGATGTTCATCGACTATCCACTCGTCGATGCCGACCACGCCGTCGCCGCGTACGCCGCCACCCTCATCCGTGGACACGATCTCGCCGGGGCCGCCGAGGTCCTGTCACAGATCACCGGCGACGCACCGATCGCCGAGTTCATGACGGGCGTGCTGCACTTCTCGGCGCAGCGCTGGCCCGATGTCCTGACCGCACTGGGGCGAACCGACTCCTGGGCCGACGAGTATCTGGGCAGCGCCGCCGACTACATGTGCGGCAGCGCGTGCGTGCAGCTGGGCATGTTCACCGAGGGGCTGCGCCGGCTGCAGCGGGCCATCGACGGCCCGATCCCCTCCTGCGCGACCCGGGCGCTGTTCGCTCTCGGGCTCGCCTTGCGGGAAACCGGTCAGGAGGATCAGGCCCGCGCGGCATTCGAGCAGGCATTCTCCCGGGATCCGGCGTTCACCGCGGCCGCCGACGCGATGCGCAGCCAGACTCTGCGGCTGACCGTGACGAGCGCCGAGGAGATCGCGGCACGGGCCGACATGTGGGACCCGGCGTCGACACCCGGCACCGACGCCGCGGACCCGGCCTCGGTCGACGGCGACGACCTCGTCGCCCGGGCGCAACGGGATCTCGACGCACAGATAGGTCTGGAGTCGGTCAAAGAGCAAGTGGCCAAACTGAAGTCGGCGGCGACACTGGCACGGATCCGGGCCGATCGCGGGCTGTCGACGTCGGCGCGCAGTCTGCATCTGGCCTTCACCGGACCACCCGGTACCGGTAAGACGACGATCGCCCGGGTGATCGCCACGCTGTACTGCGGACTCGGATTCATCAAGTCCGACAAGGTGATCGAGGCGACCCGACGAGATCTGGTCGGCGAGCACCTCGGCTCCACCGCGATCAAGACATCAACGCTGATCGACTCCGCGATGGACGGGGTGCTGTTCATCGACGAGGCGTACACGCTGATCCAGCAAGGCCTTTCCGGGGGCGACGCCTTCGGTCGGGAAGCCGTCGACACCCTGCTCGCGCGAATGGAGGACGACCGCGACCGGTTGGTGGTCATCATCGCCGGCTACGACGCCGAGATCGACCGCTTCCTCGCCGCCAACGAAGGGCTGGGTTCGCGCTTCGCCCGCCGCGTCCGCTTCGAGTCCTACACGCCGGGCGAGCTTGCCCGCATCGGCGAGTTCCTGGCCGCGCAACGGGATTCGATCCTCACGGCAGAGGCGATGGCCGAACTCGAGCAGGCATGCACACCGCTGTATCACGATGTGCGCCAAGGCCCCGGTGGAACCCAGCGAGCCACCGACCTCGCCGGCAACGGCCGGTTCATCCGCAACATCATCGAGGCCGCCGAAGAGGAACGTGAGGTGCGCCTGTCGGCGGGCGGTGATCTGGAGAACCTCACCCACGACGAACTGATGCGCATCGAGGTCGCCGACCTGCGTGCCGCGCTGAACTCGGTGCTGTCGGGCCTGGCACCGGCAAGAACTCTCGCATGAACACGGAGTCACCCATGCGTACCGAATCACCCACGAGCACACGCCGAATCCGGGTGGCCATCATCGCGCTCGCCGCGGTGGTGTTCGCAGCGGTGCCCGCGTGCACCGTCAGCGGCGACCCGGTGGCCGACCCGTCGGGCGCCTCGATCTCCACGACGACCACCGATCCCGACGCCACCACCAACTCCCCAGCTCCCGACTCCCCAGCTCCCGATGCGACAGAACCGGATTCGACCGAACCCGATTCGAGCACCGACGCACCGATCAGCGACGTGCCCGCGCCACCGAACGCGACGACGATGACCTGCAGCCAGTTCGTGACACTGGATCGCTCGACGCAGGCGGCGGTGTTGCGCGCCAACGGCGCCACCGCCGACAACACCCGACTCGGGGTGGCCATCGACATCTACAACAGCGTGTGTCCCGGCTACCCCGATGCGCTCATCGCCGACCTCGTCGCCGGCCGTTTACCGAACTGACCGGAGGCTCAACCCACGGGGGTTCTCAACTCGCAGACGTCACCGCGATGATCCGTTCGGTGAGCTCCGGTCGGCAGATCACCAAGTCGGGCAAGTATGTGTCGTCGCGGTTGTAGACCAGCGGCGAGCCGTCGATCCGGCCGCACCACAAGCCTTTTGCCTGTGCCACGGCGACCGGCGCCGCCGAATCCCACTCGTACTGGCCACCGGCGTGCACGTAGGCATCGGCCTCACCGCGCACCACGGCCATCGCCTTGGCGCCTGCCGATCCCATCGACAACACCTCGCCGCCGATCGCGTCGGCCACCGGCTGCGAGAACGCCGGGGGCCGTGAACCACTCACCACCACCCGCGGCAGCTCGCCCTTCGGGGTACTCGCCAGCCCGTCGGTGGGCGTGATCGGGAGGTCGTCGTCGACGTAGGTGACCGCCAACGCTGGCAGTGCCACGGCCCCCGCGATCAGTGTGCCGCCACCGTCGGCCGACCACAGCGCCACGTGGACGGCCCAATCGGTGTGTCCGTCCAAACCGTATTCGCGTGTGCCGTCGACCGGGTCGACGATCCACACGCGCTGCGCACCCAATCGTGACTTGTCGTCGGCGGACTCCTCCGAGAGCACCGCGTCGTCGGGCCGTTCCTCGGCGAGGCGGCGCATCAGCAGGTCGTTGGAGCGCAGGTCCCCCTCCTTACCGAGGTCCTTGCCCGTCAGGCCACTGTTCGCGCGGATGTCCAGCAGCAGATGTCCTGCGGCCGTGGCCAACTCACCGGCGAGTGCGCGATCGTCCATCCTCGTCTCCCATGCTCGATTCCCCGATCGGCCCGCGACTTCCGCAGGCCACGCCTCGGGGCACTACAGGCCCAGATTACGCAGGACCGCGTCGGCGGCCTCCGACGGGGAACCGTCGGCGGGGGTCACGACGAGGTCGGCGTGCTCGGGGCGTTCGTACGGCGAGTCGATGCCGGTGAATTGGCTGATCTCACCACGTCGGGCCTTGGCGTACAACCCTTTCGGATCACGCCGCTCGCATTCGTCGAGGGGGGTGTCGACGAAGATCTCGAAGAACGGCAGCCCGCGTTCGGCATGGATCTCCCGCGCTCGGGTGCGCTCGTCACCGAACGGCGAGATGAGCGAGACGATCGCGATGGATCCGGAGTCGGCGAACAGTGCCGCGACCTCGGCGGTGCGCCGGATGTTCTCGCGGCGATCGTCGTCGCCGAATCCGAGGTCGGAGTTCAGTCCGTGCCGCAGGTTGTCGCCGTCCATCAGGTAGGCGGGCCGCCCCTCGGCGACAAATCTTCTCTCGAGTTCCATTGCCAGTGACGACTTTCCGGACCCCGACAACCCGGTCAGCCAGACCGTCGCGCCGGCGTAAGGCCGATGCTCACGACCGACCTTGGTGGTCTGCCAGACGATGTGGCTGTCGTGGCTGACCGGGGCGGTGATCATGCCGGCACCGACCGTCTTGTTGGTGGCCTCGTCGATGAGGATGAAGCTCCCGGTTTCCCGGTTGCGCCGATACGAATCGAACATGACGGGCTGCTGCGTGCGTAGTGTCACGCGTGCGATCTCGTTGAGGCGCAACGACGTCGCCGCCTCGTCCCGGTGCAGGGTGTTGACGTCGAGACGATAGGCGAGGCCGGTGATCTCGGTGCGGGTGGATCGTGTTCCGGCCATCAGCGCGAACCTGCTGTGCGCGGTCAGCGTCGAGTCCTCCGAGAACCAGCACACCATCGCGTCGATGTCGCGGCCCACGTAGGGCCGGTTGTTCGGTCGGGCGAGCATGTCACCGCGGACGATGTCGATCTCGTCGGCGAGTTCGATCGAGCACGCCATGGAGGCGAACGCCTCGTCGACCTTGGTCCCGCCGGGTCCCCAGATCTCGGTGATGGTGGTGGTGAAACCGCTGGGCAGCACCACGATCTCATCGCCACGGGCGAAGACCCCGCCGGCCACCGTGCCGGCGTAGGCGCGATGATCCGCGCCGTCGCTGCGCTGCGGCCGGATCACGTACTGCACCGGCATCCGCGCGTCGATGAGGTTGCGGTCGGAGGCGATGTGCACATTCTCCAGATGGCTCAACAACGTTCGGCCCTGATACCAGTTCATCGCTTCCGAGGCGTCGACGACGTTGTCGCCGCGCAGCGCCGAGATCGGGATGAAGGTGATCTCACCGATGTTGAGCTTCGCCGCGAAATCGGCGAATTCCGAACAGATCTCGTCGAAACGCGCTCGGGACCAGTCGACGAGGTCCATCTTGTTGACGCAGACCGTCAGGTGCGGGATGCCGAGCAGCGACGACAGGAAGGCGTGCCGCCGGGTCTGTTCGAGTACTCCTTTGCGCGCGTCGATGAGGATGATCGCGAGGTTCGCGGTCGACGCGCCGGTGACCATGTTACGGGTGTACTGCACATGCCCCGGAGTGTCGGCGATGATGAATTTTCTTCTCGGCGTGGAGAAGTAGCGGTAGGCGACGTCGATGGTGATGCCCTGTTCGCGTTCGGCGCGCAATCCGTCGGTGAGCAACGCCAGATTCGCGTACTCGTCGCCGCGCTCAGCGCTGGTCCGTTCGATCGACTCGAGCTGGTCGGCGAAGATCGATTTCGCATCGTAGAGCAGACGACCGATCAGCGTCGATTTCCCGTCGTCGACCGACCCCGCTGTCGCGATGCGTAGGAGTTCTCCTGTGGCGCCGGGCATCTCGATCTGAGCCATCGGAATCTGGGGCGTCGGAATCTGCGGCGTCGGAATATGCGGCATCAGAAGTAGCCTTCCTTCTTGCGGTCTTCCATCCCCGCTTCGGAGATGCGGTCGTCGGCACGGGTGGCGCCCCTCTCGGTGACCCGCGTCGCCGCCACCTCCGCGATGACCTTGTCGACGGTGTCGGCGTCGCTGAGTATGCAGCCCGTGCAGGTCGCGTCGCCCACCGTCCGGAATCGCACGCGCTCGGTGTGAGGTTGCTCCCCCGGCAGTCGTTCGAGGAACCGTGTGTCCGCCAACAGCATTCCGTCGCGCGGTATCACCTGACGCTCGTGTGCGTAGTAGATCGACGGCAACTCGATGTGCTGTTCGGCGATGTACTGCCAGATATCGAGTTCGGTCCAGTTGCTCAGCGGGAACACCCGAATGTGCTCACCCTTGTGGTGGCGGCCGTTGTAGAGGTGCCACAGCTCGGGCCGCTGGGCACGAGGGTCCCACGTGCCGAACTCATCCCGGAAACTGAAGACGCGCTCCTTGGCCCGAGCCTTCTCCTCGTCGCGGCGCGCCCCACCGAACACCGCATCGAAACCGTTCTCGGTGATACCGCGCAGCAAGGCGGTGGTCTGCAGCCGATTGCGACTCGCGCCCGGGCCGGTCTGCTCGACGACACGACCGGCGACGATGTCGTCCTGCACCGAACTCACCACGAGCCGGACACCGGTCGTGGCGACCACCCGGTCGCGGTAGTCGATGACCTCGTCGAAGTTGTGCCCGGTGTCGACGTGCATGAGCGGGAACGGGATCGGGGCCGGCCAGAACGCCCGGCGGGCGAGGTGGAACATCACCACCGAGTCCTTACCGCCGGAGAACAGCAATACCGGCCGCTCGAAGGTCGCCGCGACCTCGCGGAAGATGTGTACCGACTCGGCCTCGAGCGCGTCGAGATGACTCAGCTCGTAGTGCCCGCGTACGGGCGTGCTCGCGGATGACGCTGTCACTCTGCGCTCCCTTGACATGTCGAATATTCGACACTCAGTATTGACTATGTGACGGACACGCTAGGCGCTGCAGACGGGCCAGGTCAACAACCACCCAACTCCTCGGCGACACGGCCGCCGTCGCCGCCGACTGCACGCGTCGTGGAGATCGTCGAGATCCTCGGGACCGCCGATGGCCCGTTGTCCCTCGCCGACATTGTCCGCCGAACCGGGCACTCCCGCGCCACGGCACACGCGATCCTCGGCGAATTGACAGCTCGCGGATGGGCCACGCGCCTTCCCGACGGCAACTATTCGACGGGTGGTCGCCTCGTCGGCCTCGCCGTCGCGATCTCCCGTGCCGATCACCTCACTCGCCGAGCCGGTCCGCTCCTCGACGCCCTTGCCGAACAGCTGGGCCTGCACTGCTTCCTGGCACGGCGGGTCGGTGACGAGATCACCATCGTGGTGGGGTCGGCGCCACCTGGCCGCACCCTCGGCTCGGCGGCGTGGCTGACCAGCGACGCCCGGATGCCGTTGCGGCCGCCGGTGTGCCGCGAATTTCTCGCCTGGGCACCACCGGCCGAGCGTGCGTCGTGGATCGCCACGGCTCCGGCGTCGCTGCGCACCCGTCTCACACTCGTCCTCGACGCGGTCCGCGAACGAGGCGCCTCGATCGAGCGGATGACCGACGACCACGTCGCCCTGATGGCCACGCTGGACTCGTTAAAGGTGCCCGCGGGTGTTCGGGTGCGTGTCGACGAACTCCTCGAACAGATCAGCACCATCGACTATCTGCCCGACGAGCTCGGCGACGACACGATCGCCGCGGTCACCATCGGCGCACCGGTCTTCGATGCCGGCGGTGGCGTCCACGCCTCGGTCGTCGTCTGCCCGGGCGGTCGCGTCGATCGCACCGAACTCGATCACCTCGTCGACGCGGCGCGTGGATGCGCTGCGGAACTCTCCGAGGGCGGTTGCGGCGATCTCACCGTCACGCCGTAGGGCGGACGATCCGGGGAGTCGCGGTCTGCCATGCCCGCCCCTACCAACCAAGCACTTGCTAGGTTACGCTCGGTGGCATGAGCGACGCCGTCATCCCACCACCCCTGGGCCCCGACGATCTCGGACCCGACACCTCGCCGGTCGCCTACGAGGTCGGCGGTCCGGCAGACGCGGTCGCCTACGTGACCCTCAACCGACCCGAGTACCGCAATGCGCAGAACTCGGTGATGACCTATTCGCTCGACGCTGCGTTCCGTAAGGCCGTCGACGACGCGTCGGTGAAGGTCATCGTGTTGCGGGCCAACGGTAAGCACTTCTCGGCCGGCCACGACATCGGTACTTCGGAACGCGATTTCGACACCTATTACGAGAATGCTGCTGTCCTGCATTGGGATCACACCGACAAGTCGGGTGCCGATCAGCGACTGGCCCGTGAGATGGAGGTCTACATGGGGATGTGTCGCCGGTGGCGGGACATCCCCAAGCCGATGATCGCAGCGGTGCACGGGGCATGTATCGCCGGCGGGCTCATGCTGGCGTGGGTCTGCGACTTCATCGTCGCCTCCGACGACGCATTCTTCTCCGACCCGGTCGCCCGCATGGGCATTCCCGGCGTCGAGTACTTCGCCCATGCCTACGTCCTCGGGCCCCGCCGGGCCAAGGAGATCCTATTCACCGGCGAACGCTTCACTGCGACCCAGGCCGCCGAGTGGGGCATGGTCAATCATGTCGTCGAACGAGATGGACTCGCGGGCAAGGTGAACGGCATCGCGGAGAAGATCGTCGAGATGCCGATGCAGGGCCTGTTCCTGTCGAAGAAGGCGGTCAACATCTGCGAGGACCAGATGGGCATGCGCAACGCGATGGACTCGGTCTTCGGTTGGCACCACTTCGCGCATTCGGCCAATGCCGAATCCTCCGGCGGGGATTCGCTGGGCGGGATGGATGCGAAGTCGATGAAGAGCGCCGCCGGGTCGGGGTCCTGACGTGGACTATCTGTTGGACGATGCGGCACAAGCATTTCGGGCGGAGATCCGCAGCTGGCTCGCCGACCATGTTCCCGCGGAGCCGTTGCCGTCGATGGACACCGCCGAGGGCTTCGAGGCACATCGCGAGTGGGAACGAACGATGGCGGCCGACCGGATGTCGGTGGTCAGCTGGCCCGAGGAGTACGGCGGTCGTGACGAGCCGCTGCTGCACTGGCTGATCTTCGAGGAGGAGTACTACCGCTCCGGCGCACCCGGAAGGGTCAGCCAGAACGGCATCTTCCTGTTGGCGCCCACCCTGTTCGAGCACGCGACACCCGAACAGCTGTCCCGGATCATGCCGCGAATGGCACGCGCCGACGACATCTGGGGTCAGGCGTGGAGCGAACCGGAAGCCGGCAGCGACCTGGCATCATTGCGCTCGAGTGCCACCCGCACCGACGGCGGTTGGCTGCTCAACGGTCAGAAGACGTGGAGTTCGCGGTCGTCCTTCGCCGATCGCGCATTCGGCTTGTTCCGGACCGACAAGTCCGCGCAACGCCATAAGGGCTTGACCTACTTCATGTTCGACCTGCGTACTGCCGGGGTGACGGTGCGTCCGATCGCCCAGCTCGACGGCGAACCCGGCTTCGCCGAACTGTTCCTCGAAGACGTTTTCGTCCCCGATGACCCGGCCGATCCCGCGGCATCGGGGGTGATCGGCGAGGTCGATAACGGGTGGCGGGTGGCGATGAGCACCGCAGCCAACGAGCGCGGACTGTCGCTGCGCTCGCCCGGACGGTTCCTCGCAACCACCGACCGGCTCGTCGAACTGTGGAAGGCATGTGGCGACAGTGTTCCGCCGACCGCGGCGACCGACAAGGGCGTCGCGGACGCCTGGATCGGTTCCCGCGCTTATGAATTGTCGACGTATCAGACCGTGAGCCGGCTCGCCGCCGGCGGTCAGCTCGGCCTGGAGTCGTCGATCAACAAGGTGTTCTGGAGTCAGTGGGACATCGCAGCACACGAGACCGCCCTGGACCTACAGGGCGCCGACGCAGAACTCGACGACGCGTGGCTCGACGGTTACCTGTTCTCCCTGTCGGGACCGATCTATGCCGGCACCAACGAGATTCAACGCAATGTGATCGCCGAGCGACTCCTCGGCCTACCGCGGGGGGATCGCTGACATGGACTTCCTGCTCGCCGATTTCCACAACGATCTCGCCGCCAGTGTCGATGCGCTGCTGACCAAGGCCGACAGTCCCGCCGTCGCCCGCGCGTGGGCCGCCGGTGACCGGGCGCCGGCCGCCAACGTCTTCGGCCAACTCGCCGACACCGGCGTCTTCGGGCTGCTCATCGACGACGAACACGGCGGTGCCGGCGCGGGGGCAGTGGAGATGGTCGTGGTCGCCGAGGTCTTGGGCCGGCACGGCGTCCCCGGCCCGCTGGCCGAAACAGTGGCCGTCGCACCGACTCTGCTCGCCGGCACCGATGCCGCCGACGACCTCGGCGCCATTGCCGGTGGTCGGCTGGCGTCGGTGGCGGCGGCGCCGTGGGCGCCACGCGCCGCCGACGCCGACGCCGCGTCACAGGTGTACCTCCTCGCCGACGGCACCTTGTCCACGGCGCAGATCACCGCCACCCACCGCACGGTGGACCCGGCCCGCACGGTCTCCGAAGTCAGCGCGTCCGACCCGGTCGCCACCGAGGTGAACGGTACTGCCGCAGCCGATCTCGGCGCGCTGGCCACCGGCGCCCAGTTGCTCGGTCTGGGTGATCGGATGCTGTCGATCGCGTCGGAGTACGCGGTGGCGCGCAAGCAGTTCGGTCGCGCCATCGGCTCCTTCCAGGCCGTCAAGCACCATCTGGCCGATGTCGCCATCGCGTTGGAGATGGCACGGCCGCTGATTCACGGCGCGGCCGTCGGCGTCGACGGCGGAGCCCCGGAGGGCACCGACGTGGGCCGCGACATCTCCGCGGCGAAGGTGGCCGCCGCCGATGCGGCGTACCTGGCGTCGCGTCATGCTCTGCAGGTGCTCGGGGCGATCGGGTACACCGCCGAGCACGATCTCTCCCTGTATCTGACCAAGACCCGCGCCCTGATCGGCGCGTGGGGTACCCCCGCCGCGCATCGGGCGCGAATCCTGGAGACGCTGTGACCACCGAACCCACTGTGCGCGAATCCATCTCCACCGAGGAACGAGAGGCCCTGCGGGAGTCGATCGCCGCGTTGCTCAAACAGCGAGGTGGTTCCGCCGCGCTGCGTGCATCGATGACGGAAACACCACGCATCGACCGAGGGTTGTGGCAGACGCTGTCGACCGAGATCGGTGCCGCGGCACTGCCGATTCCCGAGGAGTTCGGTGGTGCCGGGGCGAGCTTCGTCGAGACCGCAGTGGTGCTCGAGGAACTCGGGGGCGCACTGTCGGTGGTGCCGGTGTTCTCGGCGGCGCTCGCGAGCGCCGCGCTGCTGGCCGCCGGTGACGATGCGGCCTCGGCGCGGTTGCTGCCCGCGATCGCCGCGGGGACGTCGATCGTCGCGCTGTGTTGGGCGGCACCGTCGGGGTGGTCGTCGTCCGGTGTCCGCGCGGAGGCCGGACTGCTCTCGGGCACAGCCCATTACGTTCTCGACGCGGAATCTGCCGATCACTTGCTGGTCGTCGCCGGCACCGACGCCGGACTCACCGTCCACGACGTCGATGCCCGTGCCGAAGGCGTGACGATCACTCCGCAACCACTACTCGACCCGACACGCCCGCTCGCGTCGGTCACTTTCGACGACGTGCCCGCCGAGACGATCACCGCCCGCGCCGGGACCGTCGACACGATCCGGACCGCGGCCTGGGCTCTGATGTCGGCGGAGCAGGTCGGTGGCGCCGCCCGTGCTCTGGACCTGACCGTCGGATACAGCAAGGAGCGCAACCAGTTCGGCCGCGCCATCGGATCGTTCCAGGCACTCAAACACCGGATGGCCGACATGTACGCGCTCGTGGCGACGTCGCGGGCGATATCCCACGCCGCGGTCAACGCACTCGCCGCCGGTTCGGCCGACGCCGCGGAACTCGCGGCGGCCGCCCGCGTCCACTGCTCGGAGGCCTACGCGAGCGTCGCCGGCGACGCCATCCAGATCCACGGGGGCATCGGCATCACCTGGGAACACGACATCCAGCTGTACTTCAAACGTGCACAATCGAGTTCCCAGCTGTTCGGCCAACCGCATGAGGTCGTCGCCGATATGGTGGAGCGGTTGCGCGGCTGAGTGCCGACGGTGCTCGATGTCGGCCCGTGACACCGGTCACGCGGGGAACAAGTCCCGATTGTCGCCGTCGGTGAGGGCATCGAGAAACAGGTCCACCATGTCGGGCATGCGGGGACCGGCACGCAGCGCGTCGACATCGGCGGTGACACGCTGCCCCCATCGTCCCTGAAAACCCGATTCCCGCGCGGGTGACGGCCACCAGGTCTGAGTCGTCCGGTCGACGACGAAGTCGTATGTGCGGCCGTCGATGACGAGGTCACGGCGCGAGGCCCAGTCGATCCGATCAGCAGTTCCCGACACCGTGACCCCGGGCGGCGCGAGCACGGTCGACTCCTCGTCGCCGGGTGCCTTGTCGGTGTCGGGGACGTCGCCGTAGCCCATGATGTCGAGGCCGTAGGAGTGCGGCAGCACTCCCTCCGCACCGGCAGCGATCAGCCCGGCCGCCAACCCGATCGGACCGAGGAGCCCGCCGAATGCACCACCGATCCCGGCTCCACCGAGGAGTTTCGCCAAGAAGGCGAGCATGTCCTCGCCGAGACTCTCGTCGGAATGTGGGATGAGATCCTCCGGAATGGGTACGCCCGGGTCGAAGCGGCCACAGAACGCAGTGCCCGCGCTCGGTGACAGCGCCGCCCGCTCGCCCGGTGACACGTACATCGAATGGGTTCCGGCGGCAACGTAGATGCGGGGGTGGCCGCCGGCGAGCTTGGGCAGTCCCGCGGTCGCTCCGGACGTCGGCCGCCAGGACCGCACGGTCATCGTGACGGCGGCGTCCGGATCGGAGGAGTACGCCGGCGGCTCGACCCCTCCGTCGTCGGCGCTCAGCCGCGAGACGGTCGTACCGATCAGGCGCGGAACCGCGTTCGTGGGTTCATTCTTGGGTACATCGAGAAGCACTGCGACACAGTGCCAATCGCCGGCATGCGACAGAGCTTGTTGCGCCGTGATCGATCCGGCACAGTCTCCGGAATCCTGTCCGACCGACTCCGAATGATAGGGAAAGAACAGGTGATAACACAGCAGACCGGGACGACTCACGTATGTGCCGAGAACCTTGTCGAGTCCGCGGGGGTCGGCGGCGGCACGCGCGAGCAGTGTGTCGGGTTCGATGTACTCGGCGTGATACCAGTGTCTGCTGTCGGCGAGTACCGGTTCGTCGCGGTATCGGGCGGCAATGCCATCGGCGTCGCTGTAGGTCGTCACGCTGTCGATGTCGACCGTGTCACTCGATGTTCCCTCGGCATCGGTCCACCCGGCGAACTGCAGGAACGTGTCCACGTCGGGGCCGACGGACCCGAGCTTCGCACCGCCGATCGACTCGCCGGGTTCGCCGACCCGCGCCGACACCGAACCGGCCTCGGCCACCGGCCGCCGTGGATACGGGTCCCCGGGATTCCCACCCCAGGTGCTGGTGGTGTCGAACGGCGATCCCGCCTTCCACACCGCCGAGTTCTCCACGTAGCGCTTGGCATCGACGGGCACGAAACGCTCGGCCGGGTGCAGGTGGAGAATCGGGGCGAACCACAGCGCCAGCTGTTCGGCGAGAGGGGCCGGGCCGGGTCTCGGTCCCGGGGTCGGGGTCACCGCGGGCAGTGCGACTGCGATGCCGGCGGCGGACGCGTTGCCCGTCCATCCCCACGCCATCGACGACGCGGCGGAGTCGCGATCCTCGGTTTCCAGGGTGATGGCCCGATTGCCCAGCTGTTGGTTGGTGACGTCGTGCACCTCGGTCGCCCCACCGCGCGGGCTCACCAGGGTCGAGGAGGTCACCGTGACCGCAGCCACGACCGTCAGGCCATCACCGGTCACCGGCGTCGTGATCGAGAGATCGGTACCGGTCCCCGACCCCGTGAACGAGGCAAGGGGTCCGGTGACCACGACTCCGGTGTAGGCGATCACCGACCACGCGCACAGATCCTGACGTTGGTCGTCGAAGGTGAGTGTCAAGGCACCCGAGGTGGCCGCGGCGGCGCTCGCCGCAAATGCCGTGATGCGCCTACGGTCCACGCCGTCGATGGTCACCGTGTTCAGCTGCTCGAAGAGTAGGTTGGCCCCGGAGATCGCCGG
Organism: Gordonia sp. N1V; assembly: GCF_029269935.1. Taxonomy (NCBI): domain Bacteria; kingdom Bacillati; phylum Actinomycetota; class Actinomycetes; order Mycobacteriales; family Gordoniaceae; genus Gordonia; species Gordonia sp. N1V. Next base: position 20,517 of record NZ_JARJDD010000014.1, read on the forward strand.
CGGATTCGGGGTTCCGGCAAGCAATCCGGCCGCAGCACTGGCGACGAACACCAGAACCCGGGCGTCCGCGGGAACGGTGAACGACGCCGTCGTGAAGGTCGAGGTGTTGGTCGTGACCGCATCAGCGGTGAGGGGTTGGCGGATCATGTGTCTTCCTCAGGTCGGTCCGGTCGGGTTGCGGATCGCGTCGATACCGGAGATGACGCCGTTGATCTCACCGGTGAAGTCGGGGTCGCACGTCGCGGCGCCGATGCTCTCGACCATCTGCGCGAAGCACGGATCATCGCGGAGCGCAACGAACGTCGGCGACTCCATGGGGTCGAGCCCCTGCTCGGCGAGCGCTCGGTAACGTTCGACGAGCAATTCGGCGACGTCGTCGAGGCGGCCGTTGCTCCACAGACCGCGGTACTCCCGTGAGACGTCCTGCCATTGCCTGCGGACCTCGGCTCCGTGAGCCGAGCCGCGGGCCAGCATGTCGTCGACCGCCGCGCGGACGAGGTCGAGGACCCGAGACACACAGTCCGGGTCGGTCTGGGCGAAGTCCCGAACTCTCGCAACCCATTCCAACCAGCATTGCCTGGTTGCCTCACCCATCGGGCGGCCGAGGAACTCGTCGTTGATCCGATGCGGGTTGGCCCGCCAGATCGCGACGTCGTCGATGAGACCACCGAAGGGATGCGCCATGGCGGCCGAATTGCCGATGCTCACCGCCCGCAGGGCGGATAGGCCGACACCGTCGATTTCATTGACCACCGAGCCGTCGATGGTCATGAAGACCGTGGACACCCCGTCGTGGAGGAAGCCGACGGTGTTCCAGCGGTCGGGGCTCGGCCGAAACGGTGCAACATGCAGAAGATCAGAGGGGACCGGACCGGTTCCCCGGAGGTACAGGTTCAGATACCCGGAGCCGACTGTCAGTGAAAACCCATCTCCGGCAACGAGATATCCGTCCGCGTGTGCCTCACCGGCGACGGTCACCTCGACACGCAGTCCACGCAACGGGTTCACACCCGGAAGCCGAGCGGTGACCACGCCGCCGCCCCGGAAATCGATCACCCCGGAGCCCGGCGCGGTGCCGTCGCGAAGATACTGATTCAGTGTGATCTGTTGTGGAACACCGGGATATCGCCGTGCCGGCGACAGGTCGGCGATCACTCCGGGCGTCCCGGAAAAGGTATGGTGGAGGATCTGCTCCCACGGATCTGCCATGATGCTCCTCGAGATTCGGCGAATGCGCCGTTGCGGTTCAAGCGTAAGCCGAGTCGGCAGAAGAACCCACAAACTTCGCAAACGGGTACTGCGTTCGGCAGATGCCGCCGGGAGCGAGACAGCGCGGCTACGCGTGGTCGGTCAAGAATTCTCGGGTCCGACCGTCGGCCGGCGCGAACAGCTCGACGGTGTACTCGTCGATCGTGACGTCGCGAGCCGAGGTCAAGGCGGCGGCCATGGTGAAGAAACTCAGTTCGCCGTCGGGATGTCTCAGCCGCAGAGGCACCACGACCGAGTCGTCCACGGATTCGGACTCCTCATCGGAATCGCTTGGGTACGCGGATAGTTCGCGGGCGAGATCGGCAAGGACGCGATCCCCGGTCCACTCCGCACGCCGACGCACCTGACCGATCAGATGGTTCCGTATCGTCGCGAGGTTGGCGATCCGCGGGGCCATACCGTCGGGATGCAGGGTCAGCCGTAGGACGTTGGCGGGCGGTTCGAGCAGGTGCGGCGCACATCCGTCGAGCAGCACTGCGATCGTCCCGTTGGCTTCGACCAGCCCCCAATGGCGGTCGCAGATGACCGCGGGCACCGGCTCGACAGCGGCGATCATCTGCGACAGCTCACTGCGCACCACCGCGAGCTCGGGGTCGTCGGGCCGATGATGGGAGTAGACCGGAGCATGACCGGCCGCCAGGAGAATCCGATTGCGTTCGCGCAGAGGTATTTCCAGATGCTCTCCGAGATGAACGATCAGCTCGGTGCTGGGCACCGAGCGCCCGGTCTCGACGAAACTCAGATGCCGAGCACTGATCCCGGCCTGCGAGGAGAGCGCGAGCTGTGAGAGCCCCTTGCGAAGCCGCCAGTCCCGCAGCATCTTTCCGGCACGATCTGATTCGCTCGTCCGTACCGGCTCGGTGGTGGCAACCATGACCTCCAAGGTCATTGACCACGCAACCCCGCGAACAGTGGAATGGAACCGACGAGAGGAGCACGATATGACCACGACCGCCGACACCGACACCTCGCCCGACATCGACGTCCCACGTTGGCTGCGGATGATCATGCGCAGCGACCGCTTCGGCTCGTCGTCCTACATCGTGGTGAGCCTGTTGTTCGCGCCGATTCTTCTTCTGCTCGACGGGTGGCCGGTGTTGCACACCATCGCGCTCGTGGCGCTCGCACTCGGCGGCCTGTGGCTGGGGCTTCTGGGTATCGCCATGGCCACCGGCCTGGCGATCGTTCTCCGCCGCGGCGTCGAGCTTCCGGAGCAGTACTGGAAGACCGTGTTCGACGACTACCCGGTGGATGATCCGGGTCGGTGACCCGATTGAGAACCAGCACCACCGCACCGCGTCTCGAGGCTCCTCGCCTAGCGGCTCGTCACACCTCGACGACCGGGAAGACCCCGCCGGCCGGTGCAGCTCAGGCGGTTCTGCCCCGGCCGACCCACCGTTCGATCACGGCGTTGACGGGGCCGACGGCGAACAACAGGAGCAGTGAGTACAGCCCCGAGCCCGGCACCACCAGCGTGATCACGATCGCGACGGTCAGCAGGATCGGGGTGCCGAAGTCGGGCAGCCGGGCAAGCCAGGCGTCGACGTCGTCGCCGGAGTGGAGCAGTTCGCGGTGCCGACGGCCCCACATCGACATCACCACCACCGACGCGATCGACAGCCACAGCACCGCCATATAGACGACGTTGGCTCCCTTGAGAGTGTTTCCACTGATCAGCGCGGTGACGAAGGGCAGCACCACGATGGTCAGCAGCCACGGCAGATGAAGGTTGAAGATCATCCGGTCGTAGGTCTTGAAGTACTCGAAGGTGCCGTGGTGGTTGCGCCACAGCACCCAGATCACGACGAAACTGATCAGGAAGCCGATGATCTCGTCGGAATGCTCGTCGAATACCTGCCCCACCGTCGAGTCCTGGGCGACGTCGTGGATGATGTCGACGAGCGGCAGGACGAGCAACGTCAACGCGATCGCAACAACGGCGTCGGTGAAGGCGATCAGTCGGCGGAACCCGTCGTCGGTACGGCGTTCGTACTTCTCGGACATGTGATCAACCCTAGGTGTCATCCCCCGCCGATGATCGCCGACCTCGCGCAAACCGTGGCACCGGCGAGGATGCCTGTCGCACAATACGCACATGGTTGGCCTCGATCCCAGGATGGGCGCATTCGACGCGGTGATGTTCGGCATCGAGGACGACCCGCTGTTGCGGTCGTCGATCACGCTGGTCGCGATGCTCGACCGCGCACCTGATCTCGCGCTGGTGACCGACCGCACCGAACGACTGACCCGATTGCAGCCGCGCCTACGTCAGCGGGCCGTCGGTAATCCGATGTCGCTGGCTCCGCCACGCTGGGAGGTCGACCCGCATTTCGACGCCGGATTCCACCTGCGGTGGCGACGCGCACCAGGCGAACGCGAGGCGCTCGCCGAGGTCCTCGACTTCGCAGAGCGGATGAGCGAGGCCGACTTCGATCGTGCGCGCCCGCTGTGGGAGGCCGCGATCATCACCGGCCTCGTCGGCGATCAGGCCGCGCTGATCGTGAAGATCCACCACTGCATCACCGACGGCATCGGTGGTCTGGCAATGGCTGCCTCGCTGTTCGACCTCTCCCGCGATGCCCCGGAACGCGGAGACATGCCGACAGTGCCGGCCGCCGAACCGTCGAGCCTGATCCATCGGGTCGAGCAGGCCGTGGGGTTCGAGGTCCGCGCCGCCGCCTACGACGCCGCCCGGCTCGCACGACTGGCGTTCTCGACCGGCAGGACCGCCGTCACCAACCCCGTGGGTGTGACCCGACAGGCCGTCGACACCGCGGCGTCGACGATTCGGATGCTCGCACCCCAGGGCCGTCCGCTGTCCACCTTGATGTCGGATCGCTCACTGTCGGTGGACTTCTCGGTGGTGGAGGTGCCTCTCGATGCCCTCAAGTCCGCCGCACGCCGGCATGACACCACGCTCAACACCTGTTTCCTGGCGGTGGTGACCGCAGCGCTGCGCGACTATCACGTCGCGTTGGGCGAGCAATTGCGCCGAGTCCGGGTCAACATGCCGGTCAGTGTGCGGACCGACTCCGACGAGGCAGCCGGGAATCATTGGGTACCCGCACGTTTCGTGATGCCGGCCGAGCCGGCCGACGTCAGTGGTCTGCTCCGACGGATCGAGCCCGTGGTGCGGCGGGCCCAACACGATCCGGCACTGCGCGCCTCGACCATCGTCTACCAGTTGCTCGCCTCATTGCCGGCCTCACTGACCACCTCGATCGCGGGTTCGTTGATGAAGGGGGTCGACGTCGCCGCGACGAACGTCCCCGGCCCACCGATGCCGGTCTACACCGCGGGCGCCAAGGTCACCAAGCTCATCCCGTTCGCACCCAAGTCGGGGGCCGCGGTCAACGTGGGACTGATGTCCTACGCCGGCGGCGTCTTCCTCGGCGTGAATTGCGATCCCGCGGCCGTCACCGACAGCCGGTTGTTCACCGAATGCGTGCGGACAGCACTCGCCGATCTGCTGCACCCCCGCGGACCCCAACCACCCGACCGGCGCCTGACGGCGGTGATCGATCACTCTGATAAGAGCGATCAGGAAGCGAAAGCGGTTGTCACGGTGTCCTCGTCGAGACCGTAGTCGGCCAGCCGGTAGGTGTGGCGGGGTGCTCGCGCCCCCGAACGGCTCTCCTCGTCGAGCACCCGCATCGCCGCTCGAGCCGCGTCGGACACCGATGCCCCCAATGCCGCGTACACGCGGTCGACGACGCCGAACGGGTCTGCTCGCAGTTCGTCGAACTCGACGTCGACGAACTGTGCGGGGTCGTATCGCTGTCGGGCACTCGAGAATTCGCGCAGACCACGCGACCACAGTTCGAGCTGTGAGGCACCAATCCGCTCGCCGACGAAGGTCGTCGACCACCCCGGAGTGGCATGTTCGGCGAGGCTACACATGGAGGCGATGATCGTTTCCGGCGCCCGATGTGTCTGGATCACCAGAGCATCGGGATAGGTGGCCATCAACGCATCCAAGGCGAACAGGTGGCTGGGATTCTTGAGTACCCAGCGCTTTTCGGGATCGTTGGAGCCGATGAGCTGCAGGTTGCGTTTGTGTCGGGCGTACGCGGGCGTCCAGTCCTGGCCGGCGAGCCAGCGCGAATAAGTGGGCAGGTACGCCAGTGACTCGTAGGAGATCGACATCATGCTCTGCCGCAACAACTGCCAGCATTCCTCGACTTCGGCCGCATCCATGTAGTGCAGTCCCAGGAACTCCGGGTTCTCCACGTGGTGTTGGGCGAAGCCCGCGTTGATCTGTGTGAACACCGGGTTTTCCGACCACGTCTCGCGCGGCGGACGCGGCTGCGGGACGTCGCACAACCACATCTCGAGGCCCTGATGGGCGGGATCGGCGGTGAGCAGCCGATGCAGTGCGGTGGTCCCGGTACGCGGCAGCCCGGTGACGAAGATCGGCCGGGTGATCGGCACGTCGACGTAGCCGGGGTTGGCCTTCCACGACGCCTCGCTCAGCAGCCGCGCCACCAGCGCCCCCTTGAGGAAGTACCGGAACATCTTGCTGCCGAGTTCGGTGAGCCCGGCCTCTTCGGCGTACGAGGTGAGCAGGATCGCCAGCGCCTCGCGGTACCCGTCATCGCCGAAATCATCCAGACCGGTCGCCCGCATGGCTGATTCGTGGAGGTCGTCGACGGTACCCACGGTCGTCAGCGTCGATCTAGTCATGGTATTCACCGCAGTTCACGTCGAGGGTGTGACCGGTGATGGCGCGGGCCATCGGCGAGGCGAGGAAGACCACCGCGTCGGCAATCTCATCAGGCTCGGGTAGGCGATGTAGGTCGGAGCGGCCCGCCGTCTGCTCGTACACCTGCTCGGGGGTGATGCCGTACTTCTTGGCCACTTCGCCGAAGTACCACTTCAGCTGGTCGTCCCAGATGTAGCCGGGCGCCACCGAGTTGATCCGAATCCCCTTGTCCCCCAGCTCGGTGGCCAGGGTCTGCGACATCGCGAGCATCGCCGACTTCGCCAGCTTGTAACTGCCGTAGCGGGGCTCGGAATGACGGATCACCATCGAGTTGATGTTGACGATCGACCCGTCCCTCTCGGCGAGAGCATCGGTGAACGCCTTGATCACCCGCAGGGTGCCGAGCACGGTCAGGTCCAGACTCGCGGTGATCTGGTCGAAGTCGGTGCGGGCCAACGGTTTCATCGACGGCAACGCGAAAGCGTTGTTCACCAGCACATCGACACCACCGAATTCGCCGACGGCGGCGCTCACCAGTGCGTCGACGGCGTCGTCGTCGGTGATGTCGGTCGGCACGACGAGCGTGGGCGTGTCGAGTTCGGCGGCCACCTCCTTGAGCCTGGATTCGGTCCGAGCCGCGAGGACCACGCTCGCCCCGGCGGCCGCGGCCCGAACACAGATCGATCGTCCGAGCCCGGGCCCGACACCCGACACGACGACGACCTTGTCGGCCAGTAGTCCGTCACTCATGCGAGCATCCTCTCGGCAAAGCCTTGCTGCCGCTGTGCTATTCGCTGCGCCCAGCCGTCCGCGTCGACCCGGTTGCGTTCGAGATACGGTAGATGCGCCGCTACGTCGCCGACGTCGATGACCTGTGCCGTCGGGCCCTGTTCGCCGGTGATCGGTCGCTCGGTCCGCTGCCAGCGGAACTGCATGATCCCGCGTTCGCGCCCGGTGGTCTCGATCCAGTTGGCGATGTGCGGATCGGTATGCGAGATCACCATGCGGATCATCCCGTCGGGATCGACCTGCGCCTGAGCCGAATTCAGACTCGTTTGATGATGGACGTAGTCCAGCGAGATGTACCACAGGCTGCCGAGTTGGAATCCCTGGTAGGGCGCCTCGGACTTCGGGACGGTGACGAGGATCGCCTCGTCGGGGGCGAGACGATAGTGGCCGACCGACGAGAACTGGGTGGCCAGCCCACCGGGTGTCAGCCGCGGCGGGGTGAAGGTGTTCACCGGCTCGTCGAGGTAGAACCACTTGGGAAAGTTGAACCAGGTGTTGATGCGCGCGGTCAACATCTTGGCCGCGGTCCGGTAGCGACGGGTCACCCGTTCGAGATCCGGTTCGGTGGGCGCGGTTCCGCTCGTGTCGACGCGTTCGATGGCGATGGCGCCCTTGCGCTGGGCCCAGTCGGAGTAGACCTCGCGCACCGACAGTGTGGTGGCGCCGTCGGGCAGGACGAACTCGTCCGCGCCGCCCGGTACGCTGCCCGCGGGGCGGAAGACGATCTCGAAGACGCCGTCGTCGGCGATTGTGATGCGCCGGTCGTCGAACGCATCGTCACCGCCCGGGACCTCATCGGGGGTGTAATCTCCGCGCAGCACTTGAAAACTCAGGTCGGCAGTGGTGCCCCGCCGACCCCACACCCGGTAGGTTCCGGCGGGGTCGATGTCGGCGTGATAGTAGAGGGTGTCGGGGTTGTCCAGGCCCATCTTGGTGTACGGCCCGGTCGAGGCGACGAACACCGGGTGGCTGAGGTTGCGGGTACGAACCAGGTGACCGATCGCCGAGATACTGCCGGCGAGATAGTCGAGACCCTCGGCCAGATCCTGTTCGCTGCTCACGAATTCCGCTGAACGGATCAGCTTCTCGGCCTCGGCGATGGCATCGGTGAACGGCTTGGTGGCCTGTTCGGCGATCGTGATGCTCGGTGCACTCATAGCCAGGTGTCCCCTCCGGTCCAGGTCAGGAAGTTCTCGAGTTCGGCCTGCGCGGGAGTCACGCGCGGGTGCTCGGTGGAGAGGTATCCGCCGCGGTAGAACAACAACGGCTTGTCCTGCAACACTTCTCCCAGCGTCTGTGCGCGGCCGATGACGATGTGGTGATCACCACCGTCGGCGACCTGTTCGATGGTGCACTCCGCCCAGGTCAGGCAGTGCCGGATGACCGGCAGTCCCGCGGGCGAAGGGTCCCACACCACGCCGGAGAACTTGTCCTCGCGCGGCGCACCGAAATTCGCACTCACGTCCTGCTGACGATTCGAGAGCACGTTGACGCAGAAGGCGCCCCGCTGCTCGATCACCGACCACGTTCGTGAGGTCTTCTGCGGACAGAACAGCACCAGCGGCGGGTCGAGGGACAACGCCGCAAACGACTGGCAGGCGAATCCGGCCGGCTGGTCGTCGGCGGTGAGCGTGGTGATCACGGTGACGCCGGTGCAGAACTGCCCCATCGCGGTGCGGAACTGTCGGGAGTCGAAATCGGCGGAGCCGTAGGGGGTATGGGCGCTCATGGCCGACTCGTCGCTACTGGGAGAATCCGACGGTGAAGTCATGTCCCCAGAGGCTGACCGCGGTGCTCTCCCGCGCGATCCAGTCGTCGTCGGCGACGGTTCTTCCCTCACAACCGAATTCGACGTCGAATCCTCCGGGTGTCTTCATGTAGAAGGAGAGCATGAGGTCGTTGACGTGCCGACCGAGGGTCGCCGACATCTTCACCTTGCGGCGCAACGCCCGATCGAGGCACAGACCCACGTCGTCGGAGTTCTCGACCTCGACCATGAGATGCACGATGCCCGTCGAATTGGGGATCGGCAGGAACGCCAGCGAGTGATGCCGTGGATTGCAGCCGAGGAAGCGCAGCCACGGCACCTCGTCGCCTTCTTCGCGGCCGACGGCCTGCGGTGGCAGTCGCATCGAATCGCGCAGCGAGAAGCCGAGGACGTCGCGATAGAACTCCAGTGCGGCCTTGTCGTCATCGCAGGTGAGCACCACATGCCCGAGGCCCTGCTCGCCGGTGACGAAGCGGTGACCATACGGACTGACGATACGTCGATGCTGCAGCGCCACACCGTGAAACGCCTCGATGGTGTTGCCGGCCGGGTCGGTGAACACGATCATCTCGACGACCTGCCGCTCGAGCAGTTCGGTGTCCTTGGCCTCGCGATAGACGACGCCGGCCGCCGACAAACGATCTCGGACGTCTTGGAGCGCCGACGCGTTGGCGCATTCCCAGCCGGAGGACGCCAGCCGGTCGTGCTCGCCCGGCACGATCACCAGGCGAGCCGGGAAATCGTCCATCCGCAGGTAGAGCGCGCCGTCGACGGTACCGGCGCCCTCGACCATGCCGAGAACCTTCAGGCCGTACTCGCGCCAGGCGTCGACGTCGGTCGCCTCGATGCGCATGTACCCCAGGGAACGGATGGGACTGTCGGTCATGTGCTGGGTGCTCCTGTCCTCGCGTGTGCTGTCCACCGGATCGGCGTGAATCAGATCGACGTGGATCAGACCATGGTGTCGCCGACGGGAATCCCGAACTCCCCGTTGCCGAATGCGACGTAGGCACGCTCGGGGTCATTGGCGGCGTGGACGCGTCCGGCGTGTGCGTCGCGCCAGAACCGCTGGATCGGCGAATCCACGTTCAGCGCACCGGCACCCGAGTTCTCGAAGAGACTGTCGATCGACTCGATCGCGCGGCCGGTGGCGCGCACCTGATCACGCCGAGCGGCCAGCCGCAGCTCCATCGGGATCTCCTCGCCGGCGAGGATGAGGTCGTATTCGGCCTGCAGGTTGCCCGACACCTGACGCCAGGCGGCGTCGATGTCGCTGGCGGCGCCGGCGATCCGGACCTTGGCGAACGGATCGTCCTTGGACTTCTCGCCAGCGTAGGCGGCGCGAACGCGCTTGCCCTGATGTTCGACGTGCGAATGGTAGGCCCCGTAGGCCATTCCGATGATCGGCGTCGAGATGACGCTGGGATGAATGGTGCCCCACGGCATCTGGTAGACCGGCGCGGTGTTGCGCTCGAGGCCGGGACTGCGGTATTCGGCCATGGTGCGCATCGAGAGTACGCGGTGGGTCGGGACGAAGGCGTCCTTGACCTCGATGGTGTTGGAGCCGGTGCCCTTGAGCCCGACCACATTCCACACATCCTTGATCGTGTAGTCCGAGCGGGGCAGCAAGAAGCTGACGAAATCGACGGGCTTGCCGCGCTTGATGACCGGCCCACCCACGAAAGTCCAATCGGCGATCTCGCATCCCGACGAGAACGCCCAGTTGCCGTTCACCTTGTACCCACCGTCGACGACCTCGCCCATCCCCATCGGGGCGTACGACGAGGAGATTCGGACCGTGGTGTCGTTGCCCCACACGTCCTCCTGCGCCTGCTGGTCGAAGAGCGCAAGATGCCAGTTGTGGATACCGATGATCCCCGACACCCAGCCGGTGGACCCGCACGCCGTCGACAGACGCCGAACGGCCTCGTAGAAGGTCACCGGATCGACCTGATAGCCGCCCCACTGCTCGGGCTGCATGAGTCGGAAGAAGCCCGCGCTCTCGAGGCTGGAGACCGTCTCGTCGGGAATCCGACGCAGATCCTCGGTCTGCTGCGCACGCTGCTCGAGTTCGGGCAGCAACGCGTTGATCTTTTCCAGGACCTGCGCGCCGGCCTCGCTGCGCCGACTCGGATCGCTCTCTCGTGCTGGCATCTCACCCATCCCTGTTCTCTTCACTGTGTGTCTTCTCGTGTGCTCGTCCCCCAACCAGCACCGGCGTGACGCGTAACGATTCCAAGACTAGAACACGTTCTCATTTATGTCGAGTACTGGGACTTTGTGCCCATTTCCTGCCCGTATCCGGGTTCGTCGGCCGCGGTCCGCTGCTATTTTTGTAACATGTTCTAGTATCGGCTGTACGCGATTCGCATGCAGCGCCACGATGGGAGAAATCGCCAATGGCTGTGAGCACAGGCACCCCGACCGCAACCTCGGCCGCCGACGCGGCCGATTCGGGCGTGCGGGAGATCGACACCGGCACCCCACCGACCCGCTTCGCCCGCGGATGGCACTGCCTGGGCCTGGTGGCCGAGTTCGCCGACGGCAAGCCGCACTCGGTGCAGATCTTCGGCACCAAGCTCGTCGTCTGGACCGACACGTCGGGACAGATCCAGGTGCTCGACGCCTACTGCCGACACATGGGTGGCGATCTGTCACAGGGCAGCGTCAAGGGTGACAACGTCGCCTGCCCGTTCCACGGCTGGCTGTGGAAGGGCAACGGACGCTGCGCCGGGGTTCCCTATGCCAAGCGCAACCCGAAGCTCGCCAAGACCCGGGCGTGGCCGACCATGGTTCGCAACGGGCAGGTGTTCGTCTACAACGACCCGGAAGGCAATCCTCCCCCGGAGGAAATCATCATCCCGGAGCTGTCGGAGGTCGACAGCGACGAGTGGACCGCGTGGACGTGGAATCGGATCGTCATCGAGGGTTCCAACTGCCGCGAGATCATCGACAACGTCGTCGACATGGCGCACTTCTTCTACGTGCACTTCGCACTCCCCGACTACTTCAAGAACGTCTTCGAGGGTGAGACCGCGGCGCAATACATGAATTCCCATGGGCGCCCCGACATCTCGTTGGGCACCGCCTACGGCGACACCCGCCTGGAGTCGATCGCGGCCTATTACGGGCCCTCGTACATGCTGAATCCGATGGTGCAGTACTACGGCGGCTACGCCATCGAGACCATCCTCACCAACTGCCACTACCCCATCGACGCCAATTCGTTCGTCCTCATGTACGGCGTGATGGCCAAGATCCCCGAGGGCCTCTCACCGGAGCAGGCCGACAAGATGGCCCAGAAGATCACCGCGGGCATCGAGGTCGGTTTCCTGCAGGACGTCGAGATCTGGAAGCACAAGACGCGCATCGACAATCCACTCCTCGTCGAGGAGGACGGACCGGTCTATCAGCTGCGTCGCTGGTACGAGCAGTTCTATGTCGACAAGGCCGATGTCACCGACGAGATGACCCAGCGCTTCGAGTACGAGATCGACACCACCAAGGCCGTCGAGAGCTGGAACATCGAAGTGCAGGAGAACATTCGGCGCCGCGAGGAACTCGAGGCGCAACAGGCCGACTCGTCCGCCGAGACGACCGAGTCGCGGGTCTGAACCGATGACCCGCGCGGGCTGGGCAAAGGCTCCCGACCACACCGACGACCCGCAACTCCTCGCCCGGGTTCACGAGGCCACCGCCCGCGACCGCGACCACTACCTGCGCGGCGGTATGACGGAGATCGAATGCCGGTCCTGCCACGCCTGTGTGATGGTCAAGAAGACCAGTCCGCACCACACCAGCGTGCAGTGGAACCCCAGCGCCCGGGCGCGCTGCGACGAACTCGAGGAGATCCGGCGGATCGGCGGCAACCCGGCGATGATGCGGACGTGTCCGCGACTCTCGGCGAGTATCGATCACGGTGTCGCCGAGGGGATCATCCCGGCGCAGTCTCCCGAATCAGACCCCGACGGATACTGGTGAGCGGTGCGAGCACCACGCTCAGCACCGCGAGGATCAGGGTGGCGATCACGCCCCACGCCGGCGACAACAGCGGGCCCGGCGCGTCGATGGCATCGTTGACCGCGGCGTCGAACAGGTGCCCCGCCGGGTCGGCGATCACCATCGCGGACACGACGATCGTCGCCACCCCCGCCGCCACGATCACCGCCGACACGGCGAGTACGCCGATGGTGTTGCGGCGAAACGGCTTCCACCAACCCAGCAGCGCCGCCAGGGCGATGACGATGCCGAACACAAGAGTGAGCAACGCCGGCCGTTCGGTGTGGGCGGAGAAGGCCGCCTCGACGTCGGCGGTCGCGGCCGCTCTGGCGCTGACCCCTCCGAGCCCGCTCACCTGAAGTTGCGCCCCCTGATCGGAGGCACCCCAGCTCGCTTGCGCGCAGCCCACGATCGCCAGACCCACGACCACCAACGCCGGCCACAGGAACGGCCGAATTCTCTCGAGGCTCACCGTCCCAGCGTGCCACGCGCTCCTGCGGGGGCGGCGAGCAACGCACCGTCGACGATCCCGGCGACGGTCCGGGCCGCGACGATCCCCCAGGCCAGGAACAGGGCAACGAATCCTGCGCCTGCGATCACCGCGAACATCGTGTGCCCGGTGGTCGCCGCCAATGCCGACGACCCGGTCACGAAGGTGCCCAGCGGGAAGGTGAACGACCACCAGGTCAGGCCGAACGGCAGTCCGCGGCGTACCGACCGCGCGGTGATGGCGGTGGCGACGACGATCCAGATCACCGCCGCGGCCCACACCGCGAGCGCGTAGTCGTGGGCGAGGGCGCCGAGGACGCCGGCGGTAGCCGCTCCGGTCACCCCGGTGGCAACGTGGGCGAGCAGGCACGCCGCGGTCACCGATTGTCCGAGCGGTCCGAGGACGATCCACCATGTCGGTGCCAGGCCGGTGGGCCCCGTTCCGCGCGTCACCAGGGAACCGATCACCGAGACCACGATCGGCGCGGCGAGGACCAGCGAGAACACGAAGGCCGCGATCCCGATGACCAGCAGCGCGCGGCGTGCACCGGGCTCGTCGAACGCCCCGGCGAGCACCGCGGCCGCCGATGCCGACACCATCGGCGGGACCACCGACATCAGCCAACCCCCGAACGGTTCCGGCCGGTCCGGTCCTGCAGGGTCGCCCGATCGGCCGAGGAGGTGGCGGGCGGGGATCAGCAGTGCCGTCGCGACTCCGCCGAGCGTGCCGAGGGTGAAGCACACGATGTCGACGGCGAGCGCGGCGCTCGGCCCGATCACATGGACACCGGCCACCAGGGTCGACGTGCCGACGGTCAGCGTCGCCATCGGCACGGCGCCGTAGAAGTGCGCGATCACCGGATGCTGCAGGTGCGCACGTGCGGCATCGCGGTGGCGACGCCAGTGCATGACGGTCGCGGCGATCACCCCGATGTAGACGAGGCACGCGAGCAACCAGAACACGATCGACAGCGCGGTCAGCAGTGTGCCGTGCCCGAGCCCGTGCGCGGCGACGGCGAGAATGCCGGTGCCCATCACCGTCGCGAACCAGTTCGGCGGCACATGGGCGAAGTGGGTCCGGACCGGTGGTTCGCGCAACGTCATGCACCTACGGTCGCCGATCGACGTCGCGGCAGGTAGAAGGCGATTCCCTGCAAGAGTTACAACGGATGGTTGTAACCTGGGAGGGTGTTGAGCCCACGCATGCCCGACCTGCCCTCGCTGGAGACACTTCTCGCGGTGGTCACCACCGGCAGCCTCAACGCCGCCGCGGGCGAACTGGGGATCACCCAGCAGGCCGTGTCGGCGCGGATGCGGGCATTGGAGGCCACGCTCGGGATCTCGCTGCTGACGCGCTCCCCCACCGGCACCGCACCCACCGAGGCCGGAATCCTGGTGTCGGAGTGGGCCGATCGGCTTCTCGGCCTGGCCTCGGAATTCGACGCCGGGCTCGCCGCACTGCGTCGCGAACGACGCGACGAACTGCGTCTGGCTGCCAGTCTGACGGTCGCCGAACATCTCCTTCCGCAGTGGTTGGTGTCGTTCGGGCAGAGCGTCGAACACGCACCCAAGGTGTCGTTCACCGCGACGAACTCCGAGCACGCCTGCGAATTGGTCCGGGCCGGCGACGTCGAACTCGGCTTCGTCGAGGGCCCGCAGGTGGCGCCCGGGGTACGCAGTCGCGTCGTGGCCCACGACACCCTGGTGCTCGTCGTACCGCCCGGGCATCCGTGGACTCGTCGGCGCACGGCGGTGAGCGCCGACGAGTTGGCCCGCACCCCGCTGGTGACCCGCGAATCCGGTTCCGGGACAAGACTCTTCCTGGACACCATGCTGGCCGCGGCCCACGACCCCGACATGTCCCGGGCGCAACCGGTGCTCGAGTTGTCGACGACCGCGGCAGTACGCTCGGCGGTCATCGCCGGCGCCGGACCGGCGGTCGTGTCCGATCTGTCGGTACGCGACGACCTCGGTCGTCGGCTGATCGCAGTGCCGGTGTCCGGGCTCGATCTGCGCCGCGCGCTGCGGGCGGTGTGGATCGGTGGCGACGAACCGCGCGCCGGTGCGGCACGCGACTTCCTCACGCACGTCACGAGATCGGCAGGTCGGCCGTGACACCGATGAGTTTCGACGAGGATGGAGGTCTCACACTTGTCACCAATCGTCATCGGAAACAGGAGTTCACCATGACCGCATATTCCGCCCCCGTGGGCGCACCGATCTGGTTCGACCTGATGAGCAGCGAGCCGGCGAAGGCCGCCGAGTTCTACCAGGCCCTCTTCGGCTGGGAGGTCGAAGGCCCACCGCGCGAGGAGTTCGGCGGCTATCAGAACTTCACCCTGCACGGCAAACGCGTCGCCGGGCTCAGTCCGTACATGGCCGAAGGTGGTGGCCCGTCCGACATCTGGTCGCTCTACCTGCGTACCGATGACCCGGAGACCACCGTCAAGAACGTCGAAGCCGCGGGTGGTTCGATCATGGTGCCGCCCATGGCAGTCGGCGACGAGGGCACCATGATGGTCACCGTCGACAACGCCGGAGCCGTCATCGGGTTCTGGAAGCCCAACCAGCATCACGGTTTCACCGAGTGGGGTGTGCACGGAGCGCCCTACTGGTTCGAACTCGCCACCCGCGACTACCCGGCCTCACTCGCGTTCTACACCGAGACCGTTGGCGCCCGCGCCGACACCGTCATCGACAACACCGGTCAGGAGGTCGCCCCCGGCGGGCCTCTGCGCTACTCGCAGCTGTTCTTCGGGGAGACCGCGTACGCCGGCGTCATGGACGCCACCGGACTGTTCGGCGACGCCCCGTCGTTCTGGCAGATCTACATCTGCGTCGACGACGTCGCCGCGACCGTCGCACAGGCCGCCGGTCTCGGCGGTGAGATCGTCATGCCCGGCGAGGACACCCCGTACGGCACCCTCGCCGTCATCAAGGACCCGTTCGGCTCGATGATCTGCCTCGGCCATCCGCCGGCCGGGATGTAGGCGACGGATCGGGCGGCGCCTGCCCGGCGCGGCATGAACTCGTGAACGCGGCCCGTGCAAAGACCGCGTCTACGAGTTCAGGCCGCGTCTTGGTGTCGATGGAGCCGATCCGTCCCCTCGTGCGTCCAACCCTGCATGACACGCTTTCCCACAGACGAACATGACATCATCTACCGACACGCCTGCCTTACGGCCGGTTTCACCGACACCGATCTCGCCAGAGCACGCAGCCACGGCGAAATCACCCAACTGGTAAGAGGCGCCTACATCCCCGCGCAGCACCGTGAACGCGCCGAAATCCATCGCTTGGCCGTCATCGCCACCAGCCGCCTTGGACGATTTGACGAGTCGGTACCCAGCCATCAATCCGCTGCCGCACTGCACCGGCTGCCGATGCTCTCGCCCAACTTCCGCCGCATCCACACGACCACCGGCCGCGCTCGCGGTGGCGGACGAACAGCGACGCGACACAACCACGTCGGCATCGTTCCTCCCGACCACCTCATCGAGATCGACGGCGTCATCGTTCCAGGTATTGAGTACGTGGCCGTCGACGTGGCGTGCACCACCACGGCGGGATTCGCCGGGGCACTTGCAGTCTTCGACGCGGCGCTGCGTGCCGGCGCCGATCGGGCGACGATGGAGTCGTTGCTGCGCGGGGTTTGACGTGGGGTCGGCGTCGCGCGGCGCGCTCTGCATCACGCCGACGGCAACGCTGAAAGCCCCGGCGAGTCGGAGGAGCCGAGCACAGATGATCGAAGCCGGCATTCCCTCGGCACGGCTCCAGCACCGCTTCTACGACGCGGAGGGCAACGAGATCGCCCGGACCGACTTCGATTGGAGTGGAGTCCTCGTCGGCGAGTTCGACGGAAAAGTCAAGTATCAGAAGCACTTACGGCCAGGAGAGGATGCGGCCGACGCCGTCATCCGCGAAAAGATTCGCGAAGACCGCATACGCGCCCAAGGCATCATGGTCATCCGCTGGGTGTGGGCCGACCTCGAAGCCGGGACCGTCGTCACCCGCATCCGTCGGTGGCTGACCCACTTCGCCTTGATGGCAGCGTGAAGTACATGCCGTGCGAACTCGTGGACGCGGTCCGTGCAAAGACCGCGTCTACGAGTTCAGGCCGCGTTTCGATGTTGACTTCGCAAGCCCGCTACACACCGGCGTTGGCGTCGGCCTTCTTCTTGAGCTCGAGGGCGATGTCGATGAGTTGGTCTTCCTGGCCGCCGACGAGTTTGCGGTTGCCGGCCTCGATGAGGATCTCCGCGGCGGAGACGCCGTAGCGTTCGGCGTGCCCCTCGGCATGTTTGAGGAATGAGCTGTAGCAGCCCGCGTAGCCCATCATCATCGCCGATCGGTCGACCAGGCACTCCGAGGGCATCGCCGGGCGCACCACGTCCTGCGCCGCGTCGGCGATCTTCATGAAGTCCACGCCGGTGGTGATGCCGAGTTTGTCGCACACCCCGACGAACGCCTCGGTGGGCGTGTTGCCGGCGCCCGCGCCGAAGCGCCGGATGGACCCATCGATCTGCTGGGCGCCAGCGCGGATCGCGTTGATCGAATTGGCCACGGCGATATCGAGATTCTCGTGCCCGTGGAAACCGACCTGCGCGTCGTCGCCGAGTTCGGCGACGAGCGCCTGCACCCGGACGGTGACGTCCTCGAGCACCAGCGCGCCCGCCGAGTCGACGACGTAGACGCACTGACAGCCCGCGTCGGCCATGATCCGCGCCTGGGCGGCAAGCACTTCCGGTGGCTGACTGTGACTCATCATCAGGAAGCCGACGGTCTCGAGCCCGAGTTCGCGGGCCAGTCCGAAGTGTTGGATCGACACGTCGGCCTCGGTGCAGTGCGTGGCGATGCGGCAGATCTGGCCACCGTTGTCCTGCGCGGCGCGGATATCGTCCTTGGTACCGAGACCCGGCAACATCAGGAACGCGATCTTCGCCCGCTTGGCCGTCTCGGCTGCCGCGGAGATCAGCTGCTGTTCAGGTGTTTTGGAGAATCCGTAGTTGAATGACGATCCGCCGAGGCCGTCACCGTGGGTGACCTCGATGACCGGTACCCCCGCGTCGTCGAGGGCGCCGACGATCGCCCGTACCTCGTCGGTGGTGAACTGGTGGCGCTTGTGATGACTTCCGTCGCGCAGCGACGAGTCGGTGATCCGGATGTCGAGGCTCTCGGAATACTTACGGGCATTGGCCATCAGGTCCGTCGTCGGTGTGCTCATGCCGAAACCCCCAACTTCTGCTTCGCGATTTCCTCGCCGACCTTGGTGGCGGCGGCGGTCATGATGTCGAGGTTGCCGGCGTACGGCGGCAAGAAGTCCCCGGCGCCCTCGACCTCGACGAAGATCGAGACGCGGGCGTGGCCGCCGTTGAGCGCACTCGGCGGATCGAACTGCGGGTCCTGCAGTAGTCGATAGCCGGGCACGTAGGCCTGGATCTCTTTCTCCCGCTTGTGGATCGACGCGGCGATGGCATCGGTGTCGGCGTCGTCGGGGATGGCGCAGAAGATGGTGTCGCGCATGATCATCGGCGGATCGGCCGGATTGAGGATGATGATCGCCTTGCCGCGGGCGGCACCGCCGATCGTCTCGATTCCCTTCGATGTGGTCCGGGTGAACTCGTCGATGTTGGCCCGCGTCCCGGGACCTGCCGACACCGACGCGACCGATGCGACGATCTCGGCGTAGGGCACCGGCACCACCGACGACACCGCGTGGACCATCGGGATCGTCGCCTGCCCACCACAGGTGATCATGTTGGTGTTCGGCGCGTCGAGATGCTCGCGCAGATTGGCCGGCGGCACCACTGCCGGGCCCACGGCGGCCGGCGTCAGGTCGACCGCGGTGATACCCGCCTGCTCATATCGCGGCGCATACTCGCGGTGCACATAGGCCGACGTCGCCTCGAAGATCAGGTCCGGTTTCTCCGACGACGCGAGCAACTCGTCGGCGCCGCCACTCATCGTGATGAGCCCGTGGTCGGCGGCCCGCTTCATACCCTCCGAGTCGGCATCGATCCCGACCATCCATCGGGGAGCGATCACCTCGGATCGTTCCAGCTTGTACATCAGGTCGGTACCGATGTTGCCCGACCCGATGATCGCCGCGGTCAGCTTGGCTGCCACCTGCGCCTCCTCTGAGAGTGTTGTCGAAAACTGTTGTTGGTCAGGTGAAATCGAGGGTGACGCTGCCGAGTCCGGCGAACTCGGCGACGACGTGATCACCCGGCCCGACATCGAACGCCCGTGTCGCGGTGCCCGGCAGGATCACATCCCCCTGGCGTAGTCGTACCCCGAAGGACTCCACCTTGCGCGCCAGCCAGCTCACCGCGTTCAACGGATGGCCCAGCACCGCAGAGGAATTGCCCTTCGCGACGACCTCGCCGTTGCGGTGCAAGACCGCGTCGATGTCACCGGTGTCGATGTCGGTGATCGCCACCCGTTCGGTGCCGAGAATCCAGCCGCACGACGATGCGTTGTCGGCGATGGTGTCGCACAACGTGATCTGCCAATCGGTGATCCGCGAATCGATCAGCTCGATCGACGGCACCACCCACTCGACGGCATCGATCACGTCGTCGTTGGTGCATCCCGCACCGGGCAGATCCTTGCCCAGGATGAACCCCACCTCCACCTCCACCCGCGGGAAGCACAGCGTCGCGGTGTCGATCGGGGTGGCTTCGTGGTACTGCATCTCGTCGAGCAGATGCCCGTAGTCGGGCTCGTCGACGTTCATCATCTTCTGCATGGCCTCCGATGCCAGCCCGACCTTGTGCCCGGCGACCTTCGCACCGGCGTCGAGGCGCTTGCGGATGTTGATCAGCTGGATCTCGTAAGCGTCGACGACATCGAGACCCGGGTGGGCATCGGTCGGTCGGCCGATCGCCGTCGCGGTCCGCTCCGCGGTCCACAGATCAGCGGCGATCCGCTCGCGGATTGCCTGGTCAACCGCCATGAGAGCCTCACTTCCGTGGAATGAACGTGTTCTAGTTTAGAACATGTTCCAGGTTTCCGGGAGGACTCCTCGGTCCGGTCCGGTGCTACGGTTCGACCGTGGGCACCGACCAGGCGAGTATCGACACGCTGCGCCACGAGGTGCGTGAGTTCCTGACCGCCGAACTCGATGCCGGCACCTTCGTCCCGGCCTGCGACAACTGGATGAGCGGATTCGACCCGGCGTTCAGTGCACACCTCGGCCGGCACGGCTGGCTGGGTATGACGATGCCCGAGCGGTACGGCGGCGGTGGCCGCAGCGCGGTCGAACGATTCGTCGTCACCGAAGAACTCCTCGCCTGCGGGGCACCGGTCGCGGCGCATTGGATCGCCGACCGGCAGATGGCACCGGGCATCCTCGTCCACGGCACCGAACGCCAGCGGCAACACTACCTTCCCGGAATATGCTCGGGTACAACATATTTTGCGATCGGCATGAGTGAGCCCGACGCCGGCTCCGACCTCGCCTCGGTACGCACCCGCGCGGTGCGCGCCGACGACGGATCGTGGCGGATCAGCGGCACCAAGGTGTGGACCACCGGCGCACACGTCGCGCACGCGATGGTGTTGTTGGCCCGCACCGACGGCACACCCGCCGACCGTCAGACCGGACTGTCCCAGCTGATCGTCGATCTTCCCCACCCCGACATCGAGATCCGCCCCTTGCGCAGCATCGACGGCGGCGCCCACTTCAACGAGGCGATCTTCCACGACGCGAACGTCGGCACCGGGGCACTGCTCGGTGAACGCGGCGCGGGATGGAAACAAGTGATGAGCGAGTTGGCTTTTGAACGCTCCGGCCCGGAACGATACCTGTCGACGATGCCGCTGCTGCGGGCGTGGGCCGACGAGTTGCGCAGAGTCGGAGCGTCCGACGAGCAGCGGATCACCCTGGGAACGCTGACCGCCCGTGCGTGGGCGTTGCGCCGGATGTCGTTGCAGGTGGCCGCCGAACTCGCCGAGGGCGGCGCACCCGATGTGCTGGCCGCGATGGTCAAGGACATCGGCTCGCAGTTCGAGGGTGACGTCGTCGAGGCCATCCGATCCTCGTCGGACACCGTGGCGCGGGTCAGCGATGCGAACCCCTTCGCCACCCTGCTGGCGACCGCGATGCGCCACACACCCGCCTTCACACTTCGCGGCGGTACCAACGAGATCCTGCGTGGAATCGTGGCCAGAGGAATGGGATTGCGGTGATCGGGGACGCCGAGCTGCATGCGGCGGTGACCGCGGTGATCGAGCGCGTCGGCCCAGACACCACGACACCGGCCACCACGACACCGGCCACCACGATCGACACCGGGGTCTGGGCGGCGCTGACCGATGCGGGGTTCACCGGCGTCGGTATCGACGAGGATCTCGGGGGCACCGGTGGCGAGTTCACCGATGCACTGACCGTGGTGTCGGCGGCAGCGGCGAGCGGCGCACTCACCCCACTCATCGAGCACACCGTCCTCGCCACCTGGTTGGCCGCACGCTCGGGGCTCGACCTCGGCAGGCGCACTGCGACACTCGCCCTGGGCGGAGAGGGCGCCACCGTGCGCTCCACCGACGAGGGATGGGTGCTCGACGGGTTGCTGCCCGGCGTCGTACACGCCTGCGACGCCGACGTCCTCGTGGTTCACTTCGCGTCCTCGGTGGCGCTGGTCTCCCGAACCGCACCCGGCCTGACGCTCTACCACGGCACCGATCTACTCGGGGCGTCCGTCGACGACGTGGCTCTCGACGCCGTGGTCGTCGAACAGCTCACGGACTCTCCGGTCGACTCGGCGGAACTGCGACTGCGTGGCGCGCTGGCCTATGCGGTGGCCATGTCCGCCTGCGCGGACACCATCGTCGAGACCACGGTGCGCCACGCGTCGCAACGCACCCAGTTCGGTCGACCGCTGTCCAAGTTCCAGGCCATCCAGCAACGTCTGGCGTCGATGGCGGCGCTGACCGCACAAACCCGTGCCGCGGTGGAGCACGGCGTCGAGATGGCCGAGAACCCCGATCACGGCGGCACGATCGCCGCGGCCAAGGCCGTCGCCTCGTCGACCGCGCGGGAGGTGGCCGCCGGGGCGCATCAGATCCACGGCGCGATCGGATTCACCTCCGAACATCATCTCGGCCGATTCACCATGGCGCTGCTGGCCTGGCGGGACCGACACGGCGACGAGAAGTACTGGTCACGGGTGCTTGCCGGACGTGCGTCGGACGACGGGATCGACCCGTGGGATCTCGTCGTCGACGCCGATCACGCCCCGCCGAGTGCGACCCCTGGCGCCGCGAATCTGTAACGTGTTCTACTTTTAGGTGAGAACACGTTCCACCCGCGGCGCACGAAGGGACCGATTCATGGCCGGCGCGACCGAACCAGCAGGACAGCAGGCATCCACTCCCCCGGCGGGGCGTCCAGAGACGGACGAGACCTACGACGTCATCGTCGTCGGCGCCGGTGCCGCGGGCCTGAGCGCCGCCATCACCGCGGCCGCGCAGGGCCTGCGGACGGTGATCATCGAGAAGTCGGCGTACTGGGGCGGCTCCACCTCACGCTCCGGCGGCGGCGTCTGGATTCCGGGCAACCCGGTGCTCAAGCGCGACGGGGTGCGCGACAACCAGGAGACGGCGCGGCAGTACGTCCACGCGATCATCGGTGAGCACGCGCCTGCGGAGAAGATCGACGCGTACATCGATCGCGGCCCCGAGGCGTTGGAATTCCTGATGGCCCATGCTCCCCTCGACCTCGAATGGGTGAAGAACTACTCCGACTACTACCCCGAGGCACCCGGCGGACGCCTCGGCGGACGCAGCGTCGAACCGCGGCCCTTCGACGCCCGGGCGCTCGGCGACGACCTGTCGACCCTGCATCCGCAGTACACCAAGGCGCCGCTCAACATGGTTGTGCTGCAATCGGATTACCGCTGGCTCAACACGGGCCTACGGCACTGGCGCGGACCGGTGCGGATGGGCAAGGTCGGCGCCCGGTTCTTCTGGGCCCGCAGCCGCGGCAAGAAACTCATCGCAATGGGCGCCGCGCTGGCTGCCGAGCTGCTGCTGGGGGTCCGCAGAGCCGGTGTGCCACTGCGGCTGTCGACGGGTCTGGTCGACCTGATCACCGAGAACGACCGGGTGGTCGGGGTGATCGCCGAGCACGAGGGCACGCGTACTCGGCTGCACGCGCAGCGCGGTGTCATCCTCGCGTGCGGCGGCTTCGAGCACAACGCCGAGATGCGCAAGAAGTATCAGCGCGAACCCATCGGATCGGAGTGGACCACCGGCGCACCCACCAACACCGGCGACGGCATCAACGCGGGCCTCAAGATCGGCGCCGCGGTGTCGCTGATGGACGACTCGTGGTGGGGCCCGACCATCCCGTTGCCGCGCGGACCGTGGTTCGCGCTGTCCGAGCGCGCCGTCCCCGGCACCTTCATGATCAACGAACGCGGACAACGCTTCATGAACGAGTCACTGCCGTATGTCGAAGCGGTGCACCAGATGTACGGCGGCGACTTCGGACAGGGCGAGGGCCCCGGCGAGAACGTCCCGTCGTGGCTCATCTTCGACCAGCGCTGCCGCAACCGCTACCTGTTCGCCGGCATCAATGCGCGCCAACCGCTTCCGAAGAAGTGGTTCGAGTCCGGAGTGGTCGTCAAGGCCGACTCCGTCGAGGCCCTGGCCGAGAAGATCGGGGTTCCCGCGGAGGCGTTGCGCGCCACCACCGATCGGTTCAACGGCTTCGCGCGCAGCGGCACCGACGAGGACTTCGGGCGCGGACGCAGCGGCTACGACCACTACTACGGCGACATCACCAACAAGCCCAATCCGAGTCTCGGAGTGGTCGACAAGGCGCCGTTCTACGCGGTGAAGATGGTGCCCGGTGATCTCGGCACCAAGGGCGGCATCGACACCGACGCGCACGCCCGGGCGTTGCGCGCCGACGGATCGGTCATCGAGGGGCTCTACGCGGCCGGTAACACCTCGGCGCCGGTGATGGGCCACACCTACGCCGGACCGGGCGCCACCATCGGACCCGCGATGGTCTTCGGCTACTTGGCCGCGCTCGACTGCGCCGAACACCCCGGGGTCCGAATCCCGGATACCACAACGACATCGGCGTCCGCCGGCGAGGAGAACTGACCATGCCGATCGACCTGTCCGTGGCACTGGGCGCCGAGCTACCCGAGGTCGGCTTCGAATGGTCGGCCTCCGACGTCGCGCTCTATCACCTGGCCGTCGGTGCGGCCGCCGACCCGATGGACCGCGCGGGTCTGACCTACGTCGACGACGTCGCCCCGAAGGTGTTGCCCTCCTTCGCGACCGTGGCGGCGTCCTTCCATGCCACCGAGGCACCGAAGGTGTCCTTCCCGGGTGTCGACATCGACCTGGCCAAGGTGGTCCACGGCAGCCAGCAGGTCACCGCGCACCGCCCGATCCCCGCGTCGGGAAAGGCCACCACCCGGACCACGATCGCCGAGATCCAGGACAAGGGATCGGCGGCGGTGATCATCCAGGAATCGGTCACCGTCGACGACGCCGGCACACCGCTGTGGACGGCGCGCTCGTCCATCTTCGCCAAGGGCGAGGGCGGTTTCGGCGGCGACCGCGGCAACTCCGCCAAGCTCGACTACCCCGATCGGGCGCCCGACCAGCGCCGGTCGGTACCGACACTGCCCAACCAGGCGCTGCTCTATCGGCTGTGTGGTGACCGCAACCCGCTGCACTCCGACCCCGAATTCGCTTCTCGTGCAGGATTTCCCCGCCCGATCCTGCACGGGCTCTGCACGTACGGGACGGTGTGTCGAGCCGTCGTCGACGCACTCCTCGACGGCGACGTGACCGCTGTGGCCGACTACTCGGCCACCTTCGCCGGCGTGGTGTTCCCGGGCGAGACCATCGACATCGACGTGTGGGACGAAGGCCGGTCGCTGCTGATCGCCGCGAGCGTCGCCGACCGCGACGGCGCACCCGCGCTGAAGAACGTGGTCATCGAGAAGCGCTGACGGCCACTGCCTCGGCACAACCGCGGACTGAGCAAATATGTGTCGACTTGGGGGATGTGTGCCCTGCAGGACACGCATCCCCCAAGTCGACACATGTTTGGCCTCGTTCGAGAACTGACCGACCCGTCTATTCTGCTCAGGGGGCGCCGGTCGCGCCGGCCGCGCCCGTCCTTCGTCGAAACCGTCCCTTGAGGAGAATCTTGATGAGCGATTCGCTGCAGTCCCTGCTCGGTCCCACCCGTCCGGCCGTCGTCGACGATCTGGTGGGGGTGATCGACTCGCAGGTCGCAGCCCAGAAGGGGCTCGGCGGTGCGACCGTCAAGGCTGCATACGGTGCCGTCGGCAAGGTCAAGCCCGACATCGTGAAGAAGGCGACCAACCTGATGCTGCCCGATTTCGTCGCCGCCCTGCAGCCGTTCTGGGACTCCAAGCCCGCGGGCACATCGTTCGGTGCGCATCTGGCCAGTGACCCCGACACCGCGTCGGAGGCCCTGCTCGCGGTGACCGACGCCCAGGTGGAATCCGCCAAGGCGCCGCTGGCCAAGGCCTACGGCACGCTGCGCGGTAAGGCCAAGGGCTATGTGTCCGAGGCACTTCCCGCCGTCGGCGACGTGATCGAGAAGCACGCGTGACCCGCGGCCGCGGCTCGCTCACCCGGTCGCATCCGGGTGGGCGTCGCGGCCCTCAGGCTGCGCTGGTGACGACGAGTACCAGCGCGCACACGACGGCGATGAGCGCCGCCAGCATCACCAGCACCCGCCAGACGTGCAGGCGTGCGGTCGGCGTGTCGGTGGATCGTGAAGAGGCGACCGGTGCGGCCATGATCTCCCACTTTCGGTTGTCCGAGGCCACGACCACAGTGGCGATCTGCAACCCCGGGTTTGTTACTCCAGTGATCAATGTGTCACAGGTTGCCTGTGGTGTCGCGATTTGCACCCCGCGTGTCGCCTGGATCACACTCTTGTGTCCGTTTTCTGCAGCACTTCGGGGAGGGAGGGCCGGATGAATCGGCTCAGGGCGCTCGATCTGCGCTCGGTGTGGCTGATCGCGATCGCC
Source organism: Gordonia sp. N1V (assembly GCF_029269935.1). NCBI lineage: Bacteria > Bacillati > Actinomycetota > Actinomycetes > Mycobacteriales > Gordoniaceae > Gordonia > Gordonia sp. N1V. The sequence continues at coordinate 46,564 of NZ_JARJDD010000014.1, forward strand.
TGCGCGGCGGTCAGCATGGTGGTGGCCGCCATGGCCGCGTTGAACACCGCGCTCGCCGACATCGCCATCGACCTCGGCGCCGACACCGGCCAGATGACCTGGATCGCCGACGGCTACACGCTCGCCCTCGCCGCGCTGCTGCTGCCCGCCGGCGCGATCGGCGACCGTTTCGGCCGCCGCGAGATGTTGATCGTCGGTCTGGCCATCTTCGCGGTCGGGTCGCTGACGGCGATCTGGGCCACCGATCCGACGCAGTTGATCATCACCCGATGCGTCGCCGGCGTGGGCGCGGCATTCATCATGCCGACGACGTTGTCGCTCATCACCTCCGGTGTGCCGGCCGACAAGCGCAGCATCGGCATCAGTATCTGGGCCGCTGTCGCCGGCGCGGGCGCGATCGCCGGATTCTTCGTCTCCGGCGTCCTGCTGGAATTCTTCTCGTGGCATTCGATTTTCATCACCTTCGCCGCGTCGGCGGTGCTGACGGCACTGGTGTGCCTGACGATCGGCACCTCCAAGGACTCCCATCCACAACCCTTCGACTACGCCGGATCGGCCGTGTCGATCCTCGCGGTCACCGGCATCGTGTTCGGGCTCCTCGAGGCCCCACACCGCGGCTGGGATGATGCGCTGGTCCTTCTCACCCTGATCGGCGGCGTACTCCTCGTCGCCGTGTTCTGCCTGATCGAATTGCGCGGCACCCGTCAACTCCTCGACGTCCGCCTGTTCACCAATCGCGCGTTCGGGGCCGGTGCGTTGTCGGTGGCGCTGCAGTTCTTCGCCTCCTTCGGCGCCTTCTACCTTCTGCTGCAACGCCTGCAGCTGGTGTTCGACTTCTCGCCGCTGCGCTCGGCCTTCGCCCTCATGCCGATGGTCCTGGGTGTGAGCATCTTTGCACTGCTGGGCAATTGGCTCGCGGTGCGCTTTCACTCCCTGCGCTTCGTGCTGGGCGGTGGACTGCTCATCGCCGGCATCGGGCTGATCCTGTTGGGGGTCATCGACTACGACGCCTACTGGATGATGGCGTGGATGCTCGCGATCTGCGCGATCGGTATCGGTCTGGCGACCGCCCCGTCGACGACCGCGATCATGTCCAACACGCCGCTGGAGAATCAGGGGGTCGGCTCCGCGGTCAACGACACCGCCCGCGAGATCGGCGCCGCCATCGGCATCGCCCTGGCCGGCAGTCTGCTCGCCGCCGGATACGCACACCGCATCGGCCCGACCGCCGACCTCGTCCGTGCCGAGCCCGCTGCCGCCGACCACATCACCCGTTCGTTGGCCGAGGCACGGGAGGTCGCGGCGCGGCTGCCCGGTGACCTCGGCGCCCGCGTCCTGCACGGCGCGCAGGACGCCTTCGTCGTCCCGATGAACCAGGGGTGTCTGGTGCTGGGCATCGTGCTCGTCGTCGGGTCCGTGGTGACCACGATCCTCGCGCCGCAACGGGTGGTTGCGTAGGCTCTCGACGTGCTCGACGTCCACAGTCCACTGGGCACCGCCGTGGCCGTGCTCGCCCTGATCGCCGTCATCGGGATCGCGGTGTCCGCACAACGCCTTTCGCCGGCGATCGTCGCGGTTCCGGCCGCGGTGCTGGTGACCCTTCTCGGCGTCGTGTCGTGGTCGCAGGTGCGCGACGAACTCGAGTTCATCGGGCCGACCATCGGCTTCCTCGCCGCCATGCTGGTGGTCGCCGAGGTGTGCGCACGCACCGGGGTCTTCGCCTGGGTGGGTCAGTTGCTCGCGGACTGGAGCCGCGGATCGCCCACGCACCTACTCGGCCTGGTGTTCGTCGCCGCGGCGCTCACCACGGCGGTGCTGTCGATCGACACCACGATCGTGCTGTTGACCCCGGTGGCAGTGGCCACCGCGCGGCGGATCGGCGCCCGGGTGACCCCGGTCGGTACGGCGACCGCACACCTGGCCAACAGTGCCTCGACGCTGTTGCCGGTGTCGAATCTGACCAATCTGCTGGCCTTTTCGGCGACCGGGCTCGGTTTCCTCTCCTTCGCCGGACTGATGGCGGCCCCGTGGGTGGTCGCGATCGTCGTCGAATACGTCATCTTCCGGATCTTCTTCGCCGGCGAACTGCAGACCACCGCACCGCAGACCACCCGCACTCCGGTACAGCCGCACAGCGGCACACCCGAGCGCACCACCCGGCGCCCGGCGCCGGTCGTCACGCTGATCCTGCTCGGTCTACTGCTGTGCGGCTTCGTCATCGCCGAGCCGTTGGGAATTCCCTTGGCCGCGATCGCCGGTGTCGGGGCCGCGGTGATGCTCATCGTTCCGATGCGCAAGGCGCCCGTGGTCACCGCGGTTCGTGCGCTGCGCGCGGTGAACATCCCGTTCCTCGCGTTCGTCGCCGCGCTGGGCATCATCATCCTGCCCATCCGGCTCGGACCGATCGGCGAGGCGATCACCCATCTCATCCCGGGTGGCAACTCGCTGTGGGCACTCCTGGCGGTCGCCGCACTCGCGGCGGTCGCGGCCAACGTGCTCAACAACCTCCCGGCGACACTGCTCCTGCTGCCGATGGTCGCCCATGATCACGGCTTGGCGTTGGCCATGCTGCTCGGCGTCAACATCGGCCCCAACCTCGCCTACTTCGGTTCGCTGGCAAACCTATTGTGGCGCGACGTGATGCGCCGCCACACCATCGCGCCGCCGACGCGACGCTACGTGCTGCTGGGCACGCTCACCGTTCCGCCGACCCTCATCGCCGCGGTCGTCGCGCTCTGGGTCGGCCTGCAGGTGATGTGATCCGCACTCAGGCTGTCACAGCCTGCTGATCGGAGGCCGCCGCGGCGTTCTTGGCCCAGCGGTAGTCCGCCTTGCCCGCCGGGGTGCGCTTGACCTCGTCGACGAACACGATGGTCCGCGGAACCTTGTATCCGGCCAGCGATTCGCGGCAGTACTCCTGGATCTCGGCGAGGGTGGGCTCTGCCTCGCCGTCGGCGACGCGGGCGACCGCGGCCACCCGCTGACCGTAGCGTTCGTCGGGCACCGGGACGACGAGTGCATCGCCGATCGCGGGATGGGCGTGCAACACCGCCTCGACCTCCTCGGCGTACACCTTCTCCCCACCGGTGTTGATGCACTGTGAACCCCGGCCGAGAAAGACGATCGACCCGTCGGCCTCCACGGTGCCCATGTCGCCGAGAATCGAGATGCGACGGCCGTCGGGCAGGGTCGGGAAGGTCCGGGCGCTCTTCTCCTCGTCCTTGTAGTACCCGAGCGGCACATTGCCGATGCGTGCGATGTAACCGACGTCGCCCGAGCCGGGCTCGATCCGGTTGAGCCGCTCGTCGACGACCATCATCTTGTCGGTCGGCGGCACCCGCAGATTGCCGTTGTCGTCCATCATGATCTCACCGTCGTTGCCCGACTCCGACGCCCCGAAGTTGTCGCGCAGGATGAGTTCGGGTTTGATCGCCGCGAATCGGTCGCGGTTGTGGTGCGACCAGATCGCGCCACCGGAGGTCACCGAGAACAGCGACGACAGGTCGACGTCGTCCTTGCGGCGTTCCATCTCCTCGACGAGCGGCATGCCCATCGCGTCACCGACGATGAGAATGATCTGGATCTTCTCGTCCTCGATGCCCGCCACGATTGCGGCCGGGTCGAAGTCGCGCATCAGCACCAACCGCCCACCGAGGGTGAGGAAGGTGAACAACGAGTACGACGCCGCGCCGTGCATGAGTGGAGCCGCGATGTTGAAGGCGATGGAGCCGAATTCCTTGACCGCACTGCCCACCTCGGCGAGATCCTTGCGGGCGTCGCCATACGGGTTGCCGCCGGAGATGGGCTTGCGGAAGAAATCGTCGTGACGCCACATCACGCCCTTGGGGTATCCGGTGGTGCCGCCGGTGTAGAGCAGGTACAGCTCGTCACCGGTGCGGGCCTCGAAGTCGCGATCCTCGGACGCCGCGGCCTCTTCGGCGAACGGCACGATCGAGACCGTGCGCCCTTCGGGTAACGACGCTGCGGCCGTGGTCAATTCGTCGATGATGTCGCCGACGACGAACACCGTGCGCACCAGCGGCAATTCGGGAAGCAGCGCGGCAACACTGCTTTGATGCTCGGAGAGTTCGACGATGATGCCCCGTGAGTCGGAGTTGTCGAAGATGTAGCGCAGCTCGGAGTTGGTGTAGCGATAATTGACGTTCACCGGGACCGCGCGGATCTTCAGCAGCCCGAGCAGGCTGGTGACGTGCTCGACGCTGTTCTTCAGGAACAGTGAGACGTGATCTGCCGTACCGATACCGTTGTCGCGCAACAGGTGTGCCACCCGGTTGGCGAGCCTGTCGAGTTCTGCGTAACTGATCTGGCGGCCCTCGTAACTCAGGGCGATCCGCTCGGGCACCGAGTCCGCAACGGTCTCGAACACGTCGGCCAGATTGAACTTGACGGGGGTCTGCGAAACGGGGGTCTGGGCGTCTGGGGTCTGGGCGTCTGGGGTCATGATTGACGAACTCCTTCGGGGTGTGAGGTCATGCGGTCAGGACCAGACCGCTGGTGGGGACGCCGGTGCCTGCGGTCACGACGACCCTCGTCGCATCGTCGACCTGGTTGACCGACGTACCGCGCAGTTGCCGTACACCTTCGGCAATGCCGTTCATGCCGTGGATGTAGGCCTCACCGAGCTGGCCGCCGTGGGTGTTGAGCGGCAACCGCCCACCCACTTCCAGGGCGCCGGGCTCGGCGACGAAATCCTTGGCCTCGCCTTGGCCGCAGAAGCCCAGCTCTTCGAGCTGGAGCAGCGTGTACGGGGTGAAGTGGTCGTAGAGGACCGCCAGATCCATGTCGTCGGGGCCCAACCCGGACTGCTCCCACAGCTGCCGGCCGACGAGGCCCATCTCGGGGAGGGCCGCCAACTCGTCGCGGTAGTAGCTGGTCATGATGAACTGGTCGGCCGCACTTCCCGCGGCAGCGGCGGCGATCACCGCAGGCGTATGCGGCAGGTCCTTGGCACGCTCGACCGACGTGATCACCAGCGCCACACCACCATCGGACTCCTGGCAGCAGTCCAGCAGATGCAACGGTTCGGCGATGTAGCGCGAGGCCTGGTGGTCGTCGAGGGTGATGGGTTTGCCGTAGAAGAACGCATTCGGGTTCACCGCCGCGTGTTTGCGGTCGACGACGGCGATCCGACCGAAGTCGGCACTGGTGGCGCCGAAGTCGTGCATGTAACGCTGCGCGACCATCGCGACGAATGCCGCCGGGGTCGACAAGCCGTGCGGGTAGGAGAACGCATTGTCGGTACCCGACGAGTTCTCCTGATTGGCGACGGCCGAATTCACCTGCCCGAAGCGCAATCCCGACCGCTCGTTGAAGGCACGGTAGGCCACGACGACGTCGGCGACACCGGTCGCGACCGCCATCGCGGCCTGTTGCACGGTCGCACACGCCGCCCCGCCGCCGTAATGGATGCGGGAGAAGTAGGTCATCTCGTCGATGCCGACGGCGCGGGCGACGGCGATCTCGGCATTGGTGTCCATGGTGAAGGTGACCAGGCCGTCGACGTCGGCGGGGGTCAGTCCGGCGTCGGCGATCGCCGCACTTACCGCCTCCGCGGCCAGCCGGAGCTCACTGCGCCCGGAATCCTTGGAGAACTCGGTGGCACCGATGCCGACGATGGCGGCCTGTCCGCCCAGCCTGCCCGTCACTTCAGTGTTCCCATCACTTCGCTGTTCCCATCACTTCGCTCCTGCGTGCAACGTCAGTGAGACCGTCGAGATGACGTGTTTGCCAAGGGAATTGGTACCCACCACCGACACGGTGACCGCGTCCTGATCGCATGCGGTCACCTCGCCGGTGAACGTCACCGAATCGTAGGCGTACCAGGGCACCCCCAACTTGAGGGTGATCTTGGTGATGCGGGCCGACGGGCCGGCCCAGTCGGTGACGAACCGTTCGACCAGTCCGGTGTCGGTGAGGATGTTGACGAAGATGTCCTTGGAGCCCTTGGCGTGCGCGAGATCCCGGTCGTGGTGCACGTCCTGGAAGTCGCGGGTGGCCAGCGCGCTGGCCACGACGAAGGTCGGGGTGGCCTCGATCGTCAACTCCGGCAACCTTGTTCCCACCTCCACGGCCGGTGCCGCCTCGATGGTCATGACCGCTCTCCGTTCTCACGCGGGGTGAAGGCGTAGAGCGCCCACGCCGGCGCACCGGTGTCGGGGTCGGCGGGGAAGTCGAGATAGGTTGTGGTGACCGGCATCCCGATTTGCACCGCATCGGGGTCCACGCCGCGCAGCTCGCCGAGCATGCGGACACCCTCGTCGAGTTCGACGAGCGCGACGACAAAGGGCAGGCCGCGTCCGGGGACCTTCGGCGCGCGGTGCACCACGTAGCTGTACACGGTTCCGAATCCGGTGGAGACCACATAGTCGGTGTCCGGGACGGTTCCGTCGGCTGCGCGGGGTTTCCAGGTCGCCGGGATCGGCGGATGCCGCAACGAGCCGTCGGCGACCTGCTGGATGCGCAGTTCGTGCGCCGCCACACCGTCCCAGAAGAACGCGGTGTCCCGGGACGGACTGGGCCGCAACATCTTCGCGGGGTCCAGATCCTCCGGGACCGTCGTAGTCTCCGGAACGGCTGGGCCGGCCGGCGGACGGAATTTGAGGATGCGGAAGTCCATCTCGGCGACCACCTCATCGCCGACCGACCAGGTGTTGCGGGTGGTGAAGAACCAGCCCTCGCCGAGCGCGGTGGTCTTGGGGCCGACGACGTCGACGAGTTCGGCCGACAGGCTCACCTCTTCACCGACCTCGACGTAACGGTGATAGGTGGTGTCGCAGTTGGTGGCGACGACCGAGGTGTAGCCGGCCTCGTCGAACAGTTCGCTGGCGCGCCCGAGCGGATCGTCGGCGCTGCGCACCCCGCGCAGTCCGCGCATCGTCCACACCTGCGCCATCGCCGGTGGTGCAACAATCCCCCGGTGGCCTGCGGCACGAGCCGCGTCTGCGTCGACGTAGATGGGGTTGTCGTCACCCATTGCCTCCACCCAGTTGCGGATCATGGGCAGGTTCACCGGATCCCGGCCGGCGACCGGTGCGCTCGGTCCGGCCGCCTTGATCTGTTCGGTGGCCTCGAGGATGGCCTCGCTCGTCTGGGCGGTCATCGCTTGGCCCTCGGCAATCCGAGTCCGGCGGTGGCGATCATGTCGCGCATCACCTCGTTGACGCCGCCACCGAAGGTGATGACCACGTTGCGTTTGGCCTGCACGTCGAGCCATCGCACAAGCTCGTCGGTGTCGGGGTCGGTGAGATCACCATGGCAAGTGAGGATCTCGTCGATCATGCGGTGGATGCCCTGCAGTCGTTCGGTCGCGAAGACCTTGGTGGCCGCGGCGTCGGCCATCGAGATGGCCTCACCGGTGGAGGCCACCTGCCAGTTGAGCAGTTCGTTGATCCGGGCGTAGGCGTCGATCCGGGCGAGCGTGCGACGGACGTCGGGGTACTCGGCGATCGGTGTGCCGTCGGCACCCGGACGCTGTGCCCAGCGCCGCACGCGCGCGGCCAGTCCCTCGACGCGTCCGGCGGGGCCGAGCATCACCCGCTCGTGGTTGAGCTGGGTGGTGATCAGCCGCCAGCCGCCGCCCTCCTCGCCGACACGCATCGAGACCGGCACCCGCACGTCGTTGTAGTACGTGGCGTTGACGTGATGCGCGCCGTCGGCGGTGATGATGGGCGTCCACGAGTAGCCGGGATCGGTGGTGTCGACGATGAGAATCGAGATGCCCTTGTGCTTGGGGGCATTCTTGTCGGTGCGTACCGCGAGCCAGATGTAGTCGGCGTCGTGGCCACCGGTGGTGAAGATCTTCTGCCCGTTGACGACGTAGTGGTCGCCGTCGAGCACTGCGGTGGTGGTCAACGACGCCAGGTCGGTGCCGGCCTCGGGCTCGGTGTAGCCGATCGCGAAATGCACGTCGCCGGAGAGGATCTTGGGTAGGAACAGGTCTTTCTGCTCCTCGGTGCCGTGTTCCTGCAGGGTCGGGCCGACCGTCTGCAGGGTCACCGCGGGCAGCGGGACGTCGGCACGGACCGCCTCGTTGGTGAAGATCTGTTGTTCGATCTCACCGAAACCCTTGCCGCCATACTCTTTGGGCCATCCGACGCCGAGCCACCCGTCGGTACCCATCTGCTTGATCACCTTGCGGTAGGTCTTGCCGTGCCGCTCGGTGAGCATGGTGTGTGCGTCGTCGGGACTGATCAGGTCGGAGAAGTATTCGCGCAGTTGCATTTTGAGAGCCCGTTGATCGGGCGTCAGGTCAATGAACATCGGTGGTCTCCTCGGCGTGCAGGCCCGCGAGCTCGTCGATCCGCGCCGACGGCCCCCCGACCAATCGGGCGAGGTCCTTGGCGATCGAGAAATACCGGTGCAGCGGATAGGTGACGTCGACGCCCAGTCCGCCGTGCAGGTGGATCATCGTGCGCAGGGTCGGGGGCAGCTCGTCGGCCATCCAGTAGGTGCCGATGGCCAGATCTTGTTGCGCATCAAGATCTTCCGACATCCGCCACGCCGCGGCGGTGGTCGCGAGGTTCATCGAGCGGCCGACGACGTAGACGTCGGCGAGTTGCTGACTGACCGCCTGGAACAGTGCGATGGGTTTGTCGAACTGGTGACGATTGGTGACGTGGTCGGCGGTCAGTCGGGTGGCGCCGGCGATCAGGCCGTCGGCATAGGTGCACAACGCGATCCGGTAGGCGTCACGCAACACCGCGAGGTCGGCGGTGAGCAGGTCGGCTGCGTCGACGGACACGTCGCCGAAACGCACCGTGTACTCACCCCAGCCGCTCGAGGACGGGGTGCGCACCAGCGACACGCCGGGTGCCTCCGTGCGTACCGCGACGACTCCGGCGTCGGCGCCGACGAGCAGCACCGTCGAACCCTCCGCGTGCAGGACTCCGGTCTTGACCCCGTTGAGCCGGCCATCGCGCAGCGTGGTCGCCGGGGCGTCGGTGAGCGCACCGCCGAGCTCGCCGAGTGCGACGGCGTGCCAGGCGCCCTCGGCGAGCGTGCCCGCCCATCGCTGCCGCGAGTCGAGGGTGCGCAGCACCAAAGCCGAGGTCAGTGATCCGATCGCGGGCACCACGGCCGCCGACTCCCCCAGCCGACGCAACAGCGGTGTCAACGCGAGGATGCCGAGATCGTCACCACCCAGCGACTCCGGCAGCGCCAGATGTCCGAGTCCGGCAGCGGTCATCTCGTCCCAGAGCGCGGTGTCGAAGCCGCCGACGGTGTCGGCGAACTTCGACTCCCAGACCGTGTCGTGTCGTGTGAGCACCTCGGCGGCGACGTCCCCGACGGCGATCGCCTCGCTATCGACGGCAAAGTCCACCCCGGCACCTCCTATCGCAAGAATTAGAACCTGTTCTAGTTGTATCAGATCAGGCGCGCGGGAGTCCGAGGATTCGCTCCGCCGCGGCCGTCTTGAGGATCTGGGTGGTGCCGCCCGCGATCGACAGGCACCGATTCTGCAACGCGAGATCCGAAGCGCCACCGGCCATCACCGCGTCGAGTCCCAGGAAATCGAGCGCGGCCTCGGGGACCGACTGCCGGTGGGCGACGCCGATCAGTTTGCGCACATTCGACAGCGCCCCTGGATCATGGCCGGCCAGGCGCCGGGTGACCGCACGTGCGTCGAGGACCCGACCGATGTGGGCGTCGGCGACGAGTCGGCCCAATCGTGCCTGCTCGGCGCGTTCGAGCGGCCGGGACATCCCGGAGATCTGGTGCAGCAGCGACTCCATCTCCTTGCCGAGCCCGGAACCACCCATCGCCACCCGCTCGTTCGCCAGGGTCGTGCGCGCCAGTCGCCACCCGCCGCCGACCTCACCGACCACGCAGTCGTCGGGGACGAACACCTCGTCGAGGAAGACCTCGTTGAAGTTCGCGCGACCCGTCAGCTCGCGCAGCGGCCGGATGTCGATGCCCGGCGAGGCCATGTCGACCAGGAAGTAGGTGATGCCCTTGTGCTTGGGGGTGTCACCATCGCCGGTGCGCGCCAAGCAGATTCCCCACTGCGCGTTGTGCGCCTGTGAGGTCCAGATCTTCTGTCCGGTCAGCATCCAGCCGCCGTCGGTCCGGGTGGCACGGGTGCGCAGCGAGGCGAGATCCGAGCCCGCCTCGGGTTCGCTGAACAGCTGACACCAGATGATGTCGCCGGCCAGCGTGGGCGCCACGAAACGGTCGCGTTGGGCGTCGGTACCGTGCTCGAGGATCGTCGGGATCGCCCAGGCCCCGATGACGAGGTCCGGCCGGACGACACCGGCGCGGTCGAACTCGGCGTCGATGAGCAGTTGGAGTGCGGGGTCGGCGCCGAGCCCGTGCGGCGGCGGCCAGTGCGGTGCCAGATAGCCGCTCTCGGCGAGAAGCCGACGTTGCTCCGATTCCGGTGCGGCGCGCACCTTTTCGGCCATCGCGCGGACCTCTGCTCGTTGGCTCTCGACGGCCGACAGGTCGATCTCGAACTCCCGCCGCCCGCCGTCGAGTCCACGCTGCGACAGCGAGATCCGCGCGGGAACACCGGCGTCGAGACGGGCGCGCGCGGTCATCGCCGACCGCAGATACAGATGCGCATCGTGCTCGAAGGTGAAGCCGATGCCGCCGAGGACCTGCACGCAGTCCTTGGTGACGGCGACGGGGAGGTCGGCGACCAGGATGTCGGCGACGTCGACGCTCAGCGACAACTGTTCGTCGGCGTCGGCAGCGGCGGAGTCGAGGGCGTTCGCGAGATCCCAGGCCGCGGCCTCGACCTGCTCGGTGCGGCACAGCATGTCGGCACAGATGTGTTTGATCGCCTGGAAGGAGCCGATCGCGACCCCGAACTGGGTGCGGACCTTGGCGTAGCCGACGGCGGTGTCGAGCGCCCAGCGGCACACCCCACTCGCGAAAGCGTTGCGCGCCAACGCCAGTACACCGTCGACGAGGGGCGAATCGGCGCACACGATCGGCGCATCCGGCTCGAGGCCCTCGATCGTGACGCGGGTGACCGGCGTGGCCCCGTCGACCGGGGTCTCGACGGTCCGCTCGCGCATCCCGTACGCGGGCGCGAGAATCCGCCATCCGTCGACGGTGGGCAGGAGCAGTACCGCTGCGTCGACGTATCCGGGGACCACCAGCTCGACCCGATCCCCGATGGATGGCAGCGGACCGTCGAAGACCGGGACGACTCCGGGAGCCTCACCTGCGACCACCGCGGCCAGCAGTTCCTCGGCCCGCGGGTCGTCGGTCATGGTGAGCGCGAGTGCGGTCGCCGCGGTCTCCCCGATCGGGCCGGGTATGAGGTCGCGGCCGCATTGCTCGAGCATGGCGGCGAGGTCGGTGAAGCCCGCGCCCAGACCACCCTTCGATTCGGGTAACACCGCGGCGAACAGCCCGAACTCGGCGAGTTGGTGGAACAATCCCAACCAGTCCTCGCCCGGTTTGTCGATCTGGGCGCGGGCGATGTCGGTGGTACCGACCCGTGCCGACCAGGCCGCGATGGCCTCGCAGACCGCGAGCTGTTCGGAGGACGTGGCGAGAGTCACGGGATTCCTTCGGTGTCGAAAGGTGACCAAGAACTAGAACCTGTTCTAATATGCCATGAGGGACGCGGGTTCGGTACCCACCTACTCGACCGCGCGGCCCACCACGACCCGACGACGTGAGGATGTCCGAGAGCACATGGCTGCATCTGACAACGCCGCAACCGCGACCGAAGCGGTCGCCGACACCGGCACAGGCGAATACGGGTCCGCGGCCCAGCGAGACCGACGACGTCGAATCCTCGACGCCACCCTGACGTTGGCGTCCAAGGGCGGCTACGACGCCGTCCAGATGCGGACCGTCGCCGAGAAGGCCGACGTCGCGGTCGGCACGCTCTACCGGTACTTCCCGTCCAAGGTGCACCTGCTGGTGACCTCGCTGGCGCGCGAACTCGCCCGCGTCGAGTCCCGGGTCGACCGGTCACAACTGCGCGGCGACAACGCGATCGAACGTCTGCGGCACGTCCTGGACATGATCACCTTCGCGATGCAGCGCGATCCGCTTCTCACCGAGGCGATGACCCGGGCGTTCATGTTCGCCGACGCGTCGGCGACCGCCGAGGTCGATCAGGTCGCCGGCATCATCGACCGACTACTCGCCGGCGCGATCGTCGACGAGGGAGAACCGGGCGAGGAGGATCTCGCCATCGCCCGCGTGCTCGCCGACGTGTGGATGTCGAACCTGGTGCAGTGGCTCACGCGCCGCGCGTCGGCGACCGATGTCACCAATCGCCTCGAACTGACCGTCCGACTACTCCTGAAGGATCGGGTGCCCCACTCATGAAGACCCGACTGACCTGCCCGTGCGGCGAGATGCTGCGCGGCACCACCGAAGACGAACTCGTCGACAACGTCCGCAAGCACCTGGCCGAGAATCACCCCGACCACGAGTACTCGCGCAACGAGATCCTGTTCATGGCCTACTAGGCGCCCACCGGCCCGACCTAGTTGCCGGCCGGCCGCTTCGCGAGATCGGCGGCGATCATCGGCCAGGTGTCGTGCAGGTCCTGTTCCCAGTAGGCCCACGAGTGAGTTCCGGTGGGGCGCAACATCACCTTGTTCTCGACGCCGAGCTCGTTCATCCGCTGGGCCATCTGCTCGGTGCACTGGTTCACCGCGGCCTCGATCACGCCGCCGAGGAGGATCTGGTTACCCAGGGTGACCGGATCACCGTCGATGAGTGGCGCATTGAGCTGATCGTTGGGACCCGGCAGACCGCTGCCGCTGGTCATGTACACCTTGGTGCCCTTGAGTTTTCCGGCGTTGACGTAGGGGTCGTTGGCCACCCATCCGGGACCGCCGGGTACACCCCACATGTTGACGATGTTGCCGTGGCCGCGATCGCCGACGACCATCCGGATGTACGCCAGCCCCAACGGGTCACTGGTGCGGGCGCACCCGCTGTAGGCGGCGACCGACTTGTACAACCCGGGGGCCGCGATCGCGAGATTGAGCACCGACGTGCCGGCCATCGAGATACCGGCGATGGCGTTCTCGCCCGTCGTGTCGAACTCCTTGTTGATCAGCGGCGGAAGCTCTTTGGTGAGGAAGGTCGTCCACTTGTTGCGCCCGAGTACCGGATCGTCCTTCTGCCAGTCGGTGTAATAGGAGAAGGCGCCGCCGATCGGCGTCACCACGTACACGTTCTTGTCGGCGAAGTACTGCATGTAGCTGGTCTTGGCGGCCCAGGTGGCCGAGTCCTCGCCGCCACCCGCACCGTTGAGCAGGTACAGCGTCGGCGCGGGCTTGCTCTTGTCCTTGGGCAGCAGGACCGTCACCGGGATCAGCTTGTCCATCGACGCCGAGTACACGATCGCGGTGACCTGCTGGGGCGAGTCGTGGACGAGGGTCTGGATCTTCGACGCATTCATCGGTGCCGGATTGGCGGGATTGGCCGGCTGGTCGGCGGTCGAGGTGGTCGACGTCGTCGTGGTGTTGGTCGAGGAATTGGGCGGCGCCGGATCGGTGTCGGCGATGCCGACGCCCGTGCCGGTGAGCGCGCCGACGGTCACGGCGGTCGACACCGCCGCCAGAACCCGCACCAAGCTCTTATGCACCATCAGCCCCTTCAATCACAACAGTCACAGTTTTCTCAGCTTAACGCCCCTAATCGGCGTCCCGGAAATCGCGGGAGCGGTCGTTAGCCAGTTGTGATGGTTCGCGTTCGGTCAACAATCCATGCGCGCACGTGCAAGTAATGCCGGCCGCCGATTTCGAGAATTGTGGCAGCAGTCACAACGACCGAGAGAGCGGAGACGCAATGACGGCAGTGAACATCGACGGCGAGGCCACCCACCTACCCGCGGGCACCGAGACGAGGCTTTTCATCGGAGGTGCCTGGCACACGGCCGCCGACGGTGAGACCTTCATCGACCTGAACCCGGCGACCGGTCGGCCGCTGGTCGACGTCGCCGCGGGTTCGGCCGCCGACATCGATGACGCGGTCCGCGCGGCCCGCGCCGCGCTGTCGGGCAGTTGGGCCGCCACCCCCGGCGCGGCCCGCGGCGCACTGCTCAACCGGGTGGCCGACCTCATCGAGCGTGATGCCGACATCCTGGCCCGTCTCGAGTCGCTCGACATCGGCAAGCCGATCGGCCAGCCGGCCATGCTCGACGTCCCCAACGCGGCGGCCACGTTCCGTCACTTCGCGGGCTGGGCCGACAAGATCACCGGTCAATCGATCCCCACCGCCGGCTACTTCGGGCGGCCGACGCACTCCTACACCGTGCGCGAGCCGGTCGGTGTGATCGGCGCGATCATCCCGTGGAACACCCCGCTGATGATCGCCGCATGGAAGCTCGCACCCGCCCTGGCGGCCGGGAACACCGTCGTGGTGAAGCCCCCGGAGGATGCACCGCTGTCGATCCTGCATCTGGCATCGCTACTCGCCGAGGCCGGACTGCCCGACGGTGTCGTCGGCGTCGTCCCCGGACTGGGCCAGGTGGCGGGTGAGGCGTTGACCGCGCATCCCGACGTCGACAAGATCAGCTTCACCGGAAGTCCGCGGGTGGGTCGCCACATCCTCAAGGTGGCCGCCGACACCTTCAAGCGCACCACGCTCGAACTCGGCGGCAAGTCACCGCAGATCATCCTCGCCGACGCTGACGTCGAGGCCGCGATCAACGGCACCGCGATGGGGCTGTTCTTCAATCAGGGCGAGGTGTGCGCCGCCGGAACCCGTGTGCTGGTGCATCGTTCGCACTACGACGCGGTGGTCGAGGGACTCGCCGGCGCCGCGGCCGCGCAGGTCCTCGGCGACCCGCTGGATCCGGCCACCACCATGGGTGCGTTGGTCAACGCGAAACAGCAGGCCACCGTGCTGGACTACATCGCGTCCGGCCGGTCCGAGGGGGCACGACTCGTCGCCGGTGGCGAGCGTGGCGGGGAGTCCGGATTCTTCGTGCAGCCCACCATCTTTGCCGACGCCACCAACGACATGCGGATCGCCCGCGAGGAGATCTTCGGGCCGGTCGGCACGGTGATCGCCTTCGACGAGTCGGACGAGGCGATCGCACTGGCCAACGACACCGATTACGGCCTCGCCGCCAGTATCTGGACATCGGATGTGGCTCAGGCGCATTCGCTTGCGGCGCGGGTACGGGCCGGAGCGGTCTGGGTCAACGGGTGGGCGGCGATCGACCCGGCGTTGCCCTGGGGCGGCATGAAGACCAGCGGTGTCGGCCGTGAGCTCGGGTGGGCGGGCATCGTCGCGAACACCGAGGAGAAGGTCGTCACCGTCGTTCTCTGAACAGACGGACCTTTGACGACCGCCCGAACATCGGACCACCGAAGTAACTTCACCGAAGACAAGGATCGATCATGAAGACACAAGCAGCAGTTCTGTGGGAGCCCGGTCAGGATTGGCAGATCGAGGAACTCGAGCTCGACGCGCCGAAGTACGGCGAGGTGAAGGTCGAGCTGGCGGCGTCGGGGATGTGCCATTCCGACGAGCACGTCCGCGACGGCAGCGTGCCCGTGGGGATGTATCCGTACATCGGCGGCCACGAGGGCGCCGGTGTGGTGACCGAGATCGGCCCGGGGGTGAAGTCCGTCGAGGTCGGCGACCACGTCGCCCTCGGTTTCATCCCGGCCTGCGGGCGGTGCCCGTCGTGCGCCAAGGGGATGTCGAGCATCTGTGATCTCGGCGCCAATCTGCTTGCCGGCGTGCAGCTCTCCGACGGCACTTCTCGCCATCACGTCAACGGCCAGGATGCGGGTCTGATGTGTCTGCTCGGCACCTTCGCACCGGTAACCGTGGTCAACGAGGCGTCGTGCGTCAAACTCACCAAGGACATCCCGCTCGACAAGGCCGCTCTCGTCGGGTGCGGTGTGACCACCGGTTGGGGCTCGTCGGTCTACGCGGCCGGCGTTTCCGCCGGTGAGACCGTCGTCGTATTGGGTATGGGCGGCGTAGGCTGTGGCGCGGTGCAGGGTGCAGCGCTGGCGGGTGCGCGGCACGTCGTGCTCGTCGATCCGTCGCCGTTCAAGCGGGATCAGGCCAAGATCTTCGGCGCCACGCACGCGGTCGCGAGCATCGAGGAGGCACAGGAACTCTTGCAGGAAATCACCTGGGGTCAGCTGGCCGACAAGGTGCTCATCACCGTCGACGTCGCACAGGGCGCCCTGGTGGCACCGGCGATGAGCCTGGTCGCCAAGGGTGGTGTGTGCGTGCAGGTCTCGGTAGGTGACCTGACCGCCACAGATGTCACGATGAGCCTGTTCGACCTCACCGCGATGCGCAAGACGTTCAAGGGAGCATGGTTCGGCAACGCCAACATCCGCTTCGACATCCCCCACCTGCTACGTCTGTACATGGAGGGGCGCCTCAAGCTCGACGAGATGATCACGCGCACATACACTCTCGACCAGGTCAACGACGGCTACGCCGCGATGCGCCGCGCCGAGAACGTGCGCGGGGTGATCATGTACTGACGTTGCGAACGCTGTCCGAGTTGGCAGACGCGGTGGGTGTACCACCCGCGTTTGCCAACTCGGGCAGCGTTTTTCATACAGTCGGTCAGTCCAGTCCGTGGATGCGGGCGTGGATGTGGGATGCCGGGGTACAGGATCAGCCGGCGGCGGGCAGGTGGGAGTCGCGATATTGACGCGGGCTCATGCCGTAGGCGCTCTTGAAGATCCGGGAGAAGTGGGCGGCCTCGACGAGACCGTTGGCGGCACAGATCGCCCCGACGCTGCGGTGGATCTGCAGCGGGTCGGCCAGGTCGCCGCGGCATCGCTCCAGTCGCAGCCGGCGGATGAATCCGGCGACGGTGTCGCCGTCCTGCGCGAAGAGCTTCTGCAGATAGCGCAGCGACACATGATGATGAGCCGCAACGGCTGCCGGTGTCAGGAACGGGTCACCGAGGTGCCCTTCGATGTACGTCCGCGCCGACATCAGCACCGTGTCCCCGGCACCGATGCCGGTGTCGGGCACCGCGGCACGCAGGCAGGCGCTGACGAGGTCGGCCACGGCATCGGTCACGAGGGACTGCGCGCTCATTCCCTGCGGCGCCATCGACTCCTCGCCCAGCGATTGTTCCCGCAGCGCGCAGAGCATCGGACGCAGCAGAGCACCCACACCGGTGCATGAGGTGATGGTGCGCGCCACGCCGTCGTCGAGTTCGGAGTCATTGATACGCAACGTCTCCCGCGGGATGACGGCGACCAGGATGTCGAACGAGTCGGCCAAGGCCAGCTCGTAACGTCGGCTCGTGTCGTAGACGGCCAGGTCCCCGGGTCCGAGTTCGGCCTCCCGCCCGGCCTGTGACACCGTCGAATGCCCCGACAACTGCAGCGCCACCTTGATCACGCCGGGGTCGGCCCGCCGGATCGTCGACGCGGTCCGGCGCACCCACGCCGACGCCCCGAGCACCTCCGACAGCTGGAGGTCCCCGAGTTCCCGGCTGGCGAGGCCGCCGCTGAATGCCGTGGGCGCGCCGACGAGCGGCGCGGCGTCCAACGGCACGAAGGCACTCGAGATCGCCTCCCGCCACACGTCGAACTCCAGATCGTGTGAGGCGGCGGTGCTCATGACATCAATCCTTGGGGCGGTTGTCGACCAATCGTTTCGCCTTGCCGGTCGATCGTTGGAGGGTCCCGGGCTCGGCGATCTCGACATCCACGGTAACCCCGATCCGATTCTTGATGGCCTTTCTCAGCGAATCGGCAGCAGGCTGCCAGTCCGAACCCGGTGCGTCGGGGCGGTATTCGACACGCACGGTCAGATTGTCCATGCGGCCGGGACGTTCGAGGACGCACTGGAATTGGGGCGCGAGTGCCGGCACGGTGAGGATCAGTTCCTCGATCTGCGTCGGGAACAGATTGACCCCGCGCAGGATGATCATGTCGTCGCATCGTCCGGTCACCTTCTGCATTCGTCGCACCGAACGCGCGGTGCCCGGCAGCAGTCGCGTCAGATCGCGGGTGCGGTACCGGATTATCGGCATCGCCTCCTTGGTCAGAGAGGTGAAGACGAGTTCCCCCTCCTCCCCGTCCGGCAGCACCTCACCGGTCATCGGGTCGACGATCTCGGGATAGAAGTGGTCCTCCCAGATGTGCAGTCCGTCTTTGGTTTCCACGCACTCCTGCGCGACACCGGGCCCCATCACCTCCGACAGTCCGTAGATGTCGACGGCGTCCATCCCCACCTGGGTCTCGAGTTCACGCCGCATCTGCTCGGTCCACGGCTCGGCACCGAACACGCCGACGCGCAACGACGTCGACGATGGATCGATGCCCTTGGCGATCATCGCATCGACGATGGTCAACATGTACGACGGCGTGACCATGATGGCATCGGGGGCGAAGTCCTCGATCAGCTGGATCTGGCGATCGGTCATGCCGCCGGACATCGGGATCACCGTGCAGCCCAGACGCTCTGCGCCGTAGTGTGCGCCCAGCCCACCGGTGAACAGACCGTAGCCGTAGGCGACGTGGACCTTGTCCGACGGCCGAACCCCCGCCGCCCGCAGGCTGCGGGCCACCAGATCGGCCCAGTTGTTCAGATCGTTCGCGGTGTAACCGACGACGGTGGGACGGCCCGTTGTTCCCGATGAGGCGTGAATCCGCGACACCTGCTCCTGCGGTACCGCGAACATCCCGAACGGATAGTTGTCGCGCAGATCGGCTTTCGCCGTGAACGGGAACAACGACAGATCCGAGAGTTCCTTCAGATCGCTCGGATGAACCCCCTTCTCGTCGAAAGCTTTCCGGTAATGCGCGACGTTGTCGTAGGCGTGGTGCAAGGACCACTTGAGACGCGAGAGCTGCAGATCGGCGATCCGGTCGCGACTCGCGTATTCGATGGCGACGGTCTCCGAGCCGCCGGCGGCGCTGGGGAGGGTGCTGGTCATGGTGGACTCCAGGCGTGAGAGGGAGGACGGTGTCAGGCGTCGAAATCGACGGTCACGGACTCGGTTACGGGATAGGACTGGCAGGTGAGGACGAACCCGGCGGCCACCTCGGACTCCTCGAGGGCATAGTTACGTCGCATGTCGACCTCCCCACAGGTGATCTTGGCGCGGCAGGTTCCGCACACCCCGCCCTTGCAGGCGAACGGCAGGTCCGAGCGCAGGTTCTCCCCCGCGTCGAGGATGCTCTCGTCCCGAGAGAGCGAACCGGCAACCGAACGTCCGTCGAGGACGATGGTCACCTCGCTGGTGGGCCCCGAGATCCCCGGCTCCCGATGCCGATCCGGTGGCGGCGGCGTTGCCTCGACGTAGAAGAGTTCGTGGTGGATACGGTCCCTGGCGATGTCACGGGCCAGGAGCACCTCCTCGGCCGCCTCGACCATGCCGAGCGGGCCGCACAACCAGAAGTGGTCCATGTCGCCGGTCGGTACGACGGTGGTGAGGATCTCCTCGAGACGATCACGATCGAGTCGCCCGCTGAACAATTCGGCCTCGCGCGGCTCGCGGGAGAGCACGTGGATCACGTCGAACCGCGGACCGTGGGCGTCCTTGAGATCGGCGATGTCCTCGGCGAACATCACCGACCGGGTCTTGCGGTTGGCGTAGATCAGCGTCACCTCGGCGTCGGGAGTCGCCAGCATCGACGCAGCGATCGACAGTATCGGGGTGATGCCCGAGCCGGCCGCGATCAACAGGTGCCGCCCGCCCGAATCCGGGTTCGCCTGAAACGATCCCGATGGCGGCTGCACCTCGATGCGATCGCCGGGACGCACCTGATGGACGAGCCAGCTCGAGAACAGTCCCCCATTGACCTCACGAACACCCACCCGCGGCGCGGCGCCCGCGGGCGCGCAGATCGAGTAGGTGCGCCGGTGTTCGGTCCCGTCGACCGTTCGCCGCAACGTGAGGGACTGTCCGGGCCGAAAGGTGAAGGTGTCCCGCAGATCCGGCGGAACGTCGAACCGGACGGCGACGGCGTCGTCACACAGGGATTCGACGTCGGCAACGGTCAGGCGGTGGAAGTCGCGGTTGCGCGACGGACCGGTGACCGGAACGGCGGTGGTCTCGACGGTTGAGGTCACGGTCAGATCTCCTTGACGTGATCGAACGGCTCGGCACACGCCAGACACTGGTAGTGGGCTTTGCACAGGGTGGCACCGAACTCCGAGATCAGTTGCGTACGAGTCGAACCACACTGGGGGCACGCCACCTCGCGCGGCCGCGCGGTCAACGTCAGCGGGATCGGCCCGGACCGCCGCATCGGTGCCGCACCCGGTGGCGAGTACCCGGCCTCGACGAGCTTGGCGCGACCCCTGTCGGTGATCCAGTCGGTGCTCCACGCCGGAGTGAGGCTGGTTCGGATCGTGACGTCGGCAAATCCGTGACGCTGCAACGCGTCGGTGATGTCGTCGCGAATCGTGGCCATCGCCGGGCAGCCCGAGTAGGTCGGGGTGATCGTGACGGTCACCGCGCCGGGATCATCGAGCCGGACCTCGCGGATGATCCCGAGGTCGGCGAGGGTGACCATCGGCATCTCCGGGTCGAGAATCGATTCCACGATCTCCCGCGCGGATCGGGTTGCGAGTGTCTGCATCTCACCACACCCCTTCGGAGTGGCGACGGGCCACGCTCTGCATCTCGGCGAGCAGCAATCCCATGTGCTCGGTGTGCAGACCGTCACGCCCGGCGCGGCCCCCGACCCGCCCGATGTGCGGTCCGTCGAGGATCTCGACCTCGGCAGCGTGACACACCTGGCCCACGATGTCGTCGAATTCGTCTCGCACGCAAGCGGGATCGACCGCCACACCGACGGCGGCGAGTGCGAGCTCCTCGGATGCCGGGACGAACAGCTCGTCGACGTAGGGCCACACCCGCGACAGCGCGTCGAGCAGACGGCGTCGTGACTCCGCGGTGCCGCACCCGAGGGTGACCACCCAGCGGGCCGCGTAATCACGGTGATAGGTCAGCTCTTTGACGCCCTTGTCGGCGACCGCGGCCAGCACCGGATCCCGTGAGGTGCGCAGTCTGTCGAACAGGGCCAGTCGCCAGGTCGAGAACACCAGCAGCCGGACGAGCGAGACCGCGAAGTCGCCGTTGGCGATCTCGACGAGATGCACGTTGCGGAACGACGACTCGTCCCGGAAGAAGGCCAGTGCGTCTTCGGCGGGCACCGGCGTGGTCTCGGAGATGTGGGGTACCACAGCCGGATCGGCGGCCGCGGCGCGGGCGAGCAGGAGCCGCGCCGCACCGAGGAGGTCGAGTCCGATGTTCGCCAGCGCCACCTCTTCCTCGAGTTCGGGTGCGTGGGTGCACCATTGGGCGAGTCGCTGAGCACTGATCAGCGCATCGTCGCCGAGCATCAGGCAGTAGGCGGCCAGCGCGGCGTGGTCGACGTCGTCGGGGACGGTGGTGTCGACGCCGGCGAGCGGATCGTCGAAGCTGGTGCCGAAGGCCCACTGGCCGTGCGAATCCTCGTCGACGAGGCCCTCGTAGGCGTTGTCATGATCGGTCATGTCGTCGTCCTCTCACATGTGGGGGACGTTGTCGGGGATGTCGTAGAACGTGGGATGCCGGTACACCTTGTCGCCGCTCGGGGCGAAGAAGGGGTCCTTCTCCGACGGACTGGTGGCGACGATGTCGGCCGAGCGCACCACCCAAATACTGACGCCCTCGTTGCGGCGGGTATACACGTCGCGCGCATGCCGCAAGGCCATCTGGTCGTCGGCGGCGTGCAGCGACCCGACGTGCACGTGGTTCAGCCCACGCTTGCCGCGCACGAACACCTCGTACAGCGGCCATTCCGCCTTGATGTCACTCATCGGTGGTTCTCCTGTTCCCGTGCGGCGAAAGCCGTTGCCGCGTCCCGCACCCAGGCGCCGCCCTCGTGTGCGGCGCGGCGGACGGCGATCCGTTCGACGTTCATCGCACCGTTGCCCTTGACGACCTCGGTGAATTCACTCCAGTCGGGTTCGCCGAAGTCGTAGTGTCCGCGTTCGGCATTCCAGGCCAGATCCGGGTCGGGGAAGCTCACGCCGAGGGCCTCGGCCTGCGGGACGCTCATGTCGACGAACTTCTGGCGCAGCTCGTCGTTGCTGTGCCGCTTGATACCCCACGCCATCGACTGCTCGCTGTTGGGCGAACGGTCATCGGGCGGACCGAACATCATCAGCGCCGGCCACCAGAACCGGTCGACGGATTCCTGGACCATCGCGCGCTGCTCGTCGGTGCCACCCATCATTGTGGTGAGCAGCTCATAACCCTGCCGCTGATGGAAGGACTCCTCCTTGCACACGCGGATCATCGCCCGGGCGTACGGTCCGAAAGAGCTGCGGCACAACGGTACCTGGTTGCAGATGGCCGCGCCGTCGACCAGCCACCCGATGGTCCCGACGTCGGCGTAGGTCAGCGTCGGGTAGTTGAAGATCGAGGAGTACTTCTGCCGCCCGGAGATGAGTTTGTCGGTGAGGTCGGCGCGATCGGCGCCCAGTGTCTCGGCGGCCGAGTACAGGTAGAGGCCGTGGCCGGCCTCGTCCTGCACCTTGGCCATCAATATCGCCTTGCGCCGCAACGACGGAGCCCTGGTCAGCCAGTTTCCCTCGGGCTGCATGCCGATGATCTCCGAATGCGCGTGCTGGGCGATCTGCCGGATCAGCGTCTTGCGGTAGCCCTCGGGCATCCAGTCACGCGGTTCGATGCGCGCCTCGGCGGCGATGGTCGCGTCGAACGACTGCTGAAGCTCGGATTGCTGTAGTTGCGTGTCGGTCATCGTTCCTGCTCTCTCAGCGACCGCTGAACTCGGGCGTGCGCTTGTCGAGGAATGCCTCGACGGCGGCGGCGTGGTCGGCGGTCGCCCCGAGGTGACGTTGTGCGTCGTACTCACGGTCCAGCGCTTCGCTCAGTCCGACGGCGCCGGCCCCGACCAGGCCCTTGATCCGGCGGAACGCCTCGGTGGGTCCGTCGGCGAGGTGACGAGCCAGATCCACTGCGGCGGAATCGAAATCGGAATCGTCAACGACGCGATGCACAAGTCCCCAATCGAGGGCCTGCGCGGCGTCGATGCGATCGCCGAGCATCAGCAGTCCGGTGGCGCGGCTGCTGCCGAGCATGGAGACCAGATGATGCGACAGACCGGAGTCGCTCGCCAGGCCGATGCCCGCGAATGCGGTGGCGAACGTGGCGGTCTGAGAGGCGATCCGGATGTCGGCGGTCAGTGCGATCCCAAGCCCCGCACCGACGCAGGCGCCGTGGACGGCTGCGATCACCGGCACCTCGATGCCCGCGAGCGCCCGGATGACCGGGTTGTAGTGGTCGGCGACGGTGTCCATCGCGTGCTCGGGCGACTTCTTCAGTTCGGCGACGTGATCGCCGAGATCCTGTCCGACGCAGAAGTTCTTGCCCTCGGCCGCCAGCAGTACCGCACGTACCGTGCGATCACCTGCGACCTTCTCGATCGCCTGGCGCAGCGCCGTCTTGGTCTCGACGTCGAGCGCATTGTGGGCGCGCGGGCGCGCCAGGGTGATGGTGGCGAGACCGTCGGTGATCTCCAATGTCGCTGTCATCTGTCAGCCTTCCAATCGTAGAAGCCACGGCCGGACTTGCGACCGAGTTCACCGCGGGCAACCTTGTCGCGCAGCAGTTGTGGCGGTTCGAATCGCGCCCCGAGGGTCGCGGCGAGGTGGTCGGCGACGGCCAACCGCACGTCGAGTCCGACGAGATCGGTCGACCGGAGCGGACCCATCGGGTGCCGATAGCCCAATTCCATGGCGCGGTCGATGGATTCGGCGTCGGCAACGCCTTCTTCGACCATCCGGATGGCTTCGAGACCCAGGTGGACCCCGAGCCGGCTCGTGGCGAATCCCGGGGAGTCGTTGACGACGATCGCCGTCTTGCCGAGGGCGTCGACCCATCCGCGGACGGCGTCGACGGTGCTCTGGGCGGTGGTGCCGGCCCACACGATCTCGACGAGTTCGGAGACCGGCACCGGATTGAAGAAGTGCATGCCGACGAATCGTGACGGGTCGGACAGTGCCGCACCGAGTTCGGTGATCGACAGGGAGCTCGTGTTGGAGGCGATGACGGTGGTGGCGGCCGCCGTCTCGGCGACCTGCGCGAGAACGTCGAGTTTGAGCGAGACGTTCTCGGGAACCGCCTCGACGACCAGACCGAGATCCGTCGGCAACGCGCGAGGTTCACCGACGGTGTGCACCCGTGTCAGAACCTCGTCGGGTGCCCGTCCCCCCAATTGGCCGCGGTCCGCGGCGCGTTGCAGACCGGTCGCGACACGACTGCGGGCTCCCTCCTGGTCGAGCGAGTCCGCGATGGTCACCGTGACACCGCGCTCGGCGAAGACCTGCGCGATGCCCGCGCCCATCCGTCCGCCACCGACGACGCCGACGGTTGCCGGGAGATCGCCGCCAGAAGTGCTGCTGTTCATGACTTCTTCTCCAGGAATGCGGCCATGCGGTCGGTCTTGTCGGGTCCTTCGAAGAGCACGGCCTGTGCGATGTCGTCGGCCCACGGGTGATGCCCGGGGGCGTCGATGACGGTCTTCGACAGGCGCAGCGCCAGCGCCGACTGCGCGACGATGCGATCGATGACGGTCTCGGCCGCGGCGAACGGGTCGTCGGCGACCTCCATGACCAGGCCGTGCCGGAGCGCCTGCTCGGCGTCGAGTCGCGCGCCGGCGAGCAGGATCTGTTTGGCGACCGAGATGCCGACGAGTTGCGGGAGGCGGTAGCTCGCGCCGGCCGCGGCGAGGATGCCCAGAGCGGGCTCCGGGTTGCCGAACACCGCATCCGGTGCGGCGATGCGGATGTCGCAGGCATAGGCGAGTTCGGCACCACCACCGAGCGCGTAACCCTCGACGACGGCGACAGTGGGAAGCGCGAGCGCCGCGATCCGGTCGAACAGGGTGCGATTGATCCCGGCCAGGGCATCGTCGCGGGTACGTCGGGCGAGCTGTGCGAGGTCGGCGCCGCCCGCGAAGTTGCGTCCGGCCCCGCACAGCAGCACCGGTTTGGGCGCCCGCTCGACGATCGCACACACCCGGTGCAGTTCGGCGATCATCTCGCCGGTGATCGCGTTGCGACGCTCCGGACGGTTCAGCGTGACCCGGTAGCGATCACCGTCGTCGGAGATCACCACGTGGTCGAGATCGACGGGTCGCGTGTCGGTGGTCACCGCACCGGCCATGATTGGCCCTCCTCACACTGTGGACCCCTCCATTAATAACCGACCTTTTGGTCGGTTGCAACCCCTTGCCCACCCCGGACGCCACTCCGCGGACTCTTTGCCATCATGAGATCCATGACCACAGCGAAACCGGCCAAGCGCACGGGCCGCCCGGGGCGCCCCGGTTACGACCTCGACTCGCTGCTCGCGGTCGCGGTCAAGGTGTTCAACGAGAAGGGGTACGACGGCACCAGCATGGATGTGCTCGCCGACCGGCTCGGGATCAGCAAGTCGTCGATCTATCACCACGTCTCGGGCAAGCAGGAACTCCTCGAGCTGGCTCTCGGGCGTGCACTCGGAGCACTCTTTGCCGCCACCACCGAGGCCGGCACGACTGAGGGCCGGCACATCGATCGGCTGGAATACCTGGTCAGGCGCAGTGTGGAGATCCTGGCCGCCGAACTCCCCTACGTCACGCTGCTGCTGCGGGTACGTGGCAACTCGGTCGTCGAGCGCCGGGCACTGGCCCGTCGACGCGAGTTCGACGAGTTCGTCGGCAACCTCGTCATCGGCGCCGCCGAGGAGGGCGATGTCTCGCCGGAGGTCGACCCGGCGCTGGTGGCGCGGCTGCTGTTCGGCACGGTCAACTCGCTCATCGAGTGGTACCGGCCCCGCGTCGGGGTCAGCGTCGACGAACTCGCCGACGCCGTGGTCGCGATGACGTTCGACGGACTGCGCCGCCGGCGCTGACACCGCCACCCCTTGACACGGAACCAACGTCCCGGCGATGGTAATTACCGACCGAATGGACGGTAGAGGGAGCTGGGCTGTGAGCCGATTGTTGGAAAGCTGGACACAAGGACGCTGGTACGCCGCGCCCGACGAGGGCACGCCGTTGCTCGACGCCGTCGACGGATCGGAGGTGGCGCGGATCTCGGCGACCGGTGTCGATCGCGCCGCGATGGTCGAATATGCACGCACCGTCGGCAGAGAGGCGCTGGCCTCGCTGACCTTCCACGAGCGGGCCGGGTTGCTCAAACAACTGGGCCTCACCCTCATGGCGGGCAAGGACGAGTTCTATGAACTCTCCCGCAAGACCGGCGCCACCGACCGCGACAGCGCCGTCGACATCGACGGCGGATTCGGGACCGTCCTGAGTTACGCGAGCAAGACACGACGGGAATTGCCCAACGACACCGTCTATCTCGACGGCCCGGTCGAGCCGCTCGGCAAGAATGGCACCTTCCTCGGCCAGCACCTCTACACCTCGCGACGCGGGGTTGCGGTGCAGATCAATGCCTTCAACTTCCCGGTGTGGGGTTTCCTGGAGAAGCTGGCCCCGGCGTTCATCGCCGGCGTGCCCACGATCGTCAAACCCGCCAGTGCCACTGCCTATCTCACCGAACTCGTGGTCCGCCGCATCGTCGAGAGCGGCATCCTGCCCGAGGGATCGGTGCAACTACTGTGCGGAAGCGCGGGCGATCTGCTCGACCATCTCGACGGACAGGATTCGGTGGCGTTCACCGGCTCGGCCGACACCGCCGCCGTGCTGCGCGCCCATCCGACGGTGGTGGCATCCGGGTTGCACTTCACCGCCGAGGCGGACTCACTCAACGCATCGATCCTCGGCGCCGACATCGGTGTCGACGATCCCGAATTCGAGCTGTACGTACGGCAACTCGTCACCGAGATGACCGTCAAGGCCGGGCAGAAATGCACCGCGATCCGGCGCGCACTGGTCCCCGAGCCGCTCGTCGACGCCGTAGTCGAGGCCGCGTCGACGAGACTGGCCGTGATCCGCGTCGGCAATCCCGCCGCCCCCGACGTCCGGATGGGCGCCCTCGCGAGCATCGACCAGCGCGACGAGGTCCTGAAATCACTTCGCGGACTGACCAAGTCGGCCGACATCGTCTTCGGCGACCCCGACCACGTCGAGCTCGTCGACGCCGAGCGGTCAAAAGGCGCATTTCTCTCGCCGATCCTGTTGCGCGCCAACGACAGCTGGGCGCCGGAGATCCACGACATCGAGGCCTTCGGCCCAGTGTCGACGGTCATCGGCTACCGCGACACCGACGACGCCATCGCCCTCGCCGCCCGCGGCCGTGGATCGCTGGTCGCCTCATTGGTGACCGCCGATACCGATGTCGCGGCGACCGTCGTGCGCGGCATCGCCGCCTACCACGGTCGCATTCTGGTGCTCAACGCCGAGGATGCCGCCGAATCCACCGGCCACGGCTCACCGCTGCCGGTCCTGGTGCACGGCGGCCCCGGCCGCGCGGGTGGCGGGGAGGAACTCGGCGGCATCCGCGGCGTGCTCCACCACATGCAGTGCACCGCGGTGCAGGGCACACCGAACATCCTCACCGCGATCGGACGGCGTTGGGTCAGCGGCGCCGACCGCGTGCACACCGACGTGCACCCGTTCCGGAAGAATCTGTCGCAGTTGCAGATCGGTGACACCATCGTCGGTGGGCCGCGTCAGGTGACGCGCGCCGACATCGACCACTTCGCCGAATTCACCGGCGACACCTTCTATGCACACACCGACCCGGAGGCTGCCGCGGCCAACCCCCTCTTCGGCGGCATCGTCGCCCACGGATACCTGGTGGTGTCGCTGGCCGCGGGCCTGTTCGTCGATCCGGCACCGGGTCCGGTGCTGGCCAACTTCGGTGTCGACGGATTGCGATTCCTCACCCCGGTCAAAGCCGAGGACAGCCTCATCGTCACGTTGACGGCCAAACAGATCACGCCGCGCCAGAGCGCCGATTACGGTGAGGTGCGCTGGGATGCCGTCGTCACCAATCAGAACGACGACCCGGTGGCGACCTACGACGTGCTCACGCTCGTCGCCAAAGCCGAAAAGGAGTAATCGACATGACCGTTCGCGTTGCCGTCTGCTATGGACAACCCGCCGACCCCGCCGCGTTCGACGACTACTACGAGCGGGTGCACATCCCGCTCGCGAATGCGATCCCGGGCCTGACCGAGTACACCTATGCCAAGGTGTCGACGCTCGACGGCTCCGAGCCGCCGTACTATTCGGTCGCGAGCCTGTACTTCGCCGACGACGACTCGTTGAAGGCCGGCCTGGGGTCTCCCGAGATGGCCGCCGCCGCAGGTGATGTGCCCAACTTCGCCACCGGTGGGGTCACCATGTTCACCCACGCCGAGACCTCGGTGCGTCCGTGACGTCGGTTCCCGACGAGGTCACCGACCACGCGATCGCGCGGCGGATGTTCGCCGAGGACAACGCGTCTCGCGCGCTCGGCATCGAGCTCCTCGAGCTCGGTGCCGGGTGGGCGCGGATGTCGATGCGCATAGCAGCACAGATGGTCAACGGCCACGGCATCACCCACGGCGGCTATGTGTTTCTCCTCGCCGACACCGCGTTCGCGGTCGCCTGCAACAGCGGTGACGACGCTGCGGTGGCCGCCCGCTGCGATATCCGCTTCCTACGTCCCACCCACGCCGGTGACCTGCTCGTCGCCGACGCCCGCGAGGTAGCGGGCTTCGGGCGCAATGGGATCTACGATGTCACCGTCACCTGCGGCGAGCAGGTGGTCGCCGAATTCCGCGGTGACAGCCGCACCATCGCCCGCCCCTGAGCCACGCGCCGGCCGGTCTCAGACGCGGACGACGATCTTCCCGCGCACATGGCCGGACTCGCTGCGCTCGTGCGCGGCGGCGGCATCGGCCAGGTCGAACACCTCGGCGATCTCGGGAGTCAGGGCACCCGTCTCGCCGAGTCGGGCGAGTTCTGCAAGATCGGTGGCGTCGGGCCGCACCCAGACGTACTGGCCACCGAACTCGTCTCGCGCCCGCGCATCGGTGATGGAGGCGACGGTGCCGCCCGCGCGCAACACCTCCGGCACCGAGTCCAGCGCGTCACCGCCGACATAGTCGAGAACCGCGTCCACACCTCGGGGTTCGAGCGCGCATACCCGCTCGGCCAGGCCCTGTCCGTAGGTGACGGGTTCGGCACCGAGGCGTCGGAGGAAGTCGTGATTGGCGGCCGACGCCGTGCCGATCACCCGGGCGCCCATCGACCGCGCGATCTGCACGGCAAACGAGCCGACACCGCCGGCGGCGGCGTGGACGAGCACCGTGTGCCCCGATCGCACGCCCGCGCGCCGAATCGTCTGGTACGCGGTAAGCCCGGCGAGCGGAACGGCCGCTGCGTCTTCGAACGACCACCCGGCCGGCTTGCGGGCGAGGGTTCGTACCGGCGCGGCGACGAATTCGGCGAGCGTTCCGCCCGCCACCTCCCCACCGACGACGTCTTTGCGGACGTAGCCGAACACCTCGTCGCCGACCTCGAATTCCGGTGTGTCCAAGCCCACTTGCTCGACGACACCGGCGACATCCCATCCCGGGACGACCGGGAACACGGTGTCGAGGACCTCGGCGAGGTAGCCCTGGCGAACCTTCCAGTCCACGGGATTGACACTCGAAGCGCGCACGCGCACGAGGACGGAGTCGGGTCCGACGTGAGGTGTCGGGAGATCGCGCAGCGTCAGGACATCGGAGCCGCCGAAGCGGTCATAGGTGATTGCTCGCATGGTCGCTGCAACGGGCTCCCCGATCGATTGATTCCGTGGGTTGTCGACCGCTCTGACAGCATTCGGGAAAACCGATGCAATGCACCGATTAATACCGCTGTACAGATTCAACAGCTTCACGCGATCCTTGATCCGACGCACGAGACATTGGGCGAACGTTGGAGGTTGGCAGTGGAGAACGAGCAGATCGACGTGGTCATCGTCGGTGCCGGGCAGGCCGGTATCGCCATGAGTGAACACCTCGGCGCGCAGGGAATCGAGCACCTGGTGCTCGAGCGTGATCGCGTCGCCGAGCGCTGGCGCTCGTGGCGGTGGGACTCCCTCGTCGCCAACGGGCCGGCGTGGCACGACCGCTTCCCGAACATGCAATTCGATGCCGACCCCGATTCCTTCGTCGGAAAGGACGGCGTCGCCGACTATCTCGCAGCCTACGCCTCGATGATCTCCGCGCCCATCCGCACCGGTGTCGAGGTGATCTCGGTCCGACGACACAACGGCCGCTCGGGTTTTCGTGTCGAAACGAGCGAGGGCACCATCGACGCCCGCTTCGTCGTCTCGGCAACCGGGGCCTTCCAGAAGCCCGTCATCCCGCCGCTGGTACCCGCCGATTCGGCACTGCACCAGATCCATTCGAGTTCCTATCACCGGCCACAGCAGCTACCCGACGGCGCGGTACTCGTCGTCGGTGCCGGCTCGTCGGGTGTGCAGATCGCCGACGAGCTCCGCGAATCGGGGCGTACGGTTTATCTTGCGGTCGGACCGCACGACCGTCCCCCGCGCAGCTATCGCGGCCGTGACTTCTGTTGGTGGCTCGGCGTTCTCGGCAAGTGGGACATGGCCGTTCCGCCCGCCGGGGCCGAGCATGTCACGATCGCCGTCAGCGGCGCTCACGGCGGACACACCGTCGATTTCCGCAGCCTCGCCGCCGATGGCATCACCCTGCTCGGACGTGCGGAGGCCGTCGTCGACGGAGTCATGACCTTTGCCGACGACCTGCGCGCCAACATCGAGGCCGGTGACGCCAACTACCTGTCGATGCTCGACGAGGCCGACGCCCACATCGCCCGCAACGGACTCGATCTGCCCGAGGAACCGCAGGCCCGGGTCATCGGACCCGATCCGGCCTGCGTCACCACACCGGTCCGATCACTCGACCTGGCGGCGCATTCGGTGGCCTCCATCGTGTGGGCCACCGGCTTCGCCTACGACTACGACTGGCTACAGGTCGCGGCCCTCGACGAACTCGGTCGGCCGCGGCATCAGCGCGGTGTCTCCAGCGAGCCCGGCGTGTATTTCCTCGGGCTGCCATGGCTGTCGCGACGCGGATCGAGCTTCATCTGGGGTGTCTGGCACGACGCCAAGTATCTCGCCGATCAGATCGCCATCCAGCGCGGTTACCTCGCCTACGAAGCGCCCGCTCTCGCCGCACGCTGAGCCCCGACACCTGACAGCCGAAAGGATTCTCTCCATGAGCGCCGCACCCTCCCGCGGGGTCACCCACACCCGGATCCGTCCGTTCAACACCCGCGACACCTATCCCGAGCAGAACCTCGACAACGATCTGTGCCAGGCCGTCGTCGCAGGCGGCGTGGTGTACCTGCGCGGTCAGATCGGACAAGACCTCGACACGCGCGAGTCGATCGGCATCGGCGATGTCGAGGCACAGGCCGACAAGGCCATGGCCAACATCGCGATGCTGCTCGACGAGTCGGGGAGTTCGCTGCGCGACATCGTCAAGGTCACCGTGTATCTCACCGACATCCGGTTTCGCGAGACCGTGTACCGCGTGATGGGCCGATGGCTCACGGGTGTCTTCCCCGTCTCCACCGGACTGGTCGTCGAGGCACTCGCCCGACCCGAGTGGCTCGTCGAGATCGATGCGACCGCCGTTGTCAGCGAACCCGTTCTCACCGAACCGAAGTCCGACGATCGATGACCCTCTCACTGATCGCCCACGAACCGGCAACGGGTGCCTTCGGCATCGTGATCTGCTCGTCGAGCCCGGCAGTCGCCGCGCGCTGCGCGCACCTGCGGCCAGGTGTCGGTGTGGTCGCCTCGCAGAACATCACCAATCCGGCGCTGGGCACCGCCGTGCTCGACGAGATGGCTGTTGGCGCCAACGCGCCGGATGCTCTGGCAAATGCACTGTCGCGGGAGCGCTTTCCGGACCATCGACAGGTCACCGCAATCGGGGCCGACGGCACGACAGCAGTGCACTCGGGCTCGCAGAGCCTCGGTGTGTACGGTCACATCGAGGCCGAGAACGTGGTCGCCGCTGGCAATCTCCTGGCCGACGAGAGCGTTCTCACCGAACTGGTGACCGGCTACACCCGCAGTAGGGCAGAACATCTCGAGGAGCGACTACTCGACGGGCTACGTGATGCGCTCGCTGCCGGCGGTGAGGCCGGCCCGGTGCATTCGGCCGGACTGCTCGTCGTGGCCGACGTCGACTGGCCGGTCACCGATCTGCGGGTCGATTTCGCCGACGACCCAGTGGACGAAATGAGTGCCCTCTGGCAGATCTGGGCACCACAGAAGGACGACTACCGGGTGCGCGGTATCGACCCGACGCGCGCCCCCTCGTACGGTGTTGCGGGGGATCTGTGAGCACCCTCGACTCGGCGCTCGCCGATAAGATCGCCGCCGATCATTCGCTGCTGACCACGCTGTCCCGGGAGCTGTACGATGATCCCGAGATTGCCTGGGAGGAAGTACGTTCGGCGCGGCGGGTGGCCGATCGCCTGTCCGACGCCGGCTTCGAGATCACGGAGAAATACTGCGGGCTCGACACCGCCTTTGCCGCGACGATCGGGACCGGCGACCTCCATTTCGCGCTGTGCGCCGAGTATGACGCACTTCCTGGCCTCGGTCACGCCTGCGGCCACAATCTGATCTCGGCGATCACCGTCGGTGCGGCGCTCGCTCTCGCGCCGCTCACCGACGATCTCGGGTTGCGTCTGACCGTCATCGGCACACCTGCCGAAGAGGGCGGCGGGGGCAAGATCGAGATGCTCGAACGCAATGGTTTCGATGGTCAACACGCTGCCGCAATGGTGCATCCAGGACCGGTCGATGTGGCGCGGGCCCGGCCATTTGCTGTGTCGCACAACCATATCGAGTATCACGGCAAGGCTGCGCACGCCGCCGCCTACCCCGAGCGTGGGGTCAACGCCGCCGATGCGTTCACTGTCGCGCAGGTTGCGATCGGGCTGCTTCGGCAACAGCTGCCGTCGTCGGTGCGCGTGCACGGGATGATGACCCGTGGCGGGGAGGCGCCCAACGCCATCGCCGAGCACACCGAGGGCCGCTGGTATGTGCGGGCCGAGACGCTCGCCGAACTCGCCGAGGTGACGCCCCGGGTACTGCGCTGCTTCGAGGCCGGCGCCCTGGCGTCCGGGGCTCGGCTCACTGTGACACCCGAATCCCGTCCGTACGCCGAATTCCGCACCGACGAGCAACTTCTCGGACTGTACGAACGTCGCGCCACCGCACTCGGCCGGCGTTTCGAGACCGGATCGGACTCGATGATGGCACGGGCATCGACCGACATGGGCAATGTGTCGCAGCTACTCCCCGCGATCCATCCCTACATCGGTATCGATTCGATGCCGGCGGTCAATCACCAGGCCGAGTTCGCCGCGGCCACCCTGAGCCCGGCCGCCGAGACCGCGATCGCGCACGGTGCGCTCGCGATGGCGGGAACCGTTGTCGACGCCGCGATGCAGTCGACTGTTCGGACTCGTCTGCTGGGCGCCCACTGACCCACCGTCCCCCACCGACCCAACGGAGGAGAACATCGTGTCCACCGAGCCTCATGCCGCCTTCCGTATCGAACACGACCTGCTCGGCGACCGGGAGATCCCCGCCGGGGCCTACTACGGTGTGCACACCGCCCGTGCACTCGAGAACTTCCCGATCAGCGGGGTTCCGATCGCCGTCCACCGCGATCTGGTGATTGCACTGGCCTCGGTCAAACAAGCAGCAGCGCAGACCAATCGCGAACTCGGGCTCCTCGACCCAGTCATCGCCGGGGCGATCACGGACGCCTGTACCGAGATTCGCGGTGGCGCGCTACACAATCAGTTCGTTGTCGACCAGATCCAGGGCGGCGCGGGAACGTCGACGAACATGAACGCCAACGAGGTCATCGCCAACCGTGCACTCGAGATCCTCGGTCACCCGCGAGGCACCTACACCGTCGTGCACCCGCTCGAGCACGTCAATCTCGGGCAGAGCACCAACGACGTCTACCCGACGGCGGTCAAGGCGGCCCTCGGATTCGCCGCTCGCGCCCTGGAGACCTCGCTGCGCGAACTGGCGGCGCGCTGTGTGGCCAAGTCGCAAGAATTCGGCGACATGCTCAAGCTCGGACGCACCCAATTGCAGGACGCGGTGCCGATGACCCTGGGCCAGGAGTTCAGCGCGTACGCGGTGACCATCGTCGAGGACGCCGACCGGATCGCCGAGGCTGCCCTGCTGATCGCCGAGATCAACTTGGGCGGCACCGCAATCGGAACCGGTCTCAACACCGATCCGGAGTACGCCGCACGGGCCTGCGAACATCTGCGCACCATTACCGGTTTGCCGCTGAGCACCGCCGGCGATCTCGTGGAGGCCACCTCCGACGTCGGCGCATTCGTGCAGCTGTCCGGGGTCACCAAACGGGCCGCGGTGAAGCTGTCCAAGATCTGTAATGATCTGCGGCTCTTGTCCTCCGGACCCCGCGCAGGCTTCAACGAGATCAATCTCCCGCCGGTGCAGGCGGGGTCGAGCATCATGCCGGGCAAGGTCAATCCGGTGATCCCGGAAGCGGTCAACCAGGTGGCCTTCGAGGTGGTCGGCAATGATCTGACGATCACCATGGCCGCCGAGGCCGGACAGTTACAGCTCAACGCATTCGAGCCCATCATGGCTCGTGCACTGCTGTCGTCGCTGACCCACCTGACCGCCGCCGTGGACGTTCTCGGCGAACGCTGCATCGCAGGCATCACCGCCAATCCCGATCGTATGCGCGAGGCCGTCATGGGATCGGCGAGCCTGGCCACCGTACTGAATCCGCTGCTCGGTTACGAGGTGGCCACCGCCCTGGTGGCCGAGGCGATTGCCACCGGCGCTTCGATTCCCGATCTGGTCCGGCGCTCCCGACTCGTCGACGACGACGTCCTGGCACGCATATTCAGTCCTGCACTCCTGTCGCGTCCGCACTCGGCGGTCGAGGTCGCGCGCGACCGCCGATGATGTCGGCGCAGGCGAGTACCGCAGCGAGGTAGCCACGGAGTGCGGTACGCGCGGCGTCAGCATCCACCTCGCGGTTACGGGCGACGAGGTGGATGCCGTAGCCATCCTCGAGAGCCACCGCCGTGGCCGCGATCCGTTCGGCGTCATCGCCGAGGTCGAAGACACCGGACTCCACCCCGGCGGAGATGACGTCGCGGTAGAGCGAGACCTCGAGTTCGAACAGTCTCGACATCAGTTCGGCATGACGCGGTTCGCGCGCGCTGTGCAGATGCAACTCGTACAGTGCGGGCCACATCGGATCGTCAGGGTCGCAGACACCGAGGTCCACCAGCATCCGCAACCGTCCCACCGGATCGTCCTGGGTGGTCATGGCCGTTCGCCGACCCCCGTGGAACCGTTCGACGGCCCGCTCGTGGACGGCCAGCAGGAGGTCGTCGAGTTCTGGGTAGTAATAGGCGACCGAGCCCGCCGACATCGCCGCGGCCTCGGCGATGTCCTTGAGCCGCAGCCCGATCAATCCTCGCTCGGCGATGGCAACCGTTGCGGCGGTGATGATCTCGGAGCGCCTGGCATCCTGTCTTCGAGGTCTGGCCATGTGTGCCGATCCTGCCTTGCACCGCCGGGTGATGCAACATGCCCCGGCTGCATCGATCCAGCCGATGTCACGGATCGGATCTTCGCACGACGAGATCCCGCTGACAGCTGTGCGCGGTGGCCGAGCTCGCGATACCGTCGATTCATTCTTTGAGATTGAACCCAAAGAATGAGGTGCTCCCTCACAGTCCAGCCTCCGGAGTGTTCCCATGCGCGATCCCCGCTACGACGTCCTCTTCGAACCGGTCACCATCGGACCGGTCACCGCCCGCAACCGCTTCTTCCAGGTGCCGCACTGCAACGGCATGGGGTACCGCGATCCCTCCGGCGAGGCCGCGATGCGCCGCACCAAGGCCGAGGGAGGCTGGGCCGTGGTCTGCACCGAGCAGGTGGAGATACACCCCACCTCCGACATCGGCCCGTTCATCGAGCTACGCCTCTGGGACGACAAGGACATGCCGGCGATCGCCCGCATCGCCGAGCAGATCCACGAGGGCGGCGCACTCGCCGGCATCGAGCTGGCACACAACGGCCTCAACAGCCCCAATCTCATCAGCCGCGAAACCCCCTTGGCGCCACAACATCTGCCCGTCGTCTCGTGGAACTTCGATCCGGTTCAGGCACGCGCGATGAGCAAGTCCGACATCGTCGACCTGCGCAAGTGGCACGCCGATTCGGTGCACCGATCACTGCGAGCGGGCTACGACATCGTCTACGTCTACGCCGGGCACGCCATCGGCGGCCTGCACCACTTCCTCTCGCCCCGCTACAACAACCGCACCGACGAGTATGGCGGGAGCCTGGAGAATCGAGTGCGGTTGATCCGCGAGATCCTCGAGGACACCCGGGAGATCGCCGACGGCAAAGCGGCTGTCGCCTGCCGCATCTCGGTGGATGAACTCCTCGGTGACGACGGCATCACCCGCGCGGAGATGGAGGACGTGTTCGGCCTCATCGGCGAGCACCCCGACCTCTGGGACCTGGTGCTCGGCAGCTGGGAGGACGATTCGGTGACCTCGCGGTTCGGCCCCGAGGCCGAACAGGAACCGTTCGTCACCGGACTCAAGCAGCTCACCACGAAACCCGTTGTCGGCGTGGGCCGCTTCACCTCCCCGGACACCATGGTCCGCCACGTCCGCAGCGGCATCCTCGATCTCATCGGCGCCGCCCGGCCCTCCATCGCGGATCCGTTCATGCCCAACAAGATCGAACGTGGAGATCTCGAGGACATCCGCGAATGCATCGGCTGCAACATCTGCGTGTCCGGCGACTTCACCATGTCGCCCATCCGCTGCACCCAGAACCCGACCATGGGTGAGGAGTTCCGTCGCGGCTGGCATCCCGAACGCATCGCCCCGGCCACCTCGGCGTCGTCGGTGCTCGTGGTCGGAGCCGGGCCGGCAGGCTTGGAAGCCGCGCGCTCGCTGGGCAACCGCGGCTATCCGGTGACCCTCACCGAGGCGAGCCGCGTACTCGGCGGGCGCGTGGCCAAGGAGTCCACGCTCCCCGGCCTGTCCGCATGGATTCGGGTCGTCGACTACCGGCTGCAACAGCTCGATCGTCTCGACGATGTGGAGGTCTATCGCGAGTCACCGATGACCGAGCAGGACATCCTCGAGTACGGCTTCGACCACGTGGTGGTCGCCACCGGCTCGTCGTGGCGTCGTGATGGGGTGGGCCGCTGGCACACCCACCCCATCGAGATCGACCCCACCCCCGAAGTCCTCACCCCCGACGACATCATCGCCGGGCTTCGTCCCGCCGGAAAGCGCATCGTGCTCTTCGACGACGACCACTACTACCTCGGCGCCGTCATCGCGGAGTTGCTCGCCAAGGAGGGGTATGCGGTCACCCTGGTCACCCCCGCGCCGCAGGTGTCGCAATGGACGGTGAACACCATGGAGGCCCACCGCATCCGGGCTCGGATCATCGAGGCCGGCGTGGAGGTCCGCACCGACACCGCGCTCACCGCGATCGGTGCCGGCGGCGTCGGCACCGCCTGCCGATTCACCGGGCGCACCGGAGAACTCGACGCCGACGCCGTCGTCCTCGTCACCGCCCGACTCCCCCACGACGAGCTGTATACGGCCCTGCACGCACGCGCCGACGAGTGGTCTGCCGCAGGCGTGCGCTCGGTACGCGGCATCGGCGACGCGTGGGCACCCTCGACGATCGCCGCCGCGGTGTGGGCGGGCCATCGGTACGCCGAGGAACTCGATGTCGAGAAGTCCGATGACCTGGTGCCGTTCCGGCGCGAGGTCACCCAGTTGTCCATCGAACCGGTGTTCCGAACACCGGTGACGGCCTCGTGACCGGCCCGAAGGAGTAACCCATGTACGCCTCTCATGTCTTCACCAATGCCGCACTCTGGCGGCCGGATGACGTGAGCGGTGCCGATACCCTCGCCGTAGCCGACGGAGTGATCATCTCCGTCGGCCGCGGCGTCGATCGGGCACTGCTCGGACCTGCCACCGAGGTCCACGACCTCGGTGGCGCAAGCCTCCTGCCGGGCTTCGTCGACGCCCACGTGCATCCGGTGGCCGGCGGGCTCGCCGCCCTCCGGTGCAACCTGTCCGAGCTGCCGCACACCCGACGCGGCTACCTCGACGCGATCGCCGCATATGCGCGTGCCCATCCGGACGAGCCGGTGATCAGTGGAAGCGGTTGGTACGGAGATGCTTTCGTCGGTGGTCTACCCACCTGCGGCGATCTCGACGAGGTCATCGCCGACCGCCCGGTGGTGCTCTCGAGCCATGACGGTCACGGCGTGTGGGTCAACAGCGAGGCTCTCCGCAGGGTCGGCATCGACGCGTCGACACCCGACCCCAGCGGCGGCCGCATCGAGCGGGACGCGCACGGCACACCGACCGGAATCCTCTTCGAGCGCGCCGGCGATCCGGCGAATGCGTTGATCCCCGACTACGACGAGGCCTTCCTGCGGCGCGCACTGCTGATCGCACAGCAGCGCCTGCATGCGGCGGGTGTCACCGGCTGGCAAGATGCCGGCGTCGACATCCCGGCGTTCGGGCTGTCGGATACCCTCGCCACCTACCTCGCCGCCGATGCCGCGGGCGAGCTGACCGCCCGCGTCTGCGGCGCCCTGTGGTGGGCCGCCGACGAGGGCGTCGGGCAGCTCGACACCCTGCGGGAGCGTCGAGCACAGGGCCGGGGACACCGCTTTCACGTCGACACCGTGAAGGTGATGCAGGACGGCATCTGCGAGAACTGCACCGCCGCGATGTTGGCGCCGTACTCGGACCTGCCGGCCGGAGCATCTCCGACAGGACTGTCCTTCATCGATCCTGCCGAGCTCGAGCAGGTGTGTGCACTACTGGTGCGCAACGACTTTCACATCCACATGCACGCCGTCGGCGATCGGGCGGTCCGCGAATGCCTCGATGCGCTGGGCGCCGCGCGGTCCTCACGCCCCGGCTTCGATGCCCGGCATCAGATCGCTCACCTCGACGTGGTCGACCCGGCCGACATCCCGCGGTTCGCGCAACTCGGCGTCATCGCCAACATCCAGGCACTCTGGGCGCGACGCGATACCGAGATCGTCGAACGCAAGCTCCCGCTACTGGGACCCGATCGCGAACCGTTCCACTTCCCGTTCGGGTCGATCCGGGCCGAGGGCGGGGCGCTCGCAATGGGCAGCGACTGGCCGGTGACCGATCCTAATCCGTTGTGGGCCATACACACCGCGGTGCACCGAACGGGGTCGATCGCCGATCCGCACGCCATCGGAGACGACGCCCGGACGGTACCGCTCGTCGCCGGGGAGGCCATCACCTTGCGCGCGGCCGTCGACGCCTACACGGTCGGCTCCGCTCGCGCCATGCACGCCGAGGATCGCGCGGGCTCGCTGTCCGTCGGCAAGGACGCCGACCTCGTCGTGCTCGATGAAGACATCCGCACGGCCGTCGACATCGGCGCTCTGACCGCGACGATGACGATGGTGGGCGGCACCGTGGTGCACGCCATCTGAGTGCCGTCGTCGGCGAGAGACATCTTCCGACGAGCACGAAACCCGGGGAGGAATGTTGCTCCCCGGGTTTCGGCAGTGGCCGGGCGCGGGCCGACGGCGTGACGCCGCGTCAGCCCAGATACAGCGCGAACTGCTTGAGCAGCGGCTGGGTCACGCGGTACTCGCCACGCCAGCCACGTCGCAGGGTGAACGCCTCGCCGGCGGAGATCGTATGCGCCACACCGTCGTCACCGGTGAGCGTGACCGATCCCTCGAGGACCCGCGCGTACTCGTCACCCGGATAGGACTCGATGAACTCGGTGTATGGCTGTGCCGACCACGAGCCGACGACGAATTTGTCGTCCGCGCTGACGAGGTGGGTGGCCTCGCGCTCGGCGGGGTCGCCGGCGCGCAGGTTCTCCGGGGTGACGTAGGCGCTCAGCGTCATCACAGTGCGGGCGGCGTCGTCGGTGGAGATGATCTGCGGGGTGGTCGACTGCAGGGTGCTCATGGGTACTCCTTCAGGGGTGATCGATCGGTGACAGATGATCCGGCGAATGCCGGCTACGAGATCTGTGCGGCGACAGCCGGGGTGTCGGTACCGACCGGCGTCGAGGGGGTCACGCGTCCTCGGAGGTAGCCGACGATCGCGATCAGGGCGAGCACTGCGAGCGTGCCCAGGGTGAACACCTCGAACCGCAACCGACCCACTCCCCAGGTCTCGACGAAGTCGTAGTGCACACCCATGAGGTTCTCCAGGGTCCCGGGGAACACCGCCACCCAGACACCGAGCGCGGCCCAGAACGTGGTCAGGGCGACAGCCACCGCCAGACCCGCGCGACCCCCGGGGATCGCATAGGGGCGGTTGATGTCGGCGTGGGTGAATCGCAGCCGCAGTGCTGCCGGGAACACGAACAGATAGGCGACCAGGGACGTCGAGATGGTGATGGTGAGGACGACGGTGAAGGTGGCGGCGCTGTCGCCCCGCGAGAAGAGGACGCCGACGATCATGAACAGCAGCGCGATGACACCGGTGAAGACGTTGACACGCACCGGCGAGTTGCGCTTCTCGTCGAAGCGCGCGAAGTACGGGAAGAAGCCTCCGTCGGAAGCCGCCACTGCCAGAGCGCGATTGGCCGCCACCGCCCACGTGGCGCCGGTGATCCCGAGTCCGATGATGAAGGCGACGACCGCGATCTTGACCAGGATCGACGCGGCCGGACCGTAGACACCGAAGACAGTGTCCACCGCGGCCATGAATCCGCCGATTCCGGTGATCGCCTCGGCCGGAAGGACCAGCAGCAGCGCCAGGACGGGCAGCGCATAGACCGCCAGTCCGACGAACCCGCCGAGCGCGATGCCGCGCGGTACGTCGCGCTGCGGGTTGGCCATCTCGCCGCCCGCCTGACTCGGTACCTCGAACCCGACGAGCGAGAACAGCAGCAGCGGGACGAGTCCCAGGAATCCGGCCATCGTGGGCGACCAGCTGACCGCACCGATGCCGTGAAAGCCGTGGTCGATGCCGTAGACGACGGTGGTGATCAGGAAGACCGCGGCGAGGCCGAGCTTGAGATAGGTGCCGATCCGGAAGATCACGCGTGCTCGTCGCATCGACAGGAGCGTCACCCCCACCGAGGCGCACACGAAGACGATCTTGAAGGCGAAGTCGCCGAGCGTTCCCGAACCCACCGGATGAATGAAGCCGCTCCACGCCTGGGTACTGATGAACGCAAGTGAGCCGCCGATCCACAGCGGATTGATCGACCAGTACATGACGGTGGCGATCGATCCGGGTAGGCGGCCGAAGGCGCGCTTGACCCATTCGTAGAGGCCGCCCTCGTCGGGGAAAGCGCTGCCCAACTCGGCCGCCACCAGCCCGTACGGGATCATCCAGAGCAGTGCCAGGACGAGCAACCAGGTGAACGTCTCGCCGCCGAACGACGAGATCTCACCGACCATGTCGAGGCTGATCAGCGCCGACAAGATCATGATCGGGACGTCGAGGCGCCGGAGCGACCGTTTCAGATGCAGATCCGGACCGTCCTGGCCTACTGGATGAGTTCCCATGAAACAACTCCTGATTGCGAGAAAAGTATGACGTGCACTACAAGACTGAGTCTGGCGATCCCATCTGTACAGTCGTTGTTTTCTTGGTTTAATATCGGTTCAGTCGAATCAACGGAGGCGGGACATGGCCGACTACACCCTGCGGCAACTCGAGTACTTCGTTGCGGTCGCCGAGGCCGGCAGTATCACCAAAGCCGCCGCCGCCGTCCATCTTTCACAGTCGGCGATGTCGACGGCCCTGACCGACCTCGAGGGCGCCCTCGGCGTGCAGCTGTTGGTACGTCATCACGCGAAGGGCATCACCCTGACCCCGTCGGGTCGGGAGCTCCTCGTGGCGAGCAGGCAACTGCTGACCTCCGCGGCCGATCTGCGGTCCATCGCGCACGGACTGGGCGGCTCACTGACCGGATCGCTGTCGATCGGCTGCTTCGAGGTGATGGCGCCGTACCTCTTACCCGAATTGCTCAGCACCGCTGCGGAAAAGCTTCCGCGTCTACATCTGCAGACCACCGAGGTCGACCTCGCCGATCTCGCCGAGGGCGTCGCCGACGGCACCTTCGAACTCGGTATCGGATACGACCTCGTCGACGACGCCCGTCTCAAGCGGTGGCCGCTGCGTACCGTACCGCCGTACGTGCTCGTGTCGGGGACCCACCGGTTGGCAAAGCGAAAGTCGTTGCGGCTGCGTGAACTCGCCGACGAGCCGATGGCCCTGCTCGATCTACCGCACAGTCGCGACTACTTCGGACGTGTCTTCGGCGACGCCGGGGTGGAGCCCGCGATCCGCTACCGCTCCACGACGGTCGAGACATGTCGGGCGCTCGTCGGACGGGGACTGGCCTACACAGTGCTCAACCTGCAGTCGGCGGTGCCGGTGGCGCTCGACGGACACGAGGTCGCGGCGATCCCCATCGCCGACGACGCCCCGGCACTCACGATGGTGCTGCTCAGCGCGGTCGCCGCCCGTCCCACGCGCCGCGCGGCCGTGGTGGCCGAACTCTGCCGGGATCTGTTCGGGAGTTAAGACGAGGACGCCCCGACCGGCGCAATGAGTTCGGCGGCAATGAGTTCGGCGGCACGTTCGGCGACGCTCATGATGGTGCCGACCGGATTGACCGAGGTCAGCGTCGGCAGCACCGACGCATCCACCACCCGCACACCGCTCACGCCACGCACCCTCAGATCGCTGTCGAGGACGGCGAGCGGGTCACCATCGCAACCCATGCGGCACGTGCCGGACACGTGATAGACCGTCTGGTGCGTCGCTCGCAGCGCGGCCGAGAGCTCCTCGTCGCCGACCACCTCCGGGCCCGGGAATACCTCTCGGACAATCCACTTCGCCATAGGCTCGGTCTCGGCGATGCGACGGGCCGCACGAACACCGGCCAGCAACACGGCCTCGTCCGCCCCGGACTGATCGGTGAAGTACCGGTAGTCGATGGCCGGCGGCGTCGCCGGATCGGCATCGGTGATCCACACCCGCCCGCGGCTGCGGGGCTTGGCCACATTGGGTGCGATCGAGACGATGTGCTCGGGCAGTTCCGCACCGGCGGCGACGGCATGATCGGCAACGGCCTCGACCGGAAAGTGCATCAACACGTCCGGCCGTGCCGGGCTGTCGGCCGAGATCCGCAGCGCCGCACCGGCGTCCCAGCCGGTCGCGCAGGTCGACGGCACGTCGCGATCGGTCTCCCAGACGATCAGCCCCTCGGCATGATCCATCAGGTTCTCGCCCACCCCGGGCAGGTCGAGCAACACCGGCACCCCGGCGGCGCCCACC
This sequence comes from Gordonia sp. N1V, assembly GCF_029269935.1. NCBI lineage: Bacteria > Bacillati > Actinomycetota > Actinomycetes > Mycobacteriales > Gordoniaceae > Gordonia > Gordonia sp. N1V. The sequence continues at coordinate 89,874 of NZ_JARJDD010000014.1, forward strand.
ACGTCCGCAGGCCCGATCCCTGATCGCTGCAGGATAGCCGGCGATCCGAGAGCACCGGCGCACACGATCACCTCCACTGCGGCGCGCACCTCGTACTCGGCCCCGTTCTCGTCGACTGCCACCACACCCACCGCACGTGTCCCGTCGAACAGGATTCGAGAGACCGAACTACTCTGCAGCAGAGTCAGATTGGCGCGTGACCGGACGTCATGGAGATAGTGCACCGACGTCGATGACCGGAGATTGGTGTCCGGGGCGTAGCCGATCTCGAAGAAGCCGGCGCCCTCTCCCGTCGAGGCGAAGTCGTCGTCGCTGTTCCACGCCGTCCGCAAAGGCAGGCCGAGCGCCTCCCCGGCCGCGGCGACGACGTCGGCCACGTAGGGGTTGCGATCCTGCTCGGCGACCGGCGTGATGGGGGTGGCCAGTCGATCAAAGCATCGTCCGAGGGTGTGCACATCCCAGCCGACGACGCCGAGGTCGGCCCACTCCTCGAGGTCCGCGGCCAGCGGCCGCCAGGTGATCATCGTGTTGGCGGTCGAGCATCCACCGAGAATGTGCATGCGCGACTGGCGGATTCCCGAGTTCCCGCGCTCCTGCGGGATGCTGCGGTAATCCTGGTCGTACTCGCTCTCGATCATCTCCGCCCACCGGCGGATCGATCGGGCACGAGGCTCGTGCTCGTCGTCCGGACCGGCCTCGAGCACCGTCACCGTGACGTCGGGGCGTTCGCTGAGCCGTGCGGCGACGATACAACCGGCGGTGCCACCGCCAACCACCACGTAGTCGCTCATCACGCGACCGACCCCGACACCAGCGAGGCCGACGGCACAGGCATCTTCGCGCGCATCAGCACGTAGTAGAGGGGGCAGATCACCGCGAGCCCCACCAGCCACGAAATATCCACGCCGCCGAGCGATGTAGCAATAGGACCGACCCACAGGGTGGTCGAGAGGAAAGGGATCTGCAACGCGATGCCCAGGACGTAACAGGTGATGGCCGTCCAGTTGAAGCGACCATAGACTCCGCCGTCCTTGGCGAACAGCGAGTCGATGTCGTAGTCACCGTGGCGCAACAGGTAATAGTCGACGAGGTTGACCGCGGTCCACGGGATCAGCACGCACAGCAGCAGGGAAAGGAAATTGGCGTAGTTGGCCAGGAAGTCGTCGGCACTCAGAAGCGCAGGCGCCATCGCGATGGCGAACAGCACGACGGCGATCACCGCGCGGCTCGTGGCCTGCGGACGCCACCACGCAAAGATGTTCTGCCCGATGGTGATCGTCGACAATGCACCACAGTAGAGGTTCATCCCGTTGGTGACGCTGATGCCCACCGCGAAGATCACGAAGAGCCCGGTCGAGATGCCGTGGGTCAGCGTCGACAGGCCGTCAAGGGTGTCGGCGGCGGGCAGAGCTGCACCGACGACCACACCGAGGAGCATCGGCAGCACCGATCCGAGTACACAGCCGGAGTAGGTGGCCCAGAACGCGGTGGTCACCCCGGTGTCCTTGGGTAGATACCGCGTGTAGTCGGAAACGTAGGGCGCATAAGCGATCTGCCATAGTGCCGCGGCCGAGAAGGTGGCCATGAAACCGGCCCAGCCGAATCCGCCGCCATGCCACGTGCCGCTGGGCAGGCCCTGCACCCCGACCATCCACACGAACGCGATGATCAATGCCACACCCGCCACCACCGACAACACCGCAGCCATGGAGTGGATCAACCGGTAGCCGATGATGGTGACACCGACGCTGATCGCACCGATGATCACGATCGCCCAGTTGGTCGGCAGGCCGGTCACCGCCGCGAAGGCCTTGCCACCGAGGACCGCGTTGGAGGCGAAGAACCCCAGGTACATGAAGACGACGAGCACCACCACCAGAAGGCTTCCCAGCGAGCCGAACTGGGCGCGGGTCTGCAGCATCTGAGGCACGCCCATCTGCGGACCCTGCGCGGCGTGCAACGCCATCACGACACCGCCGACGACGTTGCCGGCGATCACCGCGAGCGCCCCGGCCCACAACGGCAGACCGAACACGGTGGTCGCGAGCGCGCCGGTGATGATGGTCAGGAGCATGATGTTGGAGCCGAACCACACGGTGAAGATGTCGCGGGCGCGACCGTGCCGTTCGTCATGCGGAATGTGATCGATGGTGCGGCGTTCGAGTGCCGGCGCGGCGCCCGGGGCGCCGGATTCTGGTGTGCTCGTCATGGGTTGGTCGGCTCCTGGCTGGGATCGTGATCGCTGTTCGGCCAGTATTCGACACCGGCCATCCCAGAGAAAACAGAATCTTTCTGGCTTCTGTATCACCGGAGTCGATGCAATACCCACGCCGCCATCTTCGGCTGAACCGATGCAGATCATCCAATAATTCGGCTCAACTGGATCTATCGACCGGCGCGGACATCGGCCATCCTGGGTCCATGCCCGCACCCTCCGTACCCACCCCGATCGACTGGCACGCGCGAGCGGCCGGCCTGAAGCCGCCCACCGACGCACTCATCGACGGTCACCCGGTACCCGCGATCTCAGGCTCCACCTTCGACGTCGTCAACCCGGCGACCGAAGAGGTGCTGGTGAGCGTGTCCGCGTGCGACGCGGCCGACGTCGACGCCGCGGTGTTGGCGGCTCGACGGGCCTTCGACGACGGCCGGTGGTCCCGCCTGTCGGCCGCCGAGCGTGGCGCGGTACTCAACCGCTTCGCCGATCTTCTGCTCGACCACAGCGACGAACTCGCGCTGCTCGTCACCCTGGAGATGGGGAAGGCCATCACCGATTCGCTCGACGTGGAGATACCCGGCGCGGCTGCGGTCTTTCGCTACTACGGCGAAGTCATCGACAAGATCCCCGGTGAGCTTCCGCCGACCGCCGACGGAAGCGTCGCCATGGTGCGGCGTGTCCCCCTGGGAGTGATCGGCGCGGTGGTGCCGTGGAACTTCCCGCTCGACATCGCCGCCTGGAAACTCGCGCCAGCCCTGGCCGCAGGCAACTCCGTGGTCCTCAAACCCGCCGAGGAGTCACCTCTGTCGGCACTGCGTATGGCCGAGATCGCCCTGGATGCAGGCATACCCGCCGGAGTGTTCAACGTGGTACCGGGCCTCGGGGCCACCGCCGGAGCAGCTCTGGGACGACACCCCGACGTCGACTGCCTCACCTTCACCGGGTCGACGGAGGTGGGCAAGAAGTTCCTGGCCTACAGCGCCGAGTCCAACATGAAACAGGTGTGGCTCGAATGCGGCGGCAAGAGCCCCAACATCGTCTTCGCCGATTGCGCAGATCTCGAGCAGGCCGCGGCGATGGCGTGTTTCGGGATCTTCGGCAACCAGGGCGAGGTGTGCTCGGCCAACAGTCGTCTACTGATCCAGCGTGACATCGTCGACGAGTTCGCCGCCGCACTGATCGACAAGGCGGCGGCCTACCTGCCGGGCGACCCGCTCGATCCGGCATCGAGCGCCGGTGCGATGGTCTCGCGCAAGCAACTCGACCTTGTCCTGCGCTACATCGACCGCGCCCACACCGACGGACGGATCATCCTCGGCGGCAACCGGATCGGCGACACCGGCTTCTTCCTGGAACCGACCGTCGTCACCGACCTGCCGGTCGACTCGCCGGTGGTGACCGACGAGATCTTCGGCCCGCTGCTCGCGATGATCCCCTTCGACACCGAGGAAGAAGCCGTCGCACTGGCCAACGACACCCCGTATGGGCTGGCCGCGTCGGTGTGGACGGCGAGCCTCGACCGAGCCCTGCGTGTGTCCGAGGCGCTGCATGCCGGCACCGTGTCGATCAACACCGTCGACGCGTTGTCGCCGGGCACACCGTTCGGCGGCTTCAAGGGATCAGGCTTCGGCGCGGACCTGTCAATCCACGCGATCGACAAATTCACCGGCCTCAAAACCACCTGGATCGCCCGGCGCTGAATGCTCGCGCGCCCAACGCTGTTGGCAGGTCAGGAGTTGGCCGCCGCACCCGCCACCGCGGATTCGACGAGGTTGCCCCGGTCCAACGGCGCACCGGCGTTCACCGCCGTGATCCAGTCATCCGTCGTGGCCACGGCCGCGAAGTTCGAGTGGTAGAGCACCATCAGCGTGTTGTGCAATTGCTCCGCCGACACCTTGCCCGCGTCGTTGGCGAGGTGGATGGCGCCGGTCGCGTCGGAGAGGATCTCCGCGCTCAGACCCCGCGTCTCGGATTCGGCGGCGGTCGCGAGATCACAGTTGTTGGTCATGTACCCGACGATCGTGATGGTGTCGACGCCCCGCTCGGCGAGCCACTCGCCGACCCCGGTGCCGGCGAACACGGTGCCGAACTGTTTGTCGGCCACCTTCCAGTCCGCCCCGATGCGCCGCTCGATGTCGGGATGCAACTGCCAGCCGTGCGAGCCCTCCGCGTACACCGGGAAGTCGGCCGGAAGGGTGTGTCGCAGAGCCACTATGGGTAATCCGCCCTCGGTCGCGGCGTCGATCGCGCGGGTGATGTTGGCCAGCGAGCCCTCGCGCGGCGGGTACTGGATCTGCATCGGACCGTCGAAGTACTCGTTCTGGACGTCGACGACGACGAGTGCGCGGGTGGGTGCGGTCATGTCGGGCCTTCCTTCTGGCTCGGCGGACGGTCATCCTCGCCGTCCCCGACCCACTTTGCTGCGTTACGCTGACCCACGACAGTGGCGCGAATGCCGATTTCCGATGAGATCGTGCCACGGAGTAGGTGCACCGATGCGGGTCGCGATTCATGTGTTCGACGGCGTCAGTCTCTTTCATGTCGCTGCACCCCAAATGGTCTTCCGGGAGGCCGCGGTGGTGGCGCGAGATCCGGCGCTCTGGTCGATCACCTTGTGGGCCGCCCACTCCGGAGATGTCGAGCTCGAGATGGGCCAACGCCTCAGCGGGATCAGTGGTCCCGAGGCGACCACTGCTGCGGACATCGTCATCGTGCCGTCGTGGCCCGAGTCGGCACCGGAGATCGACGACGTGGTGCGCTCGGCTCTGCTCGATGCCCACGGGCGGGGTGCGATCATTGCCGGACTGTGCCTCGGGGCCATCGCCGTCGCCGACACCGGCCTCCTCGAAGGCCGTGGAGCGGTGACGCATTGGCTGGGCACCCGCGAACTGGAGCGTCGTGGGCGCTGCGGCTGGGTCGACGATTCGGTTCTCTACATCGACCACGGCGACGTGATCACCTCGGCCGGCACGGTCTCATCGGTGGATGCCTGCCTGCACCTGCTGCGACGATTGTGCGGCGCCGACCTGGCCAACCGCGTCGCCCGACGCATGGTGGTGGCCCCGCACCGCGACGGCGGCCAAGCGCAATACATCGAACATCCGCTCGCCACAAGCGAATCCGACACCTCGGTCAGCGCAGTGCTGGAATGGGTGATCGGCCATCTGGATTCCGACCTGTCGGTGTCGGGGCTGGCGGCCCGGGCCCGGATGAGCCGACGAAGCTTCCTGCGCCACTTCCGCGACGCCACGGGTACCACCCCCGCGCGATGGGTGACCACCCAGCGAGTCGCCCATGCCCGCACCCTGCTCGAGACCACCGATCTCGACATCGGGCTGATTGCACAACGGTGCGGATTCGGCAGCGAGGTCACCCTCCGCCAGAACTTCGTCGCCCGGTTCGGCGTGTCACCATCGGTGCACCGCAACCAGTTCCGGCCCGGCTGACCTCGCCGCCGACGCTCAGTCCACCAGATCCTCGTACCGGTATTCGGTGGTGATCGTCTCCTTGTCCCGATGCGCAGCGGCCTCCCGCTGCTGCAGTTCGACGCGGCGGATCTTGCCGGAGATGGTCTTGGGCAGTTCGAAGAACTCGACGCGGCGCACCTTGAGATAGGGCGCGAGGTGATCTCGGGAGTACTTCAGGATCGAGCGTGCGGTCTGTTCGTCGGGTTCCCACCCGGAGGCCAGTGCCACATAGGCTTTCGGCACGGCCAGACGGGTGTCGTCGGGCTGCGGGACGACCGCCGCCTCCACCACGGCGGGGTGCTCGATGAGCACGCTCTCCAACTCGAAGGGCGAGACCTTGTAGTCCGAGGACTTGAAGACGTCGTCGGTGCGCCCGATGTAGGTGATGTAGCCGTCGGAATCACGTTGCGCCACATCGCCGGTGTGGTAGTAGCCGCCGGCCGTGACGAGTGCGTTGCGTTCCGGGTCGCCGAGGTATCCGGTCATGAGATTGACCGGATGCTGGGCGAGTTCCAGACAGATCTCGCCCTCGTCGGCGAGTTCGCCGCTGATCGGATCGATCAGCACCACCGGGACGCCGGGCATCGGTCGGCCCATCGACCCCGCCTTGACCGGCGCGCCCGGCGTGTTCCCGACCTGCAGGGTGGTCTCGGTCTGCCCGAAACCGTCGCGGATGGTCAGGCCCCACGCCTTCTCGACCTGCCGGATGACATCGGGATTGAGCGGCTCCCCGGCACCGAGGAGCTCTCGCATACCCTCGGGTCGCTCGCCGAGGTCGGCCTGGATCAGCATGCGCCACACCGTCGGTGGCGCACAGAAGGTGGTGACACGCGCCCGCCGCAGCTGCATCATCAGGGCCTGCGCGTCGAAGCGCGCGTAGTTGTAGACGAAGATCGTCGCCTCGGCGATCCACGGTGCGAAGAAACAGCTCCAGGCATGTTTGGCCCAACCCGGCGAGCTGATCGCCAGGTGAATGTCGCCGGGGCGCACCCCGATCCACGCCATGGTGGTGAAATGGCCGACGGCGTAACTGGTCTGGGAATGCTCGACGAGCTTGGGACGACTGGTGGTGCCGGAGGTGAAGTAGATGAGCATCGGATCGCCGACCTCGGTGACGACGTCGAACGGCCCGGCGGAGGTGACCGTGGCCGAGTCGCCGTAGGAGTGCCAGCCCGGCACCGCGTCGCCGACCGCGATGCGCAGATAGTCGCCGTCGATCTCGGCGAACTTGGCGGTGTCGGCGGCGTTGACGATGACGCATCGAGCCGCACCACGGTCGATCCGGTCCCGCAGGTCGGCCGGCCCCAGCGCTGCGGTGGTGGGCATGACGATCGCCCCGAGCTTGCACACCGCGAGCATCGCCTCCCACAACTCGACCTGATTGCCGAGCATCAGGATCACGCGATCGCCCTTGCCGATGCCCAGCTCGGCCAGCCAGGTCGCCACCCGATCCGAGCGCGTGGCCATCTCGTCGAACGACACCTTGGTTTCGGTGCCGTCCTGCTCGCACAACCAGAGCGCGGTGCGGTCGTTGCCGCGAGCGATGACGTCGAACCAGTCGATCGCCCAGTTGAACCGGCCGGTGATGGCCGGCCACCGGAACTCACGAACGGCGGTCTCGTAGTCGCCGATGAGACGGACCATCTGATCTCGCGCGACGCGGTATCGCTCGGTGTTGGTCGTCGAGGGGCTGTCGGTGGCGGTGGTGCTGGTCATGAGTGCATGATCCACGTCACACCAGCGCCGTCAACACCCCCCTAAGTGGGGGCGGGACACCGGCCCATCCACCAACTCTATAGACTATGTTTCATAGTGTGGAATGTCGTTGTGCAGGCGGAGAAGCGGAGGAGCGCAAATGGCCGGGACCACCGGATCGAGTCTGAGCGACCATGTCGCCGGTTGGCGTCCCGAACCGATCACCGAGGTGGACACCCTCGACGCGGCGCAGGCGACGCGGTTGGCCGCCACGCTCGGACTGTCGGAAACCTTCGCCGACGGCGATCCCCTGCCGTTGCCCTGGCACTGGATCTTCTTCTCCGAGTGGCCGCAGACCGCGGAACTGGGCGCCGACGGTCACCCCGCCCGCGGCCATTTCCTGCCACCGATCCCGGACCGCCGTCGGATGTTCGCCGGTGCGCGGATCTCGTCCACGGCCCCGTTGGCTCTCGGCACGCGCGCCGAGAAGGTGTCGTCGGTGGCCTCGATGACCGAGAAGCACGGGCGTACCGGCGACATGCTCTTCGTCACGGTCCGCAGTGAATACCGCCAGGGCGGAACCGTTGTGCTCACCGAGGACCAGGATCTGGTGTATCGCAGCGATTCCGGCAACGCGCGGCCCTTCGATCGGCCGAGTCCCGACCTCGCCGACGCGACCGCACCATGGACCGCGGAGCCGACACCCGACACGCCGCTGCTCTTCCGGTACTCGGCACTGACCTCCAACGCCCACCGCATCCACTACGACCGCCCGTATGCGACGGGCGTCGAGGGCTACCCCGATCTCGTCGTCCACGGACCGTTGCTGGCCACCTACATGGCCGAGCTAGCCCGCGCACATCATCACGGTAAATCGCTGCGCACCTTCGACTTCCGGCTTCGCAGCCCACTGTTCCTCGGTGACCGCTTCCGGGTCGAGGCCACCCCGGACGACGACGGTGACGCGGTAGAGCTCGCCGTCGTCACCGGACAGGGCACCGTTCACGTCTCGGGCAAGGGAGAATTCGCATGACCGACACCACCGATCCCATCGCATCGCTGCGCGTCGCGCGCAGCTTCCTGTTCGTCCCGGGTAATCGGCCCGAGCGTTTCGACAAGGCCGCCGCGGCCGGTGCCGACGTGGTGATCATCGACCTCGAGGACGCGGTCGCCCCGGAGGACAAGGGCGCGGCCCGCGAGCACATCGCCGGCTGGCTTGCAGCCGGCAAGCACGCCGTCCTGCGCATCAATGCCGCCGCAACGCCGTGGCACACAGCCGATGTGGAACTCGCGGCCCGACACGGCGCACCGGTGATGCTCGCCAAGGCGACCAGCGCCGACGAGGTGATACGCGTGGCGCAGGCGACCGCGGCGCCGGTCCTGCCGCTCATCGAGACCGCGCGGGGCATTCTTGCGGCGCCGGCCATCGCGCAGGTACCCGGTGTCGCTCGACTGGGCTTCGGCGCCATCGACTTCGCCGTCGAGATCGGTGCCGACCCCGATGACCACGAGGCACTGCTGTTTGCGCGTTCGATGCTCGTCACGGCATCGGCCGCGGCGGGTGTCGCCGACCCCATCGACGGGGTGACCACGGCGCTGCGCGACGTCGAGAAACTCGTCGCCGACGTCGGCTACGCCGCGCGGATCGGCCTGACCGGCAAGCTCTGCATCCATCCCGCCCAGGTGGCAACGGTCCACGCGTGCCTGGCGCCGTCGGACACCGAGATCACCTGGGCGCGTTCGATCGTGGCGGCGGCCGGTACCGACTCCTCGGCGGTCGCGGTCGACGGACACATGGTGGACCCGCCGGTTGTCGCACGCGCACAACGGATTCTGGCGTCTGCTCCCCTCACCGAAAGCCCTGGGCCGGAGGACTCAGCGTGAGTCGCGCCGATGCTCGGCGAGCAGACGCCCGGCCTTGCCGATGTGCGCCGACATCGCCGCCCGCGCGCCGGCCGCATCGCGTCGGCGCAGGGCGTCGATGATGTCGCGATGATCGTCGGCCGATGCCTGCGGCCAGCCGTCGACCGACGAAAAGAACCGTCGGGGAGCATAATTGAGCGACGACTTGATCATCCACGACAACTTGGGCGATCCCGCCGCGGCATAGATCAGTCGGTGGAATTCGTGATTGAGCCGCTCGACCTCGTCGTTGTCCTCCGCGTCGGCGGCCGCCTCGAGTTCGACCTGCAGACGGTCGAGAGTGGCCAGGTCCACGTCGTCGAGACGGGTGGTGGCGCGGGCGGCGAGTTCGCCGGCCAGCAGGGCCTGCCCGGCGAAGACGTCCTCGATGTCGGTGCTGCTCAGGGGTGCGACGACGAATCCGCGCCGCGGTTCGACCCGCAGTAGCCCCTCGCTCTGCAAGGACAGCAATCCCTCCCGTGCGGGCGTGGCCGAGACCCCGAGTTCATCGGCAACGGTTTCCGGGCGGATGAACTCGCCGGGTTGCAGTTGTCCGGAGACGATGAGCTCGCGGACGTACTCCGAGACCTCGTCGGACAACCGGGGACGGCGTCGGCGTCGCGCCGCCGGAGCGGGAGCGGCAGGATCAACCATAGAATATAGAATACAGTCGCGGCCTGGCCCTGTGCCGACCTCCCGGGTTGACCTCCCAGGAAGCGGTCAGTGGCGGGTTCTACAGTGGATGAAATGACTGTGGGTGACATGGCGCAGGAGCGCGAGGGCATGTTCGCCTCGCTGCACATCCACAACTATCGCCTGTACTTCGGTGGGCAGGCGCTCTCGCTGGTCGGTACCTGGATGCAGGCCACCGCCCAGGCCTGGCTGGTCCTGACCCTCAGCAATTCATCGACCGTGCTCGGCGTGATCGTCGCGCTGCAGGCCGTACCGATCCTGGTCCTCGGCCCGTACGCGGGGGTGATCGCCGATCGCGTGGATCGTCGCAAGCTGATGATCATCCTGCAGTCGGTGATGGGGCTGCTGGCGGCGGCACTGGCGATCCTCACCTTCGGCGGTTGGGTGCAGGTGTGGCAGGTCGGGGTCCTCGCCGTGCTGCTCGGACTGAACAACGCCTTCGAGAACCCCTCCCGCCAGGCGTTCATCCACCAGATCGTCGGCGAATCCCGGATCCGCAATGCGGTCACCTTGAACTCGGTGATGGTCAACGCGGCGCGGGCGGTCGGCCCGGCCGTGGCCGGTCTGGTCCTCGCCGCGGTCGGCGCGGGCTGGTGTTTCGCGATCAACGCGGCCAGCTTCGTCGCGGTGGTGGTGTCACTGCTGATGATGCGGACCGCCGAGATCGCCGAGGAGACACCGGTCAAACGCGGCAAAGGCCAACTGCGCGAAGGACTCCGCTACGTCGCCGGACGCCCCGTGCTGTGGGTTCCGCTGACGATGATGGCGCTGGTCGGCACCCTCGCCTACGAGTTCCAGGTGTCGCTGCCTGCCGCCGCCAAGGACGCCTTTCACGGCGGCCCCCAGGCCTTCGGCTTCATGACGGCGGCGATGGGGGTGGGCGCGGTCGTCGGCGGTCTGCTGGTGGCCGCGCGTGGCACCACCGGTTTGCGCACGTTGATCCTGGCCGCCATCGGGTTCGGCATCACCATCGCGGTGACCGCTGCGGTCCCGCACCTGTGGATGGCGATCGTCGCCCTGTTCTTCGTCGGCTGGCTCAGCGTGTCGTTCATGTCGACCGGAAACGCGACGCTGCAACTGAATTCGGACCCGCAGATGCGTGGCCGGGTGATGTCGTTGTGGTCGGTGGCGTTCATGGGGTCGACGCCGATCGGCGGACCGCTGATCGGGTGGATCAGCGAGGCGTCCGGGCCGCGGGCCGGCCTCGCCGTCGGCGCTGCCTCGTGTTTCGTCGCCGCGGCCATCGGCCTGGCCATCCATCGCCGCCGCGCGCCGCACCTACCGCGGATGGAATCGACGACCTGACGGCCACCCGCGACGCTCGGCGACGAAGGCGAGCACCGCGGGCACGGCACCGACGACGGCGACCACCCAGATGCGCGTACGCAGTGGTGCCACCACGGTGTCGAACACCGCGCGGGCCGCGTCCGGCGTGATGACGTCGGCGGGAACGGCATCGAGATACCGGCCGCGGGCCACCACCGATGCGACGCAGAGCAGCAGCATCACCGTGGTGATGCCCAGGCCCAGCCCCATCACCGCTCGCCACCCGCGGGTCGGAGCAGCGACACCGATCGTCGCGATGATCGCCAGCGCGGTCAGCCAGGGCAGGACCAGCGCCGCGGTGTTCAATGCGGACACCGCGCGTTGAGCGCGGCGCAGTGCGTCCGACTGCCACAGGACGACCTGACGATGAATCTCGGGGATCTGCTCGGCGGCGGTGAATCCGTCGTCGATCAATCGCTGTCGGATCCGGGCGACCATCGGGGCCAGATCGATCGCGACGATTCCGGTGTCGCCGGCGAGAAGCCGGTCGAGGGTGGCGTGCGCGGCACGATTGGCGGTCGTCCACGCGGTCGCGAACGCCGACGAGGACACGAAGTGCTCGACCGTGTCGTGGAGGTAGGACTGGAGTTGCGCCGCGATCAGCGGTGAGAGCACCTGCGCCGCTCGCGAACCGGTGCCGGGCGTCAGCGCCGAGAACGCCTCGGCGCTCAGTGCCGCGATGTCGACGTGATCGTCGATCACCGTCACGAGGGCATCGGTGACCTCGGCCCGGATCGCCGGGTCGGATGCCAGCGGAGCCACCATCGCCACGTAGCCGTCGGTGTCGAGCAGATCGGACCGCAGATAGCCCGCAAGCAGCGTCAACACCACCAGCACCACCGACACCACGGTCAGCAGCGCCGCGCCGACCGACCGGAGGCGACTGCGTCCCCCGCCGACAGTGGGATATGTCACGTCCACCGGGGAGGGTGTCGCCGCTCGATCCGCGGCATCACCTCCGGAGGAAACACCCGCATCGAGGTCCCCGTCTTCCTGCGGTTTTGGTGCCACGATGACATCCAAGCACGTGACATCGGCCACCACGCGGCATCCGCAGCGCCCCTGAGCGGTCGGTGTGAATGCCTCCAATGGCGTCACGGGCCGACTTCGGAACTTTCAGCAACAGGGAGTAGCCTCACCCTCTGCGACGTGCGAAGAATTGGACGGAGGTCTTCCGATCGTTACCGAACAGCCATCGACCGGTACCCCGGCGTCCGCGAAACGTCCGGACACCGATCCGGTGACCGTCCCCGACCCCGTCGCAGGCGACGTCACCCCGACGGACTCCGGCGCCGAACCGGCCGCCAAGCCCGCGAAACGCGACAAACACCTCTACCAGATCGACCTCGTCCGACTGGTGACCTTCGGTGCGGTGATCCTCGACCACGTGATGCTCAGCGTCACCGCCCCGACCAGTGTCGCCGCAGGCGCCGTCGAGGTCTTCCTCCGCTACACCCGCTACAGCTTCTTCGCCCTGACCGGCTTCGTCCTCGGCTACCAGTACCGCAACCGCGAGCTCAAGGCGATTCCGTTCTGGAAGCGGCGTTACAAGCTGATCGGCCTGCCCTTCCTCGTGTGGAGCCTGTTCTACTGGTTCTACGTCCGCTATCACTTCGGTGGCGTCGACGCGATCGCCAACGCCTGGAACAGTCTCGACGCCGCCGAGCGCTCGGTGAAATCGATCGTCTACGACCTCATCACCGGAAACGCCGCCTACCACCTGTACTTCCTGTCGGTGAGCATGCAGATCTATCTGGTGTTCCCGCTGATGCTGTGGATTCTGCGGCGCACCTGGGGTTTTCACCGCTACCTGCTCGCCGTGAGCTTCATCTTCCAGATGGTGATGATGTACGCGATGGTGCGCTCACCCATCTCGTTCTTCACCTGGGGTATCCAGGGCGAGATCTGGAGCCACCTGGTGGTGACGATCTTCCCCTACCAATTCTTCATCCTCGCGGGCTGTGTGTCGGCCATGCACTACGAGGCCTTCCAGGCCTTCATCAAACGGTGGCGCTGGCAGCTCATCGGTGTCGGCGTCGTGGTGATCATCGCGACCTGGCTCTACTACCTCTACATCGTCGACCGCGGCGAGGACCTGTTCCGGGCGACCAACGTCTTCATGCTCCACAACATGTGGGCATTCATCGCGATCATCGTGATCCTGTACGGCCTCGGCACGCTCTGGCAGGAACGCCGCCACCCCGGCTCGATCCCCGACCGGTTCATGAAGACCGCCGCCGATCGCTCCTTCGCCATCTATCTCGCACATGTCCTCGCGATCTATGCACTGCTGCCACAGATCGCCGACGAACGCATCCACGCCCTGCCGCGCGTGATCCTGGCCTACCTCGCCACCGTCGTGTTGACCGTGTTCGTGGTGGAAACGTTGCGCCGCAGCCCGATCAGCCTCATCACCACCGGACGCAATCGCATCGACTGGCGTTCCCAGAACGCCGGACGGTCCGCGCTCGTCGGACTCGCCGGCATCGTCGTCGGCCTGATCGTCCGCCTCGGCTTCGGCTGGTGGGCGGGCAATCTGATCGCCGCGACCGGCGCCTTCCTGGTGTTCTCGATGGCGATCGTCTACTGGCACCAGATCCGCCACCGCGACGCGGAGTACGTCGAAGAAGCGGTGTGATCACCCGACGCAGCGCGTCAAAGAATCACCGACGCAGCGCGTCAGCGCAGCGAATCACCGACGCAGCGCGTCAGCACATCACCGACGCAGCGCGTCGACGATGAGGCGGGCGACGCCTGCCTTGCCGGAGGCGTTCGGGTGGTACGGCACCGGGAGCTCGAATCCGCGCAGCCACGGGTCGGGTGAGCACACGGTGTGCTCGGCGCCGAGCGGACCGGTGGTGACGAGCTCGGCACCCGAGATCTGCGCGGCTTCAGCAGTCACCTGGGCGAGCGCGTCGTACACCCGGATGGTCGACTCGATCTCCTCCGGCGTGAGTGCGAGTTTGGGACAGATCGGGCCGCCTGCGACCACCACCGGCGGATAGTCGACGAGGACGATCCGCGCCGCGGGGGCGCGCATCCGGACGGCGAACACCGTCTCGATCATCTTCTGCTCGACGGCGGCATACCGTTCGAATCCGGGTTCGGGAGAGATCGGGCGGCCGTGTCCGCACACCCGCTCGGCGATCTTCTTCACCGGGTCGGCGACAGAGTTCTTGCAGCCCATGGCGATCAGGCGCTGCACGTAACCGATGTCGTTTCCGCCGGTGGTGATCGTCACCAACGCCGTGCCCGGGGTGACGGCGTCGATCTGGGGTTGCTTCACGAACCGCTGCGGACGGTCCAGGATGTTCTCGGTCGTCGCCCCCGAACACGTCGCGTCGACCAGGCTCATGTTCAGTGCTTGGGCAACCTGGTGCGGATAGTTGTCCATGGTGCGCAGGCACCGGTTGCCGATCGAGTCCAGCCCACCCGGGCCTGCGGCGTAGGAGCTACCCAACGCCACATACTTCTGCGGCGCGGCGGCAGACGAGACGGCGGTCTCGGGCTGGCGCTGTGCGGCGGTCTGCACCGTCGTCGACTCAGCCGCCGACGGCACGCTCGCACTCCCGGGGAGTACGACGACGGCGGCGGCGACCAACGCGGCGACAGCCGTGGCGACACGGCCGAAAAGTGCTCGAGACATCGTCGTACAGTTTCACACACCACGATGACGGGAAGCGTCAACGCCCCGTGTTGAATTGCCCACGTGGCCTGCGAAAAAGCCGCATTCGGGCGATTTCAGGAGAAGATCTCCGGCAGATCGGTCGCCACCGAATCGGTGAAGGTCGGATCACGCTTCTCCAGAAACGACGTCACCCCCTCGGCGACGTCGGGCATCCGACCCCGCGCGTAGATCGCCGCGGAGTCCGCGTGATGGGCGTCGAGCGGGCTCGGCGCCCCGGCCATGCGCCAGAGCAACTGCCGGGTCAGCGCGACCGATACCGGCGCGGTGCCCGACGTCATCTCCCGGGCGGCGGCGATCGCCGCGTCGAGAACCTCATCGGGAGCGACGACCTGCTGCACCAGACCGGCCTCGAGCGCCTCTGCGGCGCCGACCATCTGCGCCCCCAACGTCCAGCGCAGCGCGGTCGGCAGCCCGACCAGGCGCGGCAGGAACCAGGTGGACGCCGCCTCGGGCACCAGTCCGCGCTTGGTGAACACGAACCCGAAGCGGGCGTTCTCCGAGGCGATGCGGGCATCGGCGGGCAGGGTCATGGTGACGCCGACGCCTGCGGACGGGCCGTTGATCGCCATCACCACCGGCTTGAGCGAGGCGAAGATGCGCAGCGTCAGCCGGCCACCGGAATCCGGCGGCACCTCACCGGGCTCCTTCTCCTCGAGCTCGAATGTGGTTGCGCCACCAGCGAGGTCGGCGCCGGCGCAGAACGCCCGGCCGGCGCCGGTGATGACCACCGCGCGCACCGAGTCGTCGGCGTCGGTCTCGTCGAAGGCCGCCTGGATCTGCTCACCCATCTCGAAGGTGAACGCGTTGAGCCGGTCCGGGCGGTTCAGGGTGATGACGGCGATCTCGTCGTGCCGGGTGACCGTGATGACCGGTTCGGGGGCCGCTTCGGCCAGACCCTGCGTTGCTGATTCGGTGCTCACGGTGTGACGCCTCCACTCGGTGATATATGACGGCGCACCTGATGTTGCGCCGGTCACCATTGTGGCGGTGTCCTCATGATGCCCACACTCCGGGGTCGGACCCGGCGCCGACAGCCATCGGCGGTGATGCCGACGCCCACGACGCCCGCCGCTCCAGAGAAGGAGTCGACGGGCGTCGTGGGTGTTCGCGGTCGGACCGATCAGCTCTCGCTGCCGGCGTCACCTGCCTTGCTCAGCTCGACCGGGGCGTCGGGCAACTCACGCGGCTTCTCCGAGCCGGTGAAGGTGAACTTGGCGTCCTCGCCCTCACCTTCGCCGTCCCAGTTGTCGACGTCGACCAGCACGATCTGACCCGGGGTCAATTCGTTGAACAGGATCTTCTCGCTCAACTGATCCTCGATCTCGCGCTGGATCGTGCGGCGCAGCGGCCGGGCGCCGAGCACCGGGTCGAAACCGCGCTTGGCCAGCAACGACTTGGCCCGATCGGTGAGCTCGATCGCCATGTCCTTGTTCTTGAGCTGCGTCTCGACGCGGTTGATCATCAGATCGACCATCTGGATGATCTCGTCCTTCGTCAGCTGGTGGAAGACGATGACGTCGTCGATACGGTTCAGGAACTCCGGGCGGAAGTGCTTCTTCAGCTCGTCGTTGACCTTCAGCTTCATCCGCTCGTAGTTCGACTTCGAGTCGTCACCCTTGCTGAAGCCCAGACCCACGGCCTTCGAGATGTCGGCGGTACCGAGGTTCGAGGTGAAGATCAGCACCGTGTTCTTGAAGTCGACCGTGCGACCCTGGCCGTCGGTGAGTCGACCGTCCTCGAGAACCTGCAACAGGGTGTTGTAGATCTCCGAGTGGGCCTTCTCGATCTCGTCGAACAGGACCACCGAGAACGGCTTGCGGCGCACCTTCTCGGTGAGCTGGCCGCCCTCTTCGTAGCCGACGTAGCCGGGAGGGGCACCGAACAGGCGCGACGCGGTGAAGCGGTCGTGGAATTCGCCCATGTCGATCTGGATCAGGGCGTCGTCCTCGCCGAACAGGAAGTTCGCGAGCGCCTTGGACAGCTCGGTCTTACCCACACCGGACGGGCCGGCGAAGATGAACGAGCCGGACGGGCGCTTGGGGTCCTTGAGACCCGCGCGGGTACGACGGATCGCCTTGGAGACGGCCTTGACCGCGTCCTCCTGGCCGATGATCCGCTTGTGCAGCTCGTCCTCCATGCGGAGCAGACGCGTGGTCTCCTCCTCGGTGAGCTTGAACACCGGGATACCGGTCCAGTTGCCCAGCACCTCGGCGATCTGCTCGTCGTCGACCTCGGCCACGACGTCCAGATCACCACTGCGCCATTGCTTTTCACGCTCGGCACGCTCGGCGACGAGTTGCTTCTCCTTGTCCCGCAGGCCGGCGGCCTTCTCGAAGTCCTGCGCGTCGATGGCGCTTTCCTTCTCCTTGCGGGCGTCGGCGATGCGCTCGTCGAACTCGCGCAGGTCCGGCGGTGCGGTCATCCGGCGGATGCGCATCCGCGCACCGGCCTCGTCGATGAGGTCGATCGCCTTGTCCGGCAGGAACCGGTCGTTGATGTAGCGGTCGGCCAGAGTGGCCGCGGCGACGAGCGCACCGTCGGTGATGGACACGCGGTGGTGGCTCTCGTAGCGGTCGCGCAGACCCTTGAGGATCTCGATGGTGTGCTCCACCGACGGCTCGCCGACCTGCACCGGCTGGAACCGGCGCTCGAGTGCGGCGTCCTTCTCGATGTACTTGCGGTACTCGTCGAGGGTGGTGGCACCGATGGTCTGCAGCTCACCGCGGGCCAGCTTCGGCTTGAGGATGCTGGCGGCGTCGATCGCGCCCTCGGCGGCACCGGCACCGACGAGCGTGTGCAGCTCGTCGATGAACAGGATGATGTCACCGCGGGTGTTGATCTCCTTGAGGACCTTCTTGAGGCGTTCCTCGAAGTCACCGCGGTAGCGGCTGCCCGCCACCAGCGATCCGAGGTCGAGGGTGTAGAGCTGCTTGTCCTTGAGCGTCTCGGGCACCTTGCCGTTGACGATCGCCTGCGCGAGGCCCTCGACGACGGCGGTCTTGCCGACGCCGGGCTCGCCGATCAGCACCGGGTTGTTCTTGGTGCGGCGGGACAGCACCTGCATGACCCGCTCGATCTCTTTCTCGCGGCCGATGACGGGGTCGAGTTTGCCCTCGGCGGCCGCGGCGGTCAGGTTTCTGCCGAACTGGTCGAGGACCAGCGACGTCGACGGGGTGCCGGACTCGCTGGACCGGCCACCCGTGCCGGCCTCCTGCGGCTCCTTGCCCTGGTAACCCGACAGCAGCTGGATGACCTGCTGGCGCACCCGGTTGAGGTCGGCGCCCAGCTTGACGAGCACCTGTGCGGCGACGCCCTCACCCTCGCGGATGAGGCCGAGCAGGATGTGCTCGGTGCCGATGTAGTTGTGGCCGAGCTGCAGCGCCTCACGCAGCGAGAGCTCGAGGACCTTCTTGGCGCGCGGGGTGAACGGGATGTGCCCCGACGGCGCCTGCTGGCCCTGACCGATGATCTCCTCGACCTGACTGCGGACCCCTTCCAGGGAGATGCCGAGCGATTCGAGGGCCTTGGCGGCGACGCCTTCGCCCTCGTGGATCAGGCCGAGCAGGATGTGCTCGGTGCCGATGTAGTTGTGGTTGAGCATCCGCGCCTCTTCTTGGGCGAGCACGACAACCCGCCGAGCGCGGTCGGTGAACCGTTCGAACATTGTTCTCCCTCATTTCGCTTTCGCCCCGGCCGTCGTGGTTGTCCCGGTGATCGGAAACCGCGGGCGGCGACCGATGCGAGGCGACAACTGCGATGGTGTCGGGGTACACGACGACCAGCTTGCTTCCACTCTAGAGGTCGTGCGGTGTGCACCTGCAGTTAACGCCCACCAGAAGTCAACGTCATGCACACGTCGACGGGGGTCTGCGCGGTACAACCGCCCTGCACATCAGCATGTTCCGCGATGCGCGCCGCCGCGCTACGCCGAGAGCGAACGACGCCGCCTCCGTGGCCCCTTCAGTCCGAGCGGCGACGAGCCGTCGGGGGTACCGCACCCGAATGACAACAGCTACGCCTGGCTAACGAGACCGGCGAAACGCGCGAACAGGTCACTACGGGACATCGCTCCCGAGGTCGGGACCTGACACCACCACCAGGAAGGCCACATCATGACCTCTGCTCGACGCTCTCCGTCCACCCGACCGCCGACCGGACTCCGGCGACTCCTCGTCCTGTGCCTCGCGGTGGCCGGCGTGCTCGCCGGCTCACTCTCGGCCACCGCCCTCGGGGCCGGCGACGCCGCGGCCGCCCCGCCCGGCAGCGGGCACGGGCTGTGTTTCGACCTCAACTCGGCCCTCGCCCGCGACTCGCTCACCAAGATCGGACGTGATGCCAACGGTGGGAGCTGGGAGCCCCGCAGCGCGAGCACCAATCCCCTCTCCCGCGGCTGCAACCTCGACTGGATGCTGGTCACCGGCAACGGGATCGGCGACGCCACCTACCAGTCGCGCGTCCTGCTCTTCCACAACGGCCGTTTCCTCGGCACCGTCGATCCGAGGCCGTACTCCTACACCTCCATCGCCGGATGGTCGCGTGACCACGTCACCGTCAAGTACCGCTGGCTGCGCGCTGACGACCCGTTCTGCTGCGCGAGTGGCGGACCGACCTACGTCACGGCATTCCAGTTGGGCGGCAGGGTGATTCGTCTGGGGTCCTTCCCGCCGGCCTGATCGGCGGGCGCGAGTGTCGCCGGTCGTGCCGTACGGGCACGGCCGGCGACACATTTTTCTGCCCAACAGGCGTCGGGTTTGCGGTCCGGGCGACGACGATGAGGGTGTGAGTGGCGAACACACCGGCCCCGAGGCCCTCCTCGAGGTCTACGACACGGCTCTACCCGCGGTATACGGGTTCGTCGTGCGACGGTGCTCGGACCGACGGGTCGCCGAGGACGTCACATCGGAGACCTTTCTCGCCGCGATGGATTCGGTTCGTCGCGACGCCGACCTGGCCCCGACGGTGCCCTGGCTGATCGGGGTCGCCCGGCACAAGCTCGCCGACCACTGGCGACGGGCGCAACGGACGCCCGAGCCCGTGCCGGACGTGCCCGATCCGCCGGGCGAGGATCTCGCCGAGGCCCATCTGGACCGGATGATCGCCCACCACACCCTGGCGCAGCTCACGCCGATCCACCGGTCGGTGCTCACGCTGCGCTACGTCGACGACCTCCCGGTCGCCGAATGCGCCGAGATCATGGGCCGCACCGTCGGTGCCACCGAGGCGCTGTTGACCCGGGCCAAGCGCGCCTTCCGCGCGGCCTACCCCGGCCAACCGGCCCGATCCACCCGGAAAGGAGGACGCGCATGAACCACGACGACGCCGAATTCGATTCGGCCCCACACTCGTCCATCGGCGACCCGTTCGCCGTGTTGCGCGCCTCGGACACCCCCGGGTGGGACGCACCGGTTGCGCCCGATCCCGCCTTCGCCGCCCGTCTCCGTGACCGACTCGAACGCGGCGTCACCCTCCCGAAGGGAATCCTCATGTCCAATACTTCCCGGCCCGCTCGCTTCGCTCCCGGCGCCGACACCGCCATTACCGAGAGCGAAGCGGCCATCTCGGCACCCGCCGCGTCTCCCGTCGAACGCCCCGGCGCCCTGCCGTATCTCACGGTCCGCGGAGCGCGGCAAGCGATCGACTGGTACCGCGACAACCTGGGCGCGCGTCTACGGGGTGAGCCGATTGTCATGGACGACAACCGAATCGGGCACGCCGAACTCGAGATCGGCGACGGTGTGCTCTACCTCGCAGACGAATTCCCCGACCTGGGTCTGCGGGGCCCGCAACCCGGGCACGTCTCGGTGAGCCTCATGCTTCCCGTCGCCGACACCGACGAGGCCCTGGCCCACGCACAGCGCGGTGGCGCCGCCGTCACCCGCGAACCCTACGACGCCTACGGCACGCGCTCGGCGACCATCATCGATCCCTTCGGACACCGGTGGATGCTGACCGGTCCCGCACGGACCGCAGTGACTGCCGAACGTGTCCGGGTCGGCGACATCGTCTACCTGTCGCTGCAGACGCCCGACCGTGAGCGGGCCGCCCGCTTCTACGGCGCGGTTCTCGGCTGGGAGTACGACCCGGAAACCCGGCAGGTCACCAACATCGGCCACCGGCTCGGGATCTTCGACGGCGACGGCTACGGAACGGCTGGGACCCTCTACTGCGTGTACGCCGTGGAGGATTTCGATCGAGCCCGCGCAGCCATCCTCGCCGCCGGTGGTCGCGTCGGCGAGATCAGCACCGTCGCACGCGACGGATACCTCGTGATGGACGCCGTGGACGACCAGGGCGTCGCCTTCTCGGTCCACGTACCCGACCCCGGCGAGACCCGCGGGGAACAGCACCCTCGCACCCTCGGCGCGATGTCGTATCTCACCGTGCACACCCCGGACTCGGCCCGGTACCGCGATTTCTATGGCGCCGTGTTGAATTGGCGGTTCACACCCGGTCGTATCGACGACGGCTGGGAGGTCGACGGGGTGCATCCGCAGATCGGGATCTCCGGGGGCGCGGATCGGTCCCTGGCCGAACCGATGTGGAACGTGGCCGATATCGACGAGGCCGTCGACCGGGTGCGCTCCGCCGGCGGAGCCGTGATCGAGGAGCCCAACCGTCAGGCCTACGGCGCGGTGGCGCGATGCACCGACGACCAGGGCGCGCGGTTCTACCTCGGTCAGTTGTTCTGACGGGTCTCGTCGTAGGCCTCGCGTGCCCGCTCGACCGCCGCGAGATTGCCTTGGACGAGGTGGATCAGAGCGCGCAATTGGGTCGCGGCGTCGGTACCCAGGTCGGTCAGCGAGTACTCGACCTTCGGTGGGATCGATTGCAGCACAGTACGTGTGACGAAGCCATCGCGTTCGAGGTTGTGCAGCGTCTGCGAGAGCATCCGCTCGCTGACCCCGTCGACGCGGCGCCGTAACGCGCTGAACCGCAGGTCCCCCTCGGCCAGCGCCGCGAGCGCCAGCACACCCCACCGACTGGTCACGTTCTGCAACACATCACGCGAACTGCAATCGCGGGCGAAGACGTCGGCCTCCAGAGTCGGATCGACGGCGTCCGGGTCGGAGGCTGCGGAGCCGGGGGCGGCGGGGGTCATGGCGCCATTCTAGGCGCATCCGGACGATGGTGCTAATCGTCAAACATGTGCACGTCGCACATATTGCACCATACGAACAGTAAGTGCATTATGAGTGGGAAGCTCGCACTTCCCGTCACCTACCCAGGAGGAACCATGACCACCTACGCCGTCACCGGAGCAACCGGAGGACTCGGTAGTGCCGCCGTCGAGGCGTTGCTCGACCGGGGCGTCGCGGCAGGCGACGTGGTCGCCGTCGTCCGCAATCCGGAGAAGGCCAACACCCTGAGGTCCGCAGGTGTCGACGTCCGGGTCGCCGATTACGGCGACCCGACCGCATTGCGCGCCGCCCTGACCGGCGTTGACCGTGTGCTGCTGGTCTCGGGCTCCGAGGTCGGGCGGCGAGTCTCGCAGCACCGCAACGTGATCGAGGCCGCGACCGATGCCGGCGTCTCCCTCATCGCCTACACCAGCATCCTGCGCGCCGACACCTCGCCGCTGGCTCTGGCGACCGAACACGTCGCCACCGAGCGCGTGCTCGCCGAGTCCGGCATCCCCACGGTGCTGCTGCGCAACGGCTGGTACTGGGAGAACTACCTGGCCGCGGCACCGCAGGCCATCGAAACCGGCGTCCTGTACGGCAGCGCAGGCAACGGGACCATCGCCGCGGCGTCGCGGCGCGATTACGCCGTTGCGGCGGCTGCCGCACTCGTCGAGGCCTCAGGTGGTGAGGTCTACGAGCTCGCCGGCGACGAGCACCCGACCTACGCACAGATCGCCGCAACCCTTGCCGAGGTCAGCGGAAAACCGTTGCGCTACACCGATATTCCCGAGGCCGACTACGCGGCGGCACTCACCGAGGCCGGCATCCCGGCACCGATGGCCGAGATCCTCGCCGACTCGGACGCCGGAGTCGCCCGGGGTGCGCTCGACTCCGACTCGACCG
This sequence comes from Gordonia sp. N1V, assembly GCF_029269935.1. Taxonomy (NCBI): domain Bacteria; kingdom Bacillati; phylum Actinomycetota; class Actinomycetes; order Mycobacteriales; family Gordoniaceae; genus Gordonia; species Gordonia sp. N1V. The sequence goes on from NZ_JARJDD010000014.1 coordinate 112,887, forward strand.
ACCTCGCGACTCTCACCGGCCGGCCGTCCACGCCTCTGGTCGAGGTGTTGCGCGCGGGCCTGGCGGCCGTGACCGCCTGATCTGCATGTCAGCCTCCCCCACGCAGGGCATGAGTGATTGACTGTCGCCATGCGTGTGGGGAGCAAGCGGGGCCGTCGACTTCCGTTCGGTATCGGCACCGTCGTGGTCGTACTCGCCGCCGTGATGGTCGTGTGCGTGGGGGCGGTGCTGGCCATCGGCACACCCGATCGCCCGGCGACCGGCTACACCTACGGCCAACTGCGGCCCTACCCCGACCAGCCCGCCCTCGCGTGGACGGCGTCGAGCCAGACCCTGCCCGACTACACCTCCAGCGACCAGATCAAGGTGGTCGCCACCGGCACCGACCGCTGGCTGCTGAGCTACCCGTCGGGTATCGGTCGCGCCTATGTGATGGTCGATCGCAGCGACGGACATCTGCTGTGGAAGCATCCGCTGCGCGCGGGCACCGGGAGCTGCGGGATGACCGACGACGGCGTGGTCGGCTGCGCGGTCAATGCCAGCAGCGATCTCGCACAAGGCTTTTACCTCGTAGACGACGACGGCACCCCGTCCGGCCCGACCGCCCTCGACGACACCGCATCGGTCCTCGGCGCCGGATCGGGCTTCGTCCGTATCTCCTCCTCCGGCTACCGGGTGTCGATGGCCACCCCGGACGGCCACGAACAGTGGTCGCGCACCTTCGCCCGCGCCGCGAGCGCCGAGGTGCTCACCGACGGGCTGCTGCAGATCACCACCAGCGACGCGGGCCGATTCATCGTCGATCCGCGCACCGGCGCCGACCGTCTCCACTGCACCGACTGCACGATCACCGCGTTCCCGACCGGCATCACCGTCGAGTACACCGACCCCGACCACCGCATGTTCGAGACCTATGCCGTGACCGACGGCGTCCTCGATCCCCGTCGCATCGCGCATGTCGCGGGGATGCGGGTGCTGCCCGGCCCGTCCACCCTGCCCGTGTTGACCCAGACCGGGACCGCGCAGATGGAGGCGATGCAGGGCACCTACGTCGTCGTCGATCCGGCCAAGCCGGGAGCGCTGTGGCAGATCTCCGACGTCGAGCTGTCCAAGGCCAACACCCGACCGTGCGGTACCGCGGTGGCGTTCGCGTTGAAGAGCCGGTCGCGGTCGATCTACTCCCTCGCCGACGCCAAGCACCTCGGTTCGTTGCCCGCGCCGGGCTTCGACGATCCCGACGCGAACCTCGACAACCTCACCTGCGTCGGGTCGAGCGGCGATCTCCTGGTGCTCGCCAGCAACAGCAGGATCAGCGCGGTCGACCCGTCGGCCGGCGGTTTTGCATGGACGGTCGACGTGAACGGCCAGGTGAAGGACGTCGACGGATTCCTCGTCGCCTTCGAGGGCAGCAGTATCCGGGTGTTCGCGCCGCACTGACCCCGCCGGCGCGGTATGTGGCCGGACTCACATCCGGGACTTTGGTCCCGGCATGACCTGCAACGGCAGCGATGACACTCAGCCGACTCCCAGGTTTCGGTAACGGCCAGATAACGGAACGGACACGGAAGTCGGTAGCCTCGTCCGCGGCCCACTGCCCCATGAAGTCGACGAACACCGCAATCGACGAGCACCGCGGCAGTGGGTAAACGATGTACCCGAGTCTGTAGTGAGGTCCGAAAGTTGGGGAAGCACTCCAAAACGCGCTCACCGTTGCTGCCGCGTTCCCGTAAGCCGATGCTGGCCACCGCGCTGATCCCGATGGTCGGCGTCTGCGCCGCGGCCGCTGCTGCGGCCACCGACGACGCCCAGGTCACCGCGGCTCCCGCCGCATCACCGACCACCGCGGCCGCACCCGAACCGGCCACGGCCGGCCATCCGGCACCGGCCCGCTCGAACACCCCGACGTCGCTGCCGACCCGTCCGGCCCACGACCTGACGGTGGCCCCCGTGCGTGCGACCCCGCCGCCGCCCATGCCGGCGAGCGTCACCGACGGCCAGGTCCCGGCCACCAACTACCGCGCCTACAAGCAGGCCGCCGACACCATCGCACGCACCGAACCGGTCTGCGGGATCGACTGGAAGCTCATCGCCGGAATCGGCAAGGTCGAATCCCACCACGCCGACAACGGCGACGTCGACCCGTCCGGCCGCCTGAAGACCCCGATCTACGGGCCCACCCTCGACGGCTCGCTGGCCGGCAACCAGGTCATCACCGACACCGACGGTGGTGCCATCGACGGCGACCCGGTCCACGACCGGGCGGTCGGACCGATGCAGTTCATCCCGCAGACGTGGAAGAAGTACGCCGCCGACGGCAACGGCGACGGCATCGCCGACCCGCAGAACATCTACGACGCCGCGCTGACCAGCGCGCGCTACCTGTGCGACGGCGGGCTGAACCTGCGCGACATCGCCGGACAGACGGCCGCGGTGCTGCGCTACAACAACTCGATGACCTACGTCGACAACGTGCTCGGCTTCGCCCGCAGCTACTGAGGCGCTTCCGCCGAGGTTGTTTGACCGGGCATCCGCGCCGGATAGGGTGGCGGAGCACCGAGGGCGGATTCGCTATCGCGAACTCTCCCGGACCTTTGTCACCACGATCGGAGAGCACCTTGCGTCGTACCCTGCGCATCCTGACCGTCCTCGTCGGACTCCTGCTCGCACTCGCGCCCGCCTATGCGGCGCAGGCAGCACCGCGAGCCACCGTCGGCGGCGGCAGTGCCATCGTGATCGACGGCCGATTCGGCTGCACGATGACCACGGTCGGGCACGATCGCGCCGGACGACTCATCGGCCTGACCGCCGGGCACTGCGGCCATTTCGGATCGAAGGTCTCCCTCGAGGACAACCCCGCCGCGGGTGTGGTCGGTCGTTTCGCGCGCAAGAGCGAACCGGGTGACTACGCGGTCATCACCCTCGACCCGAATCGGGTGAGCGCCGTACGCACCGCGGGCGGCGCGACCATCCGCAGCGTCGGGGCGTTCCCGCCGGCCGGCGCCAACGTCTGTAAGGCCGGACGCACCACCGGCTTCAGCTGTGGGCCGGTCCTGCAGACCAGCAGCACCGACAGCCTCAGTTATGTCTGCGCCAACCACGGCGACTCCGGCGGCCCGATCGTGATGGGTGATCGTGTCGTCGGCATGCTCAACGGCGGCCTCATCCTCGGCATCCCCGGCACCCCGATCAAGGGCGCGATCGGCTGTGTGAATCCGGCGATCCCGATCTACAGCCCGCTGGTCGCCACCAAGATGACCGCGATCCTCGCCGACCTCAACGCCCAAGGCGGCGTCGGCGCGGGATTCCGGCCGATCTGACCGACCGGCTCAGGCCACTGTGATCAGGCCTCTGTGCTCAGGCTTCGGTACTCAGGAAAGCTTGTAGCGCAGCGGAATACATCGGCACATCGGCGGCACCCATCAGCTCGCGGGCACTGTGCATCGCGAGTTGGGGCGCGCCCACGTCGATGGTCATCAGACCGGTACGCGTGGCGGTGATCGGCCCGATCGTCGAGCCGCAGGGCAGGTCGGCCCGGTGGATGTATCGCTGCATGGGAACCCCCGCGGTGTCGCAGGCCAGCGCGAAGACGGCCTCTCCGATCGCATCCGAGGCGTAGCGCAGATTCTGGTTCACCTTGAGCACCGGACCGCCGTCGATGGCGATCTGGTGGGTGGGCTCGTGCCGCTCGGGATAGTTCGGGTGGGTGGCGTGGGCCATGTCGCCCGACACACAGATGCTCAACGCCATCGCCTGCAGGTAGTCGGCCCGGCTTCCCCCGCGGGACAACACGATTCGTTCGAGGACGGTGGACAGGAAGTCCGACGCCGCGCCGCGCTCGGAGCCGCTGCCGACCTCCTCGTGGTCGAACAGCGCGAGTACTCGGGTCGCGATGGCGGGCGAGCCGTCGAGCAACGCCCGCAGCCCGGCGTAGCACGTGCCCTGGTTGTCCAGACGCGGTGCGCCGAGCAGGCTTTCGTCGGTTCCGATCAGGCGCGACGGTGCCACGTCGTGGGTCATCAACTCCCAGCCGAGCACCGAATCCGGTGCGATACCGGCATATTCGGCCACCCAGTCCAGGACGTCGGGCACGTCGGCACCGATCCCCCACACCCCGTCGAGGTGTCGTTGCGGGTCCAGGGTGACGCCCTTGCGGTCGGCGGAGAGGTGAATCGCCAACTGCGGCACCCGGACCACCGGCTCGGTCACATGCACCAGCACGTGCTCGACGGCGTTGCCGGAGCGATAGGCGAGTCGGCCGGACAACCCGAGATCGCGGTCGAGCCAGGAGTTCAGCCAGGCGCCACCGTAGGGTTCGAGCGCGATCGTGCGGATACCGGCACTGACGCGATCCGGGCGTTGCTTGAGACGCAGGTTGGGACTGTCGGTGTGGCCACCGACGATCCGAAAGGCATTGCCGTCACCGAGATCCCACGCGATGATCGAACCGCCGCGGACGACGTAGAAGCGACGCGCGTCCAGTGACCACTCGCGCTCCTCGAACAGGCGCCGGAATCCGGCCTCCTCCAATTCCGCCGCCACCGTCGCACAGACGTGGAACGGAGAGGGCGAGGCGTCGATGAAGGCACCGAGCCCCCTCGCGGTGGCCGTGGTGGTCAGACGAGGAGCACTCATGCCGTGACCCGCCGCATCGTCACGCGTTGGCCAGGACGGCGTCGATCGCCGAGTAGAACAGGCCGAGGCCGTCGTCACTCGGACCGGTCAGGGCCTCGGTGGCGTGTTCGGGGTGCGGCATCAGTCCGACGATCCGGCCGTCGGGACTGCTGATGCCGGCGATGTCGAGGGCCGAGCCGTTGGGATTGCCGCCGGCGTAGGTGAACACGATCAGCCCCTCGCCCTCCAGTTCCTCGAGTTTGCGTTGCGGGGCGACGTAGCGACCCTCCCCCGACTTGAGGGGGATGAGGATCTCTGCACCCCGCTCGAACCGGGTGGTCCAGGCCGTCGTGGTCGACTCGACCCGCAGCCACTGGTCGCGGCAGATGAAGTGCAGTCCCTCGTTACGGGTCAGCGCGCCGGGCAGCAGTCCGGCCTCGCACAGGACCTGAAAACCGTTGCAGATTCCCAGAACCGGCATACCCTTGCCGGCGGCCTCGATGACCGAACCCATGACGGGGGCGAACTTGGCGATCGCCCCGGCGCGCAGGTAGTCGCCGTAGGAGAACCCGCCGGGCACGACGATGGCGTCGACGCCCTGGAGATCGGCGTCGCCGTGCCACAACTCGACGGCCTCGGCCCCGGCGAGACGGACCGCGCGGGCGGCGTCGACGTCGTCGAGGGTGCCGGGAAAGGTGATGACCCCGATGCGTGCGTTGCTCACAGTCGTCTCCGCTGCCTACTCGGCAATCCGGGAGACGTTGAAGTTCTCGATCACCGTGTTGGTCAACAACTCCTCGGCGATGCGCTCCAACGTGACGTCGTCGACGGAGTCGTCGACCTCGAGTTCGAAACGCTTGCCCTGGCGGACATCGGCGATGCCGGAGAATCCCAGACGGCCCAGTACGCCGACGATCGCCTGACCCTGGGGATCGAGGATCTCGGCCTTGGGCATCACGTCGACCACCACTCGTGCCATCGGCAATAGCTCCCTATCGAATATCTCCTGGCCTTCGGACGACGACCGGAGGAGGTTGGCTGAACACCGGTTACCTTACCGGCAGCGCCGCCTCGATCGCCGCGACGACCTCGGGTGCGGTCGGCTCGGTGCGCGGGCGGAAGCGGGCGACGGGCTCGCCGTCGGCGCCGACGAGGAACTTCTCGAAGTTCCACTGGATGTCACCGGCCTCGCCGTCGGCGTCGGCGAGCTTCGTCAGCTCGGCGTAGAGGGGATGCCGTCCGTCACCGTTGACATCGGTCTTCTCCAGCAGCGGGAAGGTGATGCCGTAATTGGTGGAACAGAAGGTCGCGATCTCCTCGGCGCTGCCCGGTTCCTGGCCCATGAACTGGTTGCAAGGCACACCCACGACGGTCAGTCCGCGCTCACCGTAGGTCTTGGCCAGTTCTTCCAGTCCGGTGTACTGGGGCGTGAGGCCGCATTTGCTGGCGACGTTGACGACCAGCAAAGGTCCGGTGAAATCGGACAGCGACAGCGCCGATCCGTCGAGTGCGGCCACGGGGATGTCCTTGACATTGCTCATGACTCCCGACCCTAATCCCCCTGGCGCGGTGGTGCAGATCACCGACTTTTCTGCGCTATGACACATATCACCGATAATTGTGTTCGCGCGATAGTTGCGTCGCCGTTAGTATTTTCGGGTGTCCACTTCGATCGATTCCGCGTGCCGCGCACTGCACGAGTTCCTGGATCGACTGACCTGCCTGAGCAAGGCCGCCGCTGTCGACGACCTCGCCACCACCGACCTCACCTTCTCCCAGATCCGGGTGTTGTTCGTCGCCGGTGAGGCCCAGGCGCCGATGTCGGTCCACGAGATCGCCGATGCCATCGGCTTGTCGCTGGCCGCGACCGGCAGAACCGTCGATCGTCTCGTGCGGCTCGGATTCGTCGATCGCCGCGAGGATCCCGCCGACCGGCGCGTCAAACGCGTCAGCCTCACCGCGGGCGGCCGGCACCTCGTCGACGAACAGCTCAGCGTGCGCCAGGAGATCATCAGCGACTTCGTCGCCGGCCTGCCCGCCGAACATCGTGACGCATTGACCGATGCGCTGCGACACATCGTCGACGCCGACACCGATTACTTCGACCTGACCCACCCCACTCTCGACACCCATCGGACCCACGACCAGAAAGTGCACTCATGACGAGTTCCACCTCCGCCGGCGGGACGGCCCACGCCGGCCCACCGGACACCAAACTCGACCGGCACGTGCTGACCGTTGCCGGTGTCGTCGTGCTCGGCGCCATCATGTCGATCCTCGACGTGACCGTGGTGTCGGTGGCGCAGAACACCTTCCAGGAGACCTTCAACACCAACGCCGCGGGCGCCGCGTGGACGATGACCGGCTACACGCTGGCGCTGGCCGCGGTCATCCCGCTCTCGAGCTGGGCCGCGGCACGATTCGGCACCAAGAAGGTCTACATGACCTCGCTGGTGCTGTTCCTCATCGGTTCCGCGCTGTGCGCGGTCGCCTGGAACATCGGTTCGCTGGTGGCCTTCCGCGTCGTCCAGGGACTCGGCGGTGGTCTGCTGATGCCGATCGGCATGATGATCCTCACCAAGGCCGCCGGTCCCGAACGCGTCGGCTCGGTGATGGCCGTCCTCGGTATCCCGATGCTGTTGGGCCCCATCGCCGGACCCATCCTCGGCGGTCTGCTCATCGAGAAAGCGAGCTGGCACTGGGTGTTCCTGATCAACGTCCCGATCGGTCTCGTCGCCCTCGTCTACGCCTGGCTCGTGCTGCGTGACGACGAGGAGAAACAGCGCCCGACAATCGATTTCGTCGGCCTGTTGATGCTCTCACCGGGTCTGGCGTTGTTCCTCTACGGCATCTCCTCGTCCACCGACGCCGGCACGTTCATGGACACGAAGGTGCTCGTCACCACGATCATCGGCGCCGTGCTGATCGTCGCGTTCATCATCCACGCGCTGCGCGCGAAGAATCCGCTGCTGGATCTGCGCCTGTTCAAGAACAAGACGCTGGCCATCGCGGTGGTCACGATGACCACCTTCATGATCGCGTTCTTCGGTGCGGCACTGCTCTATCCGCAGTACTTCATCGGTGTTCGCGGCGAGTCCACGTTGATGGCCGGCCTGCTGCTCGCCCCGCAGGGTCTCGGCGCGATGCTCACCATGCCCATCGCCGGGCGCCTGACCGACAAGATGGGGCCGGGCAAGTTCGTCCTCGGCGGTATCGTGCTGATCTTCTGCGGCATGGGCTACTTCGTCTTCCTCGGCGCCGACACCCCCTACTGGGCGGTGTGCCTGGCGTTGTTCGTCCAGGGTCTGGGCATGGGTATGACGATGATGCCGATCATGTCCGCGGCGCTGGCCACCCTGAACAACAAGCAGGTTCCCGACGGTTCGACGCTGATGAACGTGGTGCAGCAGACCGCGTCGTCGATCGGTACCGCCGTGATCTCGGTGGTCCTGGCCAACATGTTCAAGTCGCATCCGGAGTCGCTGCTGGCGATCAGCTCCAACGCCGCACCCGATAAGTACGCGCAGGCCGTGCAGGCGAGCGCCAACACCCCCGCCGCGCTTCCGGCGAACCCGCCGGATCAGTGGTTCTCCTGGGCGGCCGAAGCCTTCGGTACCACGTTCATCGTGGCGACGGTATTGGTCGCGGTGACCGTGATCCCCGCATTCTTCCTGCCCCGCAAGAAGATCGCCTCCCCGCTCGTCGAGGAAGACATGGATCGCACGCCGACGCTGCTGCACTGAGCGTCCACGGCACCAACGCGCCAGGCCCGCACCCGATCATCTCGGGTGCGGGCCTCGTGCATTCGGCGGCCCGGGCCGCTGCAGCGATGAGTTCTGAACGCCGCGCCGGTCTGTCCCTGCATGAGCACACTGGTACTGAAGATGTCGATGTCGTTGGACGGTTTCATCGCCGGCCCCGACGGTGAGATGGACTGGGCCATGGCCGCACGCAGCGACGACTCGACCGCCTGGGTGCTGCGCACCCTGCAGGAGGCCGACGTACACCTGATCGGGCGGGGATTCCACGACGGGGTCGCCGCCTTCTGGTCGTCGGCGCAGGGGCCGATGGCCGCGGCGATGAACGACACCCCGAAGGTCGTCGCGTCGCACTCCCTGTCGGCAGAAGCGGCACCGCCACCGGGCGGTTTTCCGTTCGCGGGAGCGGGCACGTGGGAATCACCCTACCTCGCCGGCGGCGACCTCGTCACCGACGTCGAACGTCTGAAGGAACACACCGCAGGCGTCGTCCTCGTCAACGGTGGGGTGCGCTTCGCCCGCAGCCTCGTCTCGCTCGGACTCGTCGACGAATACCGGCTGGTGATCGCACCGATCGCATTGGGTCGCGGGCAGCCGCTGTTCAGCGACCTCACGCAACCACTCGACCTCGATCTCATCGACACCGCCGTCTTCGACGGTGGGATCGTCGCGCAGACCCTGGTGCCGAAGACTACGGCGTGACGGCTCCGGTCTGCTGGAGAATCCATGCGATCTCGAAGGCGACCTCTTCCCACTGCTTGTAGCGTCCGGAGACACCGCCGTGGCCCGCCGACATCTCGGTCTTCAGCAGGATCGGATTGTCCGAGGTGCTCAACTCCTGCAGGCGGGCAACCCATTTCGCCGCCTCGGTGAACAGCACACGGGTGTCGTTGAGCGAGGTCTGGGCGAGGATCGCGGGGTACGGGAGCGCCTCGACGTTCTCGTACGGCGAGTACGACTTCATGTACTCGTAGACCGCCGGATCGTGCAGCGGGTCACCCCACTCGTCCCATTCGATGACCGTCAACGGCAGCGACGGGTCGAGGATCGAGTTGAGGGCGTCGACGAACGGCACCGAGGCGAGGATCCCGTGGAAGAGCTCCGGCGCCAGATTGGCCACCGCACCCATCAGCAGTCCACCGGCCGAACCGCCCTCGGCGACCATCTTTTCCGACGTCGTCCAGCCGCGTTCGACGAGATGGCGACCCGAGTCCACGAAGTCGGTGAAGGTGTTCTTCTTGGTCAGCGTCTTGCCGGTCTCGTACCAGTGCCGGCCCATCTCGCCGCCGCCGCGCACATGGGCGAGGACGAAGACCACACCGCGATCGAGCATCGACAGTCGTGACACCGAGAACGACGGGTCGAAACTCGCCTCGTAGGAGCCGTATCCGTAGAGCAGCAACGGGGCCGGCGCCGCACCCTCGTCGCCGGGTGCCGCCACCGACTTGTGGCGCACGATCGACAACGGGATCTCGGTACCGTCGGCGGCGGTGGCCCATTCACGCGACTGCACGTAGTCCTCGGGGCGGAAGTCGCCGAGGACGGGCTGACGCTTGAGCAGGATGCGCTCGCCGGTGGTCACGTCGAGCTCGAAGAGTTCCGACGGTTCGATGAAGCTGCCGTACCCGAATCGCAGTCGTGGCGTGGCCCATTCGCGGTTGCCGCCGAGGCCGAGGGAGAACAGCTCCTGCGCGACGGCGACCTCGATGAAGTCCTCGGCGACCGGGATGCCGTCGATCTGCCGGAGATCGGCGATGGCCACCCGCGGCAGGGCGTCGGCGCGGTAGCTGAGCACGAGATAGTCGCGGAAGGCGTCGACATCCTCGATCCGGAAGCCGCGCCGATGCCCGATGAACTCGGTTCGGGCGGCCGGATCGTCGACGGGGGCGATGTCGACGGCGAAGTCCTCGGCCTTCTCACCGTCACGAACATCGTTGTGCACGATCAGGAAATAGTCGGTGCCGGCGATCTCGGCGTGTTCGACGTTGTATTCCACACCGTCGACCCGGGGTGCGACGCTGCGGAATTCGCCGGTGGGGTCGTCGGCGGACAGGACGAAACACTCGGAGGTGATCTTGGAGCCGACGGCGATCACCAGGTACTTGTCGCTGCGGGTCGATCCCATGCCGACCCAGTAGCGTTCGTCGGGCTCGTGGAAGACCTTGACGTCGGGGGTGCCGGCGCCGATGTCGTGGCGCCACACCGTATCCGGGCGCCACGCGGCGTCGACGGTCTGATAGAAGACGTGTTTGGTGTCGGTCGACCACACGGCCCCGCCCGCGGTGTCGGCGATGACGTCCGGCAAGAGTTCTCCGGTCCGAAGGTCCTTGAACCGCAACGTGTATCGTTCGTCGCCGACCACGTCGGTGCTGTAGGCCAGCCAGTTGCCGTCGTGACTGACCGTGAGCGCACCGACGCTGAAGAAGTCGTGACCCTCGGCCTCGTCGTTGGCGTCAAAGAGCACCTCCTCGCCCGGCAGCGGCGCATCCTCGGACACCGTCGGCGGTGTCCAGTCGTCGGGATCGACGATGGGGCAACGGCATTGCATCGCATACTGTTTGCCCTCAAGGGTGCGCGCGTAGTACCAGTACTCACCGCGCCGCGACGGCACCGACATGTCGGTTTCCTTGGTGCGCGAACGGATCTCGTCGAAGATCGTCGCCCGCAGATCCGCCAGCGCGGCGGTGTGGGCCTCGGTGTAGGCGTTCTGCGCCTCGAGGTAGGCGATCACCTCGGGGTCGTCCTTGTCGCGCAACCACTCGTAGTTGTCGATGACGGTGTCGCCGTGGTGGGTTCGCTCGAGGGGAACCTTCTTCGCCACCGGCGCGGCGATGGTGGCGGCCGCTGCGTCGGTGTTGCCTGCGGCGTCGGTGTCGGCTGCTGCTGCGTCGGTCACGTGACTCCTATCCTTGCGGCCAGTCGGCGAAGGACTTCTGCGAAATCCATTCGTAGGCCTCGATGTATCGTTGCCGTGTGCGTGTCACCACGTCGGCGGGAAGGGCGGGTGGGGTCGCATCGGAGGCGCGATCCCAGCCGGACTCCGGCGAGGTCAGCCAGTTACGGACGATCTGCTTGTCGAAGCTCGGTTGCACCTGCCCCGGCGTGTAGCCGGCGGCCTCCCAGTACCGCGAGGAGTCCGGGGTGAGCACCTCGTCGGCGAGGACCAGTGACCCGTCGGTCTCGCGTCCGAACTCGAACTTGGTGTCGGCCAGGATGATTCCGCGTTGTGCGGCGAGTTCGGCGCCGCGACGGTAGATGTCGAGGGTCATGCGACGAAGATCGTCGGCCAGCTCGGACCCGACCTGTGCGGCGACGGCCTCGAAGCTGATGTTCTCGTCGTGGTCACCCTGTTCGGCCTTGGTGGCCGGGGTGAAGATCGGCTCCGGCAGCTTGTCGGCCTCATCGAGGCCGTCGGGTAACGCCACCCCGCACACCGCACCGGTGGCTCGATAGTCGATCAGCCCGGAGCCGGTGAGGTAGCCGCGGGCCACACATTCCACCGGCACCATCGGCAGCTTGCGCACCACCATCGAGCGGCCCACACACCCGTCGGGGATGCGCTCATCGGTCGGTCCGCCCGCCAGGTGATTCGGCACGCCGAGCGCATCGAACCAGTAGAAACTCATGGCGGTCAGGATGGCGCCCTTGTCCGGTATCGCCGGGCTCAGGATGTGGTCGTAGGCCGAGATGCGATCGCTGGCCACCATCAGCAGGGTGTCATCGTCGATCTGATAGATCTCGCGGACCTTGCCGGAGGCGAGAAAGGTGTACGAGTCGAGAGCCGGACGCATGCCTTCGACCATAGTGCGCGCAGGTCGGCAGGGGCAGCCTGGGTGACCCGGCGCTCGGGGTGAGGTGGCTCGGGGTGATCTGGCAGTCTGGGTCGTCATGGGCGCACCGCAGATCACCATCACCTACTGCACGCAATGCAATTGGTTGCTGCGGGCCAACTGGATGGCGGCGGAACTGCTGTCGACCTTCGGCACCGACCTCGGCTCGGTCACCCTGCGCCCGGGCACCGGCGGCATCTTCGTCATCGAGGCCGACGGCGAGCAGATCTGGGAACGTAAGCGCGACGGCGGTTTTCCCGACGCCGCCGAACTCAAACGCCGCGTCCGCGATTCGGTACTACCTGACTGGTCGTTGGGGCACGCCGACCGCACGCCCGCCGATCCCGACGCGGGCTAGCCACGGGCTGCTCGCCCGGACCGCCGAGTCAGTCGAGACAGAACTCGTTGCCCTCCGGATCGGCCATGACGAGGTGACCGCCCGCCAGCGGAGGCGCCGGTTCGTGCCGGGCGAGCCGCCGGGCGCCCAGGCCGATCAGTTCGGCACCACGACGCTCCAGCGCCGCCATCCGCTCCTCACCCGACAAACCGGGGGCGGCCCGAACACACAGGTGAACGCGATTCTTGACGGTCTTGCCCTCGGGCACCCGCTGGAAGAAGACCCGCGGCCCCGCACCTGCCGGATCCACCAGCGCCGAGGCGTCGTTGCGCCGATCCTCGGCGATGCCCATCGCCGAGAGCGCGTCGTCCCACGTGTCGAAGCCCGGCGGCGGGGGCGCGAGCCGATAGCCGAGGACCTCGGCCCAGAACGCGGACAGCGCTGCCGGGTCCGCACAGTCGAAGGTCACCTGGAAGTCGATACTCATGCCGACATGGTTCCCCACACCGCGGACAGCCAGTGTCCTCGTTACAGAATCGGCGCCGGGGTGTAGGCCGCTGCCTGCGGGTTCTCGGCGATGATCTTCTCGGCGGCGGCGATGACGTCGGCGACCTGGCGGCCCGCCGCACCGACGAAGGCTTCCTTGTCGTCGAGCAGTGCATCGAGCTGTGCTCGATCGAGCGGGATGCGGTCGTCGGCGGCGAGCCGGTCGAGCAGATCGGGTTCGCGCCCCTCCTCGCGCATGGCCAGCGCCACGGCCACCGCATTCTCCTTGATCGCCTCGTGCGCGGTCTCACGCCCGACGCCCGCGCGCACCGACGCCATCAACACCTTGGTGGTGGCCAGGAACGGCAGGTAGCGGTCGAGCTCGTTGGCGATCACGGCCGGATATGCGCCGAATTCGGCGAGCACGGTCAAGAACGTCTCCATCAGGCCGTCGATGGCGAAGAAGGCGTCGGGCAGCGCCACGCGACGCACCACCGAGCAGAAGACGTCGCCCTCGTTCCACTGCGCGCCGGCGAGTTCGGCGGTCATCGACGCGTAGCCGCGCAGTACCACGGCCAGGCCGTTGACCCGCTCGCAGGAGCGGGTGTTCATCTTGTGCGGCATCGCCGACGACCCGACCTGCCCGGGCTGGAAACCCTCGGTGACCAGCTCGTGTCCGGCCATCAGCCGGATCGTGTGAGCCAGCGACGACGGTGCCGCGGCCACCTGGACGAGTGCGGAGACGACGTCGTGATCGAGGGAGCGCGGGTAGATCTGCCCGACGGAGGTGAACGATCGCGAGAACCCGAGATGCCCGGCGACCCTCGACTCGAGGTCGGCGAGTTTGCCGGCGTCGCCGCCGAGCAGGTCGAGCATGTCCTGGCTGGTACCCATCGGCCCCTTGATGCCGCGCAGCGGATAGCGGTCGATGAGTTCGGTGAGTCGGGTCAGCGCGATCATCAACTCGTCGGCGGCCGACGCGAATCGCTTGCCCAGCGTCGTCGCCTGCGCGGCCACGTTGTGGCTGCGTCCGGCCATCACCAGCGACGAATACTGGGCGGCCCGTTCGACGAGCCGCGCGAGGACGGCGACGCCATGGGCATGGACGTGCCGCAGCGACTGCAGGATCTGCAGCTGCTCGACGTTCTCGGTGAGGTCGCGGCTGGTCATCCCCTTGTGGATCTGCTCGTGACCGGCGAGCGCGTTGAACTCCTCGATCCGCGCCTTGACGTCGTGGCGGGTGATGCGTTCACGCTCGGCGATGGACCCGAGGTCGATGTCGTCGACGACCCGCTCGTAGTCGTCGATCGCGTTGTCGGGCACGTCGATCCCGAGGTCGCGCTGGGCCCGTAGGACCGCGATCCACAGGCGACGTTCGGCGGCGATCTTGTTGGTCGCCGACCAGATCTCGACCAGATCGGTCGACGCATAGCGGCTCGCGAGGACGTTGCTGATGGCAGGTTTCGACACGTCAACAGTGTAGTTTGCGTGCCGCCGGCGTCTTTACAGGGCGAAGCACAGGCCCCCGGAGCCGTACCCCTGGTGCACCCGGGCGATGGTGATCGGGGACGTGACGCCGTTCTGCACCGCATAGAGCATCCGGTCGCCGAGTCGGCGCGGCGTCCAGTTGACCGTCGCGATCAGTTGATACGCGGGCGCTCTGCCGATGAAGATCGGGGCGAATCCCCGGCGCTGCTCGTAGAAGGAGACCATGCCCACGGAGTTGACCGGCACCGTCAGGTTGTAGGTGCAGCCGGTGCCGTAGACCACCGACGAGAACGGCACACCCGCGTCGACCGGCCCGGTCGGTGCCGCCGACGCCGACCCGGTCCCCGCCAGTACCCCGGCGACCACCGCCGTACCCGTCACCAGCGATGCTGCCCACCGGCGTATCGCACCCTTATGCTCCCCCATGACTCACCTTTCTCTCCCCGACCCCTGATTTCGGTTGCAGGTCTTCACATTTGCGGTGCCAGGATGTCGACGACACCGTTCAGCGCCGCGCGTGCGGCTTCGAACGGTGAGGTCTCGGCACAGCCCAGGGTGCCGACGACGGCACCGTCCTCGACCGCGATCAACCAGCCGACCTGATGCGGGTCGGAGCGGCGGCCGGATTTCTCGAGAACCTCTGCGTGCATCGCCGAGACGTGGTGCCTGCGTTCCTCGACGACGTCGCGCAGTAGCGGGTACCGGGGCGCGAGCGCGATCAGTTCGTAGCGCGCGGCGAGATCCTCGATGGGTGTCTGCGCCCCGATGAAAACCTCCGACAGCGCTTCCGCGGTCGCCCCGACACCGCGCCGGCGCCGGGTCAACGCCGCTCCTCGGGCCGCGATCGCCTCGTCGGCACTTCGGGTGACATACATGGCGGCCTCGGCCATCAGGTCTTCCAGCGAGGCGAAGTAGTAGGTCGTCGAGGCCAGTGGCAGGTTGGCCCGGTCGGCGACCGCACGATGCCGGACGGCGTCGAAACCCCCTTCGAGCAGGAGCGCACCGGCGGCCTCGATGAGTCGAGTCCGCCGCCTCGTTCCCTTCGGGGTGGCGGCCGATGTCATGGCGACCATGCTGCCAGGGTGACCTGGGTCACCACCCCTTTTTCGGCGGATCAGCCACCGCGAGGGACCGGTCGTTCGATCACCTGACAGATGGGGCAACAGCGCCGATTCCGGCACTAGCGTGACCCGCATGGATCTCGACGGTTTACGCGCTGTCGCCAATTGCGGCGCCTGGTATGCCGGACTGCGCCGCGTCGCGCTGGATACCTACCTCACCCAGCACCTCGGCAGCTACACACCTGCCGTCGAGGGCACCACGGTGGTCTTCGCCACGACCACCGATCCGCGCCGGCGGATCTGCGCCCACCGATCACCGGTGGCCTCGGTACGCCGTGCCGGAGCGTCGGGCTGGGTGATCCGGTGGGCCTGGGCCGGCACCTCCCCCGACCTGCCGACCGATCTCCGTCTGGCCGAGCTGCGCCGCGCGGGCGAACGCCTCGGCGTTGCCGCGCTGATCTCCCCGGAACTGAGCATGCCCGGCACCGGCGGCCCGGATTCGGAGCGTGCGGACCTGATCGCCGCGACCCTCGGTGCCGTTGCCGCCCAACTGAGCGGCGCGGGACCGGTCGTGCGCATCGACGACGCCGACGGCGGCTTCGAGATCGTCCAGGTGACCGGCCTGCCACTAGCCGAACCGACCTTCACCGACCTCGTCGCGACGCTGCCCACACTTCTCGGCGAGGTGGCCGTCGGCGATCATCGCGTGGCCCTGCACGGCTTGGCGGTCCGGCTCGGTTGGCACGTGATGTGGCAGCGCCCCAACGAGATCGCAACCCCGGCCGGTGCGGCTTCCGACATCTCGCAGTGCGTCCTCACCGACCAGAGATCGAGCCTGGCGTTGTCCTTCGACGTGAACGGCCGCCCGCTGGAGCGCGCCCTGCCCGCCTGACCCACCCCTTGCGGTCCGATACCCCCCTGGGTATATTTGTCGTCACCAACCAATACCCCCAGGGGTATCTGACGATGCGAGGGAGAATTCTCCGTGGACTCGACCGACCACTCCACCACCGTTGCCGACGAACCAGCGCCCGCGGCAGCAGACGACACCCGGCCCGGCCCGATGGGACGGCTCGGGGTCTGGACCGCGACGCACCGCCGGTGGGTGTTCGGCATCTGGTTCCTGCTGATCATCGGCCTCGGCACAGCCGCGCCGAGTGTCTTCGGTTCCCTGGCCGGCGCCGGATGGCAAGCCAACGGATCGGAGTCGGTGCAGGTCCGCGAGCTCGCACAACAGCACTTCGGCGGCAACTCGTCGGCCGCGGTCCAGGTGGTGATCCACTCTGACGACCACCAGGTCACCGACCCGGCGGTCGGGCACGTGATCGCCGAGATCACCGGGATCGCGCGCAGCGACCCGCGCTTCGGTCCGGTCATCGCCCCGACACCGGGAATGACCGTCAGCCGCGACGGCCACACCGCGATCGTCATCATCGGCGCCGCTGCCGACACCGACGCGATGGTCAAGGCGGTCGATGATCACAAGGCCGCGTTGACCGGCTTGTCAGGCAACGGGATCCAGGTGTATCCGACGGGCGCCTCGGCACTGTGGAGCGATTTCAACAAGGCCAATCACGAGGCGATGATCAAGGCCGAGATGTTCTCCTGGCCGATCACGCTGGCGATCATGGTGATCGCCTTCGGTTCTCTGGTGGCCGCGGGGCTCCCCTTGCTGCTGACCATCGCTGGACTCGTCGCCTCGGCCGGTGGCCTGGTGCTGCTGAACACCGTCACCCCGATCTCGGTGTGGGCCATGAACTTCGCGATGATGTTCGCCCTCGCGCTCGGTATCGACTACGCCCTGTTCATGGTGTCGCGCTTTCGCGCGGCGATGGCGCTGCGCGAGACACCCGAACACGCGGTTGCCGAGACCATGGAGACCGCGGGCAAGGCAGTGCTGCTCTCGGGTCTGACGGTGCTGGTGAGTTTGTCTGCGGTGCTGATGGTCCCGGCACCCGCGGTGCGCACGATGGCCGTCGGGATCATGCTCGCCGTCGTCTTCGTCCTCGCGGCCACCATGACCCTGCTGCCGTCGGTGCTGTCGGCCCTCGGCACCAAGGTCAACGCCGGCTCGCTGCCGTGGGCGAAGAAGCAGGAGCACCGATCGCACCGTTTCGGGCGCTGGGGGGAGCTGCTGCATCGTCACCCGTGGCCGTTCGCCGTCGTCTCGCTCGCCATCCTGGTCCTGTTGGCTCTGCCGGTGCTGGGATTGAAGGTGGCGATGCCGTCGATCACCGTGGTCCCCGCGGACGCGCCGGTCCGCCAGGGCTACCAGATCGTCGCCGACAACATGGGTCCCGGCGCCCCCGGGGCACTGCAGATCATTGTTCCCACCCCGGACGCTCCGGCAACGGCCACCGCAGCCGCACAGACGCCCGGCATCGCCATGGTCACGCCGGCCCAGGCCGCATCGGACAACTCGGGATATTCTATGCTGCAAGCGATTCCGTCGGTTGATCCGTCCGCACCGGAAATGGACGGCATACTCACCGATCTGCGTGACCGGGTTCCTGCGGGCGCCCTCGTCGGTGGCGCCGCGGCGGAGAACCTCGATCTACAGGACGCGCTGAACACGTGGTTCCCGGTGATCGTTGCGGTCATCCTGTCACTGGGCTTCCTGCTTCTGCTGGTCGCATTGCGAGCCCCGGTGATCGCGTTGCTGGGAACCCTGGTCAGCTTGCTGTCGACGGGCGCGGCCTTCGGCGTCGCCACGCTGATCTTCCAGGACGGGCACGGTTCGGGTCTGCTCGGCTTCGCCCCGCAGGGCTTCCTCGACGGCTGGGGTCCGGTGTTCTTCTTCGCGATGATCTTCGCGATCGCGATGGACTACACCGTCTTCCTTTTGGCGACCGCCAAGGAGCACTACGAGCGCACGGGTGATCCGCGGACCGCGCAGGTCGACGGACTCGCCTACTCCGGTCGCATCATCTTCGCGGCCGCCGCGGTGATGGTGGCGGTGTTCTTCACCTTCGCACTGGCCCAACCACTTCCACCCAAGGAGATGGGCATCATCCTGGGCGTCGCAGTCCTGCTCGATGCCACACTGATCCGCCTCGTGCTGCTTCCGGTACTCCTGCGGATCACCGGCCACGGGGCCTGGTGGACGCCCCGATGGCTCGATCGGCTGCTGCCGGCGATCTCATTCGGCCATTGACGCCTCCTCCGAGGTATACCCCGAGGGGTATCATGGGTGTCGGCACATCCACAGCGAAGGGAACCCACATGGTCGGCGACGAAGAAGCAATCGCGGTCGTGCTCAACCGACTCCGCAGGGCGCACGGCCAACTCGCCGGTGTCATCGCGATGATCGAACAGGGCCGCGACTGCAAGGACGTGGTCACACAGCTGGCCGCGGTGTCCAAGGCACTCGACCGGGCGGGTTTCAAGATCGTCGCCACCGGTCTGCGTGAATGCATCGCCGGCGACGAACCCACCGGCGAACCCATGACCACCGATCAACTGGAAAAGCTGTTCCTCGCACTCGCCTGACCACGAGTCGGGTCGCACGAGCCACGAGGACGAGAGAAAGGAATCCCGATGGATCTGGCCATCACCACCACACTGCCCGACACGAGCTTCGACGAGGCGGTGACGCGCACCCGAGAAGCACTGTCGGAACAAGGATTCGGCGTGCTCACCGAGATCGACGTGACCGCGACACTGAAGGCCAAACTCGGCGAGGACATGGAACGTTACCTGATTCTCGGCGCCTGCAATCCGCCGCTCGCGCACGCCGCACTCGGCGTCGACCGGCAGATCGGTCTGCTGCTGCCGTGCAATGTGGTGGTCCGCGAGGACACCTCGCGCGCGGGTTCGATCATCGTCGAGGCGATGAATCCCGACCTCATGGTCGCCGTCGCGGACGCCCCCGGGCTCCCCGACGTCGCCGCGACCGCCACCACGAAACTCCGCGCGGCCATCGACGCACTGAGCAACACGGTGCACTCATGAATGCCTCGCCCACAACCGATGCCGGTGTCGTCGAGATCTACGTCGATCCCGCATGCCCGTTCGCCTGGGCCGCGTCCCGGTGGTTGGCCGGCGTGGCCGAGCGTCGGGGCGTACACGCCACCTGGCGTCCGATGAGTCTGGCCGTCCTCAACGAGGACCGCGAGGTCGGCGGCGCCCACGCCGAGCGGATGACCGTCTCGCGCCGGACGGGTCGGCTTCTCGCCGCCGCCGGAGACGAGGCGATGCGCGAGTTGTACTTCGCGCTCGGTCGTCGACTGCACAGCGAGGGGCGCGCGCTGTCGGCGAGCCTGGTGAGCGAGGCACTCCGGGAGTGCGCACTGCCCGCCGATCTGGTTGCCGTCATGGATGATCCCGTCTGGGACGATGCGGTCCGCCGCGCCCATCGGGCCAGCCAGGAGGCGCTCGGCGGCACCGGCGGCAGTCCGATCACCGTCTTCGGTGGACGAGCCTACTTCGGTCCCGTACTCACCGGGATTCCCGGCCGCGACGAAGCCGATCGGCTGTTCGACGCACTGACCACCCTCGCCGGGACGGCGGCGTTCGCACAGGTCGAGCGACCGCGGTCCGGACCACCGAACCTGGCGGAGGTCGCCTGATGTGTCACGCAGTCCGGTGCCGCGATTGCGGCAAGACCACCTGGTCGGGATGCGGCCGGCATGTCGCGCAGGTGAAGGCCTCGGTGCCCGCGGCGCAATGGTGCCCCGGTCATCCCGACGCCCCGCGTCGCGGATTGTTCGGTCGCCGGCGCTGAGCGGGTCACGGCCCCACTATCGTTGTCGGCGATGAGCCGCGACCGATCCGCCCCGATCCGCCTGTCGCGGCGCGGCGTGCTCGGCGGCGGGCTCGGCGCACTCGCCCTCGGGCTGGCGGCGTGCGCCGAGGACACCGTGGCGCTGGAGAACAACCGCGCCGCACTCCCACCCGCGGACGATCTGCTGGGATCGCCATCCTCGACGATCCCCTCGACGCCGTCGGTCGGCGCCGGCCCGGCCCTGGTCACCGGCAGCTTCACCTCGTCCCACATGCTCGGTCGCGACACCGATTGGGTGGTGGCCCGTCCGGCGGGCGTGAGCGGGACGCTGCCGGTCGTCGTGGTGCTGCACGCGTTGCGCACCGACGAGATGACGATCTTCACCTCACCATTGGCGATGCACACCGCACTACAGGCCTACGTCGACGCCGGCAACGCACCGTTCGCCATCGCGGCGGTCGACGGGGCGCGCAACTACTGGCACCGCCGCGCCGACGGCACCGACGGCGCAGCCATGGTGATCGACGAGTTCATCCCGATGCTCTCCGCCCACCCGGATCTGAACGTGTCCACCGACCGCATCGGCCTCTACGGCTGGTCGATGGGCGGCTACGGGGCGCTGCGGATCGGTGCGACCCTGGGCGCCCCCCGGGTCGCGGCGATCGCGGTCAGCTCACCGGCACTGTGGGCCGATCCACGCACCTTCCCGACCCGCGCCTTCGACGATTATGCCGATTACCAACAGAATTCACTGTTCGGCCAGCAGGACGCGTTCCGGCGGATCCCGCTGATGATCGCGGTCGGCTCCAGCGATCAGTTCTTCACCTACACGCGTCAGTGGGCGGCCGGACTGCATCCGCCCGCGGCGTTCACCAGCGGTCCCGGTGGCCACGACAACCGCTACTGGCGCGACGTCCTACCCGAGCAGATCGAGTTCCTCGGCCGCAGCCTGCAGGCGTGACCCCTCAACAACCATTGGCGGACAACAGCTACCGGAAGACAGGGTTCAAGGGAGACGGGCTACAGGGAGATCCGGCCTTCCAGCGCTGCCAAGCCGATGTCGGTGCGATGATGCGAGCCGGGGAGTTTGACACCGGCGACCCGCTCGTAGGCCTGCGCGCGTGCCGCTGCGAGATCCTCGCCCACCCCGACGATCCCGAGGACTCGTCCACCCGCGGAGACGATGTTGCCCTCCGCGTCGCGTTTGGTACCCGCGTGCAGCACACCGGGTCCCTCGGCGCCGGTGATCACGTCACCGGTTCGCGGGCTCGCCGGATAGTTCTCGGCGGCGATCACCACCACCACGGCGGCACCGTCGGCCCATTCGAGCGGCGGCAGGTCGGCCAGAGTGCCGGTCGCCGTCGCGTTGAGCGCTTGTCCCAGAGGGGATTTCAGCAGGGCGAGCACCGCCTGGGTCTCCGGGTCACCGAAGCGGCAGTTGAATTCGACCACCGCAGGCCCCTGCTCGCCGATCGCGAGCCCCGCATACAGCAGCCCGCTGAACGGGCAACCCCGCCGCACCATCTCGGCGGCGACGGGCTCGACGACCTCGGTGACGATCCGGGCGGTGACCTCTTCGGGCAACCACGGCAACGGCGTATAGGCGCCCATGCCACCGGTGTTGGGGCCGGCGTCGCCGTCGCCGACGCGCTTGTGGTCCTGGGCGGGGATCAGTGGTACCACGGTCTCCCCGTCGACCAGGCAGAACAGCGAAACCTCGGGGCCGTCGAGGAAGCTCTCCAGCAGCACCGGGTGACCGCTCTCCAGGCATTCGGCGGCGTGATCACGCGCCGCGGCCCGGTCGGTGGTCACCACGACGCCCTTGCCGGCGGCCAGTCCGTCGTCCTTGACCACCCAGGTCGGCCCGAAGCGATCGAGCGCGGCGTCGAGATTCGCCGGGTTGTCGACGACCTCGGCGTGGGCGGTGCGCACCCCGGCCGCGGCCATCACGTCCTTGGCGAACGCCTTGGACCCCTCGATGCGGGCGGCGTCGGCACTGGGGCCGAACGTGGCAAAACCGGCCGCGCGCAAGGCGTCCGCGACGCCGAGCACCAGCGGCACCTCCGGGCCGATGACGACGAGGTCGGCGGCGACGGTCCGCGCCAGGGCGACCACCTCGTCGGCCGAGGCGACGTCGACGCCGTGGTTGGTGGCGATCGCCGCGGTGCCGGCGTTTCCGGGCGCGACGTGGAGTTCGGTGACCGACGGGTCGTCGGCGAGTCCGAGGAGCAGGGCATGTTCGCGGCCGCCCGAGCCGATCACGAGTACGCGCACGTGCATGACTCTAATTCGTCGGGACCCGGCCGGTCCGCGCGGGATTCTCGGCCACCGGCCGTCACCGGTCGGTGAGATCGATCGGGCAGTCCGGATGCCGGGTGGGCGCGTCCTCGGGCACACCGAGGGTGTTGGCGCGTCGCGTCGTCCCGAAGATCTCGTCGACCACCACGATGAACAGCGGCGCACACGCCACCAGCACCACCGCCGCCGACAGGGACAGCCCCGCGTCGGCGGCCCAGACCCCGCCGACGATGAAGGCGATCGTCCCGGCCCCGCACAGCAGGGTCACCGGATCGAACGGCAACAGGTAGTCGTACATGGTGAGCATGCTGAGACAGTAGATACCCAGGGGTACCGCCACGGTCGCAACGACGACGCCGGGGCTGATCGTGGCCTCGTGTTCGGTCCACAATGCGGCGACCTCCAGGCCCGCGCCGGTGGCCGCGGCCGCCATGAAGATGATGATGTGCCCGTAGCCCCAGGGGAAGCACTTGTCGGGGCGAGCATGCAGTCGGTCGCCGACCGGGATGACGAAGTAGATCCACCACATCGCGAAGGTGACGACGATCGCGGCGACCCCGAAGACCGCGGTCTGGACCGACCAACCCTGTGCTTCCACGGCCGCCTGCATCACCGCAACGGTGCCGACCACGCCCTCACCGAGGGTGATGATCGTCAACAGCGAGTACCGCTCGGCGATGTGGTGCGGGTGCCAGGGTGTGGGTTTGACGAAATTCTCGGCCACGATCGGACCGAGGAGCTCGATGAACGCGCAGACGGCGATCGCGATGATGGTGGGCCACAGGGCGAGGTCGACGATCGCGACGATCACCCACGCCACCTGCGCCACGAGGACCGCTGCGGCATAGGTGAAGCATGTCTTGCGGTACTCCGCGCTCTGCAGACCTGCCCGGATCCATTGCGTGAGCAGCCCGACGCGCATCACCACGTAGCCGATGACGAGGACCCGGATGTCGACGTGTTCGTGGTGTTCGATCGAGCTGAACACCGGTGCAACGCCCAGGGCCAGGATGGCCACACCGATCATCTGGATCAGCACGACACCACGGAAGAACCAATCGTCGGTGTCGAAGGCAGAGGCAAACCAGCTGAAGTTGATCCACGCCCAGATCGCGGCGAAGGTGCACAGCACGTAGCCGAACACCGCTGTTTGGTAATGACCCTCGGCCAGGTAATGCGCCATCTGAGTGCCCGCGACGGAGAACACCACCACGAAGACGAGGTCGTAGAACAATTCCAGACTGGTCGCAGCCCGCCCCGGTTGGTGCGGATCGCGGCCGGTCATCCGTGCGAGCCGATGCCCGATCCGTGAAGTCACCAGGGCACCCTAACGGATCAGGTCGGTGACGTCAGGTCATACAAGGTGACATTGTCGATCGTCAACTTGGTGAAATGACCCTCCACCCACTCGGTGATCTGGGCCGACGGGCCGTCCGACCGCCCACCCATCATCATGCCGCCACCGATGAAGTAGTGGATCTTCTTCTGCTCCACCAGCTTCTGGAACTGCGCGAGTGTCGGCGACGGGTCGGTGCCGTTGAAGCCACCGATCGGCATCACCGAGTAGCCCGATTCGAGTTGATATCCCGACGCCGTGTTGGACCCGATGGCTGCGGCGACCCAGGTGAAATCGTCGGCGTTGCTGCGCAGCGTCGCGACCATCTCGGCGCTGGGCGTCGAGCCCATCAGCAGTCCACCGGCCGGACCGCCCATGCCACCCATACCGCCGTAGGCGCCGGTGCGCCCGCCGAATCCGCCGAATCCGCCGGGCATCTGACCCATGCCGGGGAACCGTCCCATGCCGCCGGGCATCTGCGGGCGCCGGTTGCCGCGGCCGGGACCGCCGAATCCACCGGGTCCGTCACCCTCGACGCGCGGTCCCGCGCTGATGATCGAGCCCTGCTTGGCGGTGGTGATGGTGTCGATCGTGTACGCCAGCGGACCGGCCAGGCCCGCGACGAGGGCCAGCACCAGGGCCAGCGCCGAGAGGTAGACACGGTGCGCGAGGAGCATCACCGCACCGCCGACCACTCCGACGAACAGAACGATCCAGCGCAGCCACGGCACGAAATCCGGTGAGCGCCCGAGTAACACGAACGCCCAGATCGCGCCGAACCACACCGCGACGGCGAGCAGTATGCGCACCCACAGCTGCTCGCGCGCCCGCCAGGCCACGGCCGCACCGCCGGCGAGAAACGCCGCCACCGCGGGCGCGAGCGCTGCGGTGTAGTAGCTGTGGAAGATGCCCGCCATGAAGCTGAAGACCGCCATCGTGATGACCAGCCACAGCCCCCACACCGAGAGGTAGGCGCGACGCAGGTCGGTGCGCGGCGCTGCGGTAGCGGCCGATGATCACCAGCGCACCGACACCCAGGATCAGCGCGCTCGGTATGAGCCAGGCGATCTGTCCGCCTTGGGCGGGTTGGAACATCCGCCAGATCCCGGTTTCGCCCCACATGCCGCCGCGACCGCCGGGGCCACCGGGTCCGCCGAAGTCGCCGGGAAAGCCCATGCCGCCGAAGGCGCCGCGGTCGTATCCGCGTCCGCCGCCGGGCATGACGCTGCCGGTCTCGTCGCCGGAGAGCCTGCCGAAACCGTTGTAGCCCAACGTGAGTTCGAGAATTGAGTTGTTCTGCGAACCGCCGATCCAGGGCCGCGACGACGCCGGCCACAGCTCGACGGTGAGAATCCACCAGCCCGCGCTGACGACGAGTGCGGCCAGCGCAGCCACCAGATGCCCGACACGTTTGACCCACCCGTGGGGCCCGAATGCGAGGTAGGTCAGGGCCAGCGGCGGCACGATCAGCATGACCTGGAGTTGCTTGGTGAGGAAGCCGAATCCGACGAAGACACCGACCAGGATCATCCACCGCAGCCGACCATCCTCGACCGCCCGCAGACACGCCCAGACCGCGGCGACCATCAGCAGGATGAGCAGCGCCTCGGGATTGTTGAAACGAAACATCATCGCCGCGACCGGCGTCAACGCCAGCACGCCGCCGGCGAGGATGCCCGCCCAGTGCCCGAGGTAGCGGCGGGTGATCCAGTACAGCAGCACCACCGACGCCACACCCATCAACGCGTTGGGCACCAGGATCGCCCACGAATTGAGCCCGAAGATACGGACCGAGATCGCCGGAATCCACAGCGAGGCAGGAGGTTTGTCAACGGTGATGGAGTTCGCCATGTCCGACGAACCGAAGAACCACGCCTTCCACGATTGCGAGCCGGCCTGGATGGCCGCCGAGTAGAAGGAGTTGGCCCACCCGTTGAGCGACAGGTGCCAGAGGTCGATGATCGCGGTCACCACGATCAGTGCGGCGAGCGTCGACCATTTCCACACCGCCGGCGGATCGGCGGGTACCGAGACAGGGCTACGGCCCCGGGAGTTCTCATCCGGGGCCGTAACTGGGTTGGTGCTGGTCGGGGGCGAATTCTCGGGGATCGAGGATTTGTCGGGTTCGCTCATGGTCTCTTTCACCGGGCCCGCTGCGCGGGCGGTTCTGATGCGCGGTTCTGTGGTTGCCCGCAGGCCTCAGGGCTGCGCGGTCTCGGCGGCCGGGCGGCGCTGCAGATGCGAGCGGAACACCCACCGTAGTCCGACGAATCGGGTGGCGGTAGCGACCAGGTTGGCGATCACGAGCACCAGCAACTCGACGTGCTTGCCCGCGCCGGGGGCGAAGTGGTCGAGACCGAACAGCGACAGCGCGGTCACCGCCCAGCCGAACAGGAACACCCCGAATCCGAAGAACTGGTGCTTGACCGCATCCTCACGCCCCTGCACACCGAAGCTGAAACGCCGGTTGGCAGCGGTGTTGAGGACGGCGGTCACCGCCAGCGCCACGAAGTTGGACACCTGCGCACCCAGGAAGGAGTGCAACAGCAGGTAGAGGACGGCGTAGGCGATCGTGCAGATGACGCCGACGACGCAGAACCGCACGAGTTGGCCGACCATGCCGTGCGGCACACCCGCGATCGCCGGGCCAGGCGCACGTTCGCGGCCGACCGTGGTGCGCAGGTCGGCGATCGGTAGCTTGCCGGAGGTGAGCGCATAGCCGACCCGCGCGCAGCCCTTGAGATCCTCGACCGCGGTGGAGACGATGTCGACGGTGCTGTTGGGGTCGTCGACCCAGTCGACCGGAACCTCGGCGATCCGCAACCCGATGCGTTCGGCGATGACGAGCAGCTCGGTGTCGAAGAACCAGCCGGTGTCCTCGATGTAGGGCAGCACCTGGCGGCCGATGTCGGTGCGCATCGCCTTGAAGCCGCACTGGGCGTCGGAGAACTTGGCGCGCATGGTGGTTCGCAGGATCAGGTTGTACGAGCGGGAGATGAACTCGCGCTTCGGCCCACGCACGACCCGCGAGTCCTTCGACAACCGGGTGCCGATCGCGACGTCGGAGTGGCCCGAGATCAGCGGGGCGATCAGCGGCATCAGCGCGTTGAGATCGGTGGACAGATCGACATCGCAGTAGGCGACGATCTGGGCGTCGCTGCGCGACCACACGGCCTTG
The DNA here is from genome assembly GCF_029269935.1 of Gordonia sp. N1V. Lineage (NCBI taxonomy): Bacteria > Bacillati > Actinomycetota > Actinomycetes > Mycobacteriales > Gordoniaceae > Gordonia > Gordonia sp. N1V. Next base: position 139,993 of record NZ_JARJDD010000014.1, read on the forward strand.
AGTGCGCGGCCGCGTCCCTTCTCGTCGAGGTGGGCGACGCGGATGCCGTCGAGCTCGTCGGCGATGCCCGCGGCGATGGCGACCGTGGAGTCGGTGCTCGCGTTGTCGGCAACGGTGATTCGCGCCGAGAACGGCACGTTCGTACGGAGGTGTTCGTGCAGCCGCTGCAGGCATCGGGCGATGTCGTTCTCCTCGTTGTACACGGGAACGACGATGTCGAGGACGGGGGCAGCGGCGGAGCTGTCGGCGACCACCATGATCGGGGCGGCGGCCTGCGGGATCGCTTCTGTCGTCATGCCCATAAGCTTCGCGGCCCCGGCTGACCCCACTCTGCGCTCGACCTGCCAGTTACCTGTGAGCTGACACCTCCTGCCCACCGCGCCCGCGATGCCTGATCTGCGCAGGTCAGGGCGTTGTCGGCGCAGGACGATAGATTGGGCCCATGTCGGGCACCCAGACACTGAACTCGCCGGATCTCGCGGCCGCGCAAGCGGTCATCACCAGCCTCGCCGGGCCGGGCGCCGCGCTGCGCGATGATCAGCTCGAGGCGATCGCGGGGCTGACCACGGTTGCGGCCGCGCGGGTGCTGGTCGTGCAGGCCACCGGATGGGGCAAGTCCGCGGTGTACTGGGCGGCGACGGCCATCCTGCGGCAGCGTCGGCACGGCGCGACGCTGATCGTCTCGCCGCTGTTGTCGTTGATGCGCGATCAGGTGTCGGCGGCCGAGCGGGCCGGTCTGCGCGCGGCGACGCTGAACTCGTCGAATGTGTCGGAGTGGAGCGAGATCGAGGCGTCATTGCGCGCCGACGATCTCGATGTGCTGTTGGTGTCACCGGAGCGGCTGGCCAATCCGGGGTTCGGGCGTCGCGTGCTCGACGCGATGGCCGGGCGGCTGGGCCTTCTCGTCATTGACGAGGCGCATGCGATCTCCGACTGGGGGCACGATTTCCGGCCGGACTATCGGCGCGTCGCCGATGTCCTGCGGACGCTCAACCCGGACACGCCGGTGCTGGCGACCACGGCCACCGCCAACGAGCGGGTCACCGCCGACGTCGCGGCGCAGTTGAGCGCAGGTGGTGGCGCCGGTACACAGACCTTGGTGCTGCGCGGTTCGCTGGCACGAAAGTCGCTGCACCTGAATGTGATCGACGGCCTCTCCCCCATCCAGCGGTACGCGTGGGTGGCACAGCATCTCCCGGAGTTGCCGGGGTCGGGGATCGTCTACGTCCTCACCGTCGCCGATGCCGACCGGCTCGTCGGCGCGATCCGAGCGGTCCATGGTGACGACTTCCCGGTCGCCGCCTACACCGGACAGCTCGACGCCGATCACCGCCATCAGCTCGAGGACGCGTTGCTGCGCAACGACGTCAAGGCACTCGTGGCCACCTCGGCGCTGGGCATGGGTTACGACAAACCCGACCTCGGTTTCGTGGTGCACGTCGGGTCACCGCCGTCGCCGGTTTCCTACTACCAGCAGGTCGGTCGCGCCGGGCGTGCGCTCGACGAGGCCGTGGTGATGCTGCTCGCCTCGGCCACCGACGACGCGATCTGGGAGCATTTCGCCACCGCGACCATCCCCGACCCCAAGCGCATGCAGGTGGTCCTCGACGTGCTCGGCGAGGCCGACGAGCCGATGAGCGTTGTCGCACTCGAGGCGCAAACGGGTGTACGGCGGGGCCGAATCGAGTTGATGCTCAAGCAACTCGCCGTCGACGGCGCCACCGAACGCGGCTCCGACGGCTGGTCGACGACCGGTCGGCCGTGGTCTTTCGACGCCGCGCACTACGACGGTGTGCTCGCGGTCCGCCGCCGCGAGGCCGACATCATGCGCGACTACATCTCCTCGCGACGCTGCCTGATGCAGCTGCTCACCGAGTCGCTCGACGACCCGGACGCCGGGGCGTGCGGCCGTTGTTCGGTATGTCTCGGCCACCTCACCGAGCCACTCGACGACGCCGTCGATCCGGCGGTGGTCCGCTCGGTGACGGTCTCGCTACGGCGGGCCGCACAGGTCCTCGAGCCCCGCAAGATGTGGCCGGGCGGTGAGGTCGGCCGCGGCCGGATTCCCGCCACACGTCTGGCCGAACCCGGCCGGGTACTCGCGCACGCCGACGCACCGGAGTGGTCGGAGTTGCTCTCTGCCGCACGCGATCACGATGCGCAGGCGCTCGCCGACCTCGGCGATGCGGCGGTGGCGACGCTGTCGGCGTGGGGACGCGAGTCCGGTATCCGGCCGGATCTCATCTGTTCGCTGCGTCTGACCGGCACCACCCTGGCCACCGATCTCGCCGCGCACCTGTGCTCGGTCGGCAAACGTGAGGGCGTTGCGATGCCCGTACAGATGGGAGACGGGCCACCCCGGGACGCTCCCGGTGCCACCGAGGCCGCGTTCTGGCAGGCCCGGCTCGGCGAGCCACCGGCCGAGGTGGCGGGCCGGGCGGTGCTGCTGGTCGTCGACGAGTCCCGGTCGGGTTGGCCGATCACATTGGCCGCGAGCGCTTTACGCGATGCGGGCGCGACCACGGTGCTGCCACTGCTGATCCATCGGACGGTGTGAGGGGGCGGCGCGATTACCTGTCGACTGATCGGTGGAGTCCGGCAATTCGGGTAGTGCGCTACGCGTTCGCCGCGGGCGCCGTCCGGCGATGGTGAGTGGGTCCACTCCAGGACATCCACCGGCCCACCGGAGGTGGGCCGACCGACAAGGAGAACACCATGGGAGCAGCAGCGGGACTCATCATCGGCGCGTGCTTGGCAGGCGCGGCGTACATGACCTACAAGATGGCAACACAGAGCTCGACCTCGGACGGGGGTGCCGACGCCGGAGCCCAGTGACCCGGAACCCGTGAGAGGGTCCGGGCACGCGTGTCAGTCGTTCACGTACTCGCTGTAGCCCGTCGAACGCAGCGCGTCCCGGATCTTCTCGGCATCGGCGTCGAGTTCTGCGGGGGTGATGTCCTTGCGGGCGTTGGACAGGTCGAAGGTCTCCATGCTCAGCGCCGGGAAGACGTGGATGTGCACGTGCGGCACCTCGAGGCCGGCGATCAGCAGTCCCATCCGCGGAGCGTCGAACGCCTCCTTGACCGCACGCCCGACCTTCTGCGCGACGTCGGTGAGATGGGTGAAGGAGGCGGTGTCCATCTGCTCCCAGTGATCGACCTCTTTGCGGGGTACCACCAGCAGGTGCCCGGGGGTGACCGGCTCGATGGTCAGGAACGCCACGGCTTGTCCGTCCTGCCAGACGAATCGACCGGGTAGCTCTCCGTTGATGATCTTCGTGAAAACCGACGACATGCACCTCAGTCTAGGGTGCGGCCCGGCCGCGGGGGCCCGGGCGCAGCCAAGATGTTCACCGCCGTGTCGGCCAACCGCCGTGTTGGCGACACACTGTCGGGGGCCCGTGACATCCTTGCTGCTGTGAGTCGCGCCGAGTCCCCCACCGCATCGTCTCGACGTGTCGCCTCCACCGACATCGTCGCCGCCGCGCAGCGCTTTCCGCGGTTGCGGTACATGGGCTCCAAGTACCGTCTGCTGCCACATCTCGAGCGCACCTTCGCCGAGATCGGCGGCAGCACCGCCGTCGATGCGTTCTCCGGGTCGGGCGTCGTGTCCTACCTGCTCAAGGCGCAGGGATTCACGGTGGCCACCAACGATTTCCTCAACTTCCCGCACGTCATCACCCGCGCCACCGTGGTCAACTCGTCGGTGCGGCTCGAGGCCGACCTCATCGAGGAGATCTGCGGTCCGCCCGCCGACGACCGGGATTTCATCTCCTCTACCTTCGACGGGCTGTACTTCGACGCGGCCGATCGCGCGTTCCTGGATTCGGCGTGGTCGCACATCGACCGACTGCGGGGCTATCGGCGGGATCTGGCGATCTCGGCGCTGGTGTTGTCCGCGGCGCGCAAGCAACCGCGCGGGGTGTTCACCTTCACCGATTCCAGCCGATATGCCGACGGACGCCGTGATCTGCAGATGACGCTGCGCGACCACTTCCGGCTGCGGGCCGCGGCCGACTACAACGCGACCGTGTTCAGCAATGGCTCACGGCATCACAGTTCGTGCGGCGACGTCTTCGATCTCGACGCCACCGGAGTCCTCGGGGGTGCGCCGGACCTGGTGTACCTCGATCCGCCGTACGCCCCGCCGACCGACGACAACGACTACATCAAGCGCTACCACTTCCTCGAAGGGCTGTCGGCCTACTGGCAGGGCATGACCATCATGGAGAACACCAAGACCAAGAAGCTGCCCAAGCGGTACACCCCGTTCGCCTACAAACACTCCATCGACGACGCGTTGGTGCGGACCTTCGACCACTTCACCGATGCCGGCGCGATCGTGCTGTCGTACTCGTCCAACGCACTCCCCGGCCCCGATCGCATCGTCGATCTACTCGGCAAGGTCAAGCCACATGTAGAGGTCATCGCGATCGACCACAAGTACAGCTTCGGCACCCATGCCGCGGCGGCGCGGCGTGACGTCAGCGAGTTCTTGTTCATCGGTCGGGACTGAGCGGGACCACCGAGCCGATGGCCCACGCGCCCGACTTCGACGAGTACCTGAAGACGCTGGGACGCTTGACCTCTCACGTCGACCCGACGGCGTCGACACCCGAGGCCGAGCACATCGCGGCAGCCACCGCCGGACTCGGTGAGCTGATGGTCACCGACGTCGCCGGTCTCGCGGCGTGGGTACGGGAGAATCCCGGTGATGTCCCGGTGCTGGGTCTGGCCATCGGGCTGTCGCAGGAGAAGCTGAAAAACGTTCTGCGCGACCGGTTCGACACCTCCGGGTGGCACGGTCTGGCACGGCAGCGGCCCGTCGAGTTGATCACGTGGCTCGACGAGGAGTTCGACCTGGTGCGCATGCTCACCGCCCAGATGGACCGCACCTACACCTTCGCCGACATCCTCGTCGCCCGCGCCGGCACCCGATTGACCGCAACACGCGCGGGTGCGTCGGGCCGCCGCATCGAGGACCACATCGAGGACATCGCCCGCGATCTGGGCCTCGACTACGTGACCCGCTCCCGGTTCTCCGGCCGCAACGGACGCACCGCACCGGCCGATCTGATCGTCGGCGACCCGAACGCACCCGACATCGTGGTCGCGGCAAAGGGTTTCGATTCGACCGGCTCCAAACTCACCGACGCGGTCCGGGAGATCGAGGAGATGGCCGAGGTGCGGTTGCCGCGGCAGCTGGTCCTCGCGGTGATCGACGGGATCGGCTGGAAGTCCCGCCAGGCCGATCTGCGACGCATCCACCAGCTATGGGTGGACCGACAGATCGACGGCATGTACACCTTGGTCACCCTCGACCGTTTCCGCGCCGACGTCACCGAGTTCGCGCGGTTGCGCCGGCTGATCTGAGCGCACCCGATCAGCTCGTCGGCGCGCGTCGGAGTCAGGGCGTCAACTCCTTGGTGTACAACACCTGTCCGCGTGAGTCGCAGAGGTCGACGGTGAGGACCTTGGTGTCCTTGGCGATGCGGACCTCCCCGAAGTGCTGAAAGCCTTCCGCCGGTGAGGTGTTGGCCTTCTGCGGGGCGTGGACGTACTCGTAACGCGGGCCGAACGTGGCGTCGAGCGGGCTGACCGGGAACGCGCCGGCGTGCAGGGGTCCGCTGACGAACTCCCAGAACGGGGAGAAATCGCGGAAGGACGCGCGGTCGGGCTCGTAGGAGATGGCCGCGGTGTAGTGGACGTCGGCGGTCAGGAACACCTTGCCGGTGACGTTCTTGGTTTGCGATAACACCTTCGAGAAGGCGATCTCCCGCCCGCGGGGCGCGCCCGGATCTCCTTGTGCCACCGCCTCCATCGACTTCGGACCGTGACGTGGATCGGACAGCGCGTCAGGAACGACGATGCTGATCGGCAGGTCGTTGGCGATCACCTTCCAGGTCGCCCTCGACGATCGCAGCGAGTCGATGAGCCAGCGCGTCTGTTCGGCACCGAGGATGCCGCCGTCGTCGGTGGTCGACCAGTTGGCCGGATTCGGGTCCTTGTAGGTGCGCATGTCGAGTAGGAAGACGTCGAGCAGCGGACCGTGGGAGACCTTGCGGTACAACCGGTTTCCGGTGGCCTCGGAGACCGGCTGCCATTCGCGCCAGGCCTGCCGCGCGTTGCGGGCCAGGGTGTTGACGTCGGTCTGGGTGTAACCGTCTCGTTTCTGGCCGGTCAGGTTTTCCCCCGGGTACCAATTGTTGAGTACCTCGTGGTCATCCCACTGGATGAGCTGGCCGACGCTCGCGGCGAATCGCCGGTAGTTTCCGTCGGTCAGGTTGTAGGCGTAGTTGCCGCGGAAGTCGTCGACGGTTTGTGCCACATGCGCTTTGGCGGGTGTGGTGACGTTGCGGTAGAGCTGCCCGTTGTTCTGCTTCTGGGTGGGGTCGATGGTGTTGTCGGCGTAGATGGCGTCGCCGGAGTGGATGAAGAAATCCGGTGCGCGGTCGGCCATCACCCCGAAGACGGGGAGGCCCCCGATGTCGGGGTTGATTCCCCAGCCCTGCCCGACGACATCACCCGACCAGAGAAAGTGCACGTCGCCGGCGGTGACCGGGGCGGTGCGGAACATGCCGGTGACCGGCTCACCGACCGCGCCGGTGGGGCCTTCGAGGCGGACCCGGTAGTGCACGGTCTGCCCCGGCGGGAGTCCGGCGACCCGCACCCGGCCGGTACCGTCGGTCAGCGGGGTCAGCAGCGGGCCAGTGAAAGTCCTTGTGTTGCGAAAGGTTTCGGTGGCCGAGGTCTCCACGATCATTCGGGCCGGCGAGTCCGAGCGTGCCCATACCACTGCGCCGCTCGCGCTCTGATCGCCCGCGGCCACCCCGTGGGTCAGGCGTGGGCGCGGACGCAGCAGACCCGGTGACGTGGGTGCGGCACTCGCGCGGCCGGCCATCACCGAGCCGGTGGGCAGCACCAGCGCACCGATCGTCGCCGCGCGTAGCAACTCGCGTCGGGTGGGGGTGCCGGCAGATCGTGTGGTCATGGTGTGAGAATCACGCACCACGGCGACGGGACCGCGAACTCCGGGTGACGTGGGGGTGACGGTGTGGTCAGTCCGCGAGTCGCGGCAGCCGCACCCAGAAGCAGGCGCCCTCGCCCGGCGTCGAGTCGACCCCGACGCGGCCACCTTGCGCGTCGACCAGCGCGGCCACGATCGACAAGCCCAGTCCGCTGCCGCCGCCCTCGCCCCGTGATCGCGAACTGTCGCCGCGATAGAAGCGTTCGAAGACGTGTGAGCGCTCGTCGGGGGTGAGGCCCTGACCGGTGTCGGTGACGGTGACCAGCACGTCGCCGACCCCGTCGAGCACGCCGACGCCGACGGTGATCGTCGCCTCCGGCGGGGTGTGGACGACGGCGTTGTTGACGAGGTTGCGGATGACCTGCACCAACCGCGCCGAGTCGCCGCGCACGACGGGCGGTTCGTCCGACGGCGACACCTGCAGCCGGATCTCCCGGTCGGGGGCGGCGGCACGCGAGGCCTGCACGGTGTCGGCGGCCAGCATCAGCATGTCGACCGGCTCGGAATTGAGGGGCCGGTGGGCGTCGAGCCGTGCCAGCATCAGCAGGTCTTCGACGAGGAGCTTCATGCGGGCGGCCTCGTCGTCGATCCGGCGCATCGCATCGCCCGGGTCGGCGACCGCGCCCTGCCGATAGAGCTCGGCGAACCCCTTGATCGAGGTCAGTGGGGTGCGGAGTTCGTGGCTGGCGTCGGCGACAAAACGCCGCATCTTCTCCTCGGAATGCCGGGCCTGCTGTTCGGAGGCTGCCGTCGTGGCGAAGGCGTGCTGGATCTGGCCGAGCATCGTGTTGAGCGAGGCGGAGAGGCTACCGACCTCGGTGTTGGGCGGGCCCGGGGCCACCCGCATGTTGAGGTTGCCCGCGGCGATCGCGTGGGCGGTCTCCTCGACTCGGCGCAGTGGCCGCAGGCTCGATCGGACCACCAGATAGCTGAGCACACCGAGGACCACGACCACGGCCGCGCCGATGCCGAACTGCAGCCACATCAATCGTGACAGGGTCTTGTTCACGTCGGAGAGCGGCACGGCCACCACGGAAACCCCGTCGGGGCCAATGTGTTTGATGACACGCCACTGCGGGCCGTCACCGTCCTGCGACCCGACCGTCGTCGGCGAGACGTTGCCATCGGGCAGCCCGCTGAGGTCAGGGGTGTGGGTGAAATCGTTCGCGTTGGAGATGACCTGCCCGGAGTTGAGGGTGGTCATCACGAAAAACGACGATGGTGGCCGGCGCGGTCCGATGGGCGGGCCCTGCGTTTGATCCATGTCCGGGTTGCGGGGTTTGGCCCAGGTCCCCACCGCCGACACCAGACCCTGATCGGTGCGCGAGAGCAGATCCGAGCGCATCGCCGAGGTCACCGCGATTCCTGACACCAGCAACCCGAACGCCACCAGCACCATGGTGAGCGCGACCAGCGAAATACGCAGTGGAACACCACGTGTGCGGATCTTTGCCGCCTTCGTCACCGTCGGGGCTGCCGGGGCACCTGCCGGTGGGTCGGCCGGCGGCGCCGCCGATCGGGTGCGAACGCTCATGGGGATACCGTGCCGCAATCGGTCCGGTCAGCGTCATGTGGGTTCGCGTCATGTGGGTTCGGGCTCACCGCGGCTCCCGCATGACATATCCGACGCCACGCAAGGTGTGGATCAGCGGTGTGACACCGTTATCGAGTTTGCGGCGCAGGTAGGAGACATAGGATTCGACGACGTTGACCTCGCCCCCGAAGTCGTAGTTCCAGACGTGGTCGAGGATGCGTGGCTTGGACAGCACGGTGCCCGCGTTGACCATGAAGTAGCGCAGGAGGGTGAACTCGGTCGGCGACAACGAGATCAGCTTGCCGGCCTTCCACACCTCGTGGGTCTCGTCGTCGAGTTCGAGGTCGGCGAAGGTGACGCGCGAGACCTCCTTGGCCCGCTCGTCGAAACCGCTGCGCCGCAACAGGACCTGCAACCGCGCCACCACCTCTTCGAGGCTGAACGGTTTGGTGACGTAATCGTCGCCGCCGACGGTGAGTCCATTGACCTTGTCCTCGACCGAATCCTTGGCCGACAGGAACAGCGCGGGCGCCGAGATCCCGTCGGCGCGTAGGCGCCGCAACAGGCCGAAACCGTCCATCCCCGGCATCATCACGTCGAGGATGAGGACGTCGGGTTTGAAGTTGCGGCATCGGTCGATGGCCTCGGGACCGCCCGCGGCGGTCTCCACCTCGTAGCCCTGGAACTTCAATGACACTGATAGCAATTCACGAATGTTCGCCTCGTCGTCGACGACGAGGACCTTCGCTCCCTGACCCGTTTCGCTCACGTGTATCACCTTCCGCCCTCAGTCTGCCATGCGGCTGACATCCGGCTGGGAGCTTTCTGTGAGGCCTGACCAGCGGCGATGGGGCAGACTGCGGGCGATCGCTCAGGTCCGGGAGAGCGCGGCGTCGAGACTGGCCAGAGACTGCTCGAGAAAGCCGCGGCCGAAGGGCGGCATGCCGCCGACCTGCCCGCGAAAGGCCGACGGCGTGTTCGTCCAGTCATAGGTGAGCCGCACCAGGGTGCCGTCGTCGTCGGGTGTGAGCTCGTAACGCCACCACCAGCCGCCGGATTCGTGGTCGCCGGAGTCGTTGAGCTGCCCGGGCAGCCACGCGATGACCCGGTCGGGTTCGTATGCGGCGACCAGATTGTGGATCACGTAGTGCCCGCCGGCCTGTTCGAGAAACATGTTGACCGCGAAGATCTGTCCGGCCCGGGTGATCGGCGCGGTGTCGATGGCGTCGCGCACCCAGTCCGTCGGTTCGGTCTCCTGGTGTCGGACCGGGTTGCACAGCAGGGCGAAGACCGCCTCCGGAGAGGCGTCGACGTGACGCGTGACGGTCATCGACTCGGTGTCGGGCTGGGTGCGGTTGGCGCTCATCGCGTGCCCTCTCCATAGCTGTCGGCGATCTGCTCGCTACCCGCCCATCCGGAGTAGGTGGGGCGTTGCGGCCAGCCGTCCGGGGAGTCCTGCCACACCTCCTGTCGTCCCCAAGGGAGCAGGTCGATCAATGCGAAGGTGTGGCTCAGCTGCTCGGTGCCCCGGCCGTTGGTGTGCCAGGTGCGGTAGACACGGTCCCCGTCGCGCATGAACACGTTGACCGCGAAGCCGGCTCCGGGTGCGGCGTCCATCTCGGCACCGAACTCGGTGCCCGCGGCGGAGAACCACTCCATCTGGTTACCGACTCGCCGCTTGTAGGCCAACGCCTCGTCGATCGGACCGTTGGTGACGATCACGAAGCGCGCGTCATAGTTCTCGAGGAATTCCAGTCGGGTGAATTGGGAGGTGAATCCCGTGCATCCGGGGCATTGGTACTCGGCGCCGTCGTTCCACATGTGGTGGTAGGTGATCAATTGTGACCTGCCGGCGAAGATCTCCGACAGTGATGTCGGGCCGTCGGCGCCGGTGAGCGTGTGGTCGGCGACCTCGACCATCGGCAGTCGGCGACGTTGCGCGGCAATGGCGTCGAGCTCACGGGTAGCAGCTTTCTCGCGACGGCGCAGGTCGGCGAGTGCGGCCCGCCACGTCGCCTCATCGGCAACGGGCGGTAGACCGCGGTCGGCTTCCGGGTGGGTCGGTGCGGTCATCGGAACCTCCTGGGTGTGGGTGTGCGCGGTGTGGGTGCGCGGACCTCCAGAGACTGACCGGCGATGGCACCGGAATTCATCGCGCCCGCAGTTCGCGCAGGTAGGGCGGTGGGTAGCCGGGCCGGAAGGGCATCTCACCGAGCCACTCGGACAGGGCGTCGGCGCGGGCGGCGACGGCTCGACGAGCCGCCGCGGGCAACGTCTCGAAGAGGTGGACCTCTACCCGTGTGCCGGCCTCTCGATGCCAGCCGCCGACGATCCGCCCGTCCCACCACACCGTCTGACCCCCGTTGCCGTTGCGATCGAAGATGGCGTCGACGTGCGGGCCGAGATAGAAGTCGCGCACCTTGTGACCCATGGTCGTCGGGTCGAGTTCGGGCAACAGGAGGGCTGCGGGCGGCAGCGGATCGTCGTCGGGGCCGCCGGGCAGATCGTCGGCGAGGACGTATCCGACGGAGCCGTCGTCGAGATCGACCTCGACGACGTCGAGCGACGCCAGCGCCTGTCGCACATCGCGTTTGGTCGATCCCAGCCACCAGACGAGGTCGGTCTCGGTACCCGGACCGAATCGCGCGAGCCATCGCCGGATGAGTGCAGTGTGCGCGGTGGCGGGATCGGGGACGTCGAGCGGTCTACCGAGCCAGCGGTCCATCGCCGACCACGACGGCCTCGACACGTGCCAGCCCCCGTTGTTGGGACCGCGTACGACTTCTCCTGCAGCACTGCACATGTTGAGAACTCGCGGAATCAGCGGACTCGGACCGCCGTATGACTTGCCCGGGCTGACGATGACCTGTCGATCGAATTCCGGCACGCGAGCACGCAGTTCCGCCGACGTCATCGTGGTGCCGTCGGCGAACGCGGAGAGCACCGCGGCACGAGCGTCATCGATCCACTCTTCGGGATCGGCGACGTCCTCGGCGCGGCGAAGATCACGCAGCATGTTGGTTCGCTCGGAACCCGCAACCCGCGCACCGATCGCCCCGACCGCGTCGGGAAGGATGCCGTCGGGGAACACGAAAAGTGTTCGGCGCATGGCCAGTTGCTTGATCATCGTGCGGTCACCGTAGAGAGCCGCGTCCATGGTGTCGGTGCGAAAACCGTCGATCCGTGCCCACGCCGAGAGATACACCGTCGACGGCGTCGTCGCGTGCAGTCCGACGACGGCCGCGGCAGCGTCGACCACCGATGCCGCGTGATGCCCTTCTGCAAGGCAGTGTCTGCGCAGCAACCGGTTTCGGCGTTGGGCATCGGTGATGCGGGGTCGCGCAACGCTCATGGCCGCTGCCTGCTCACGACTGGGGCGGCGCGGCCACCGCGTCGACCTCGACCACCTGCCCGTCGTACGGCAGGACCGATACACCCATCATCATCGTCGGCGGTACCACATCGAACTCGGCGCTCACCGCTTCCCATGCGACACACAGATCCGCCTGAAGGTGTTCTGCCACATAGACTGTCAGCTTGGCCACGTCAACGAACGTCGCCCCCTGCTCGCCCAGCACAGCCGCGAGGTTCCCGAGGCACGCTCGCACCTGCGCAACGACATCATCGGGCGCGATCACCGCACCATTCTCATCCAATGGGCTGATCCCGGCCGTGAAGAGCAACGGCCCCGGCGACACCGTCGAACTGTACGGAAAACCACCGTCGTGCAGGGTCGTAGAACCGTTGAGGCGCACTCTCGACATGCGCCGATCCTACCGTCGCAGAAGCCGGCACCTCGTATGTTCGCCCCCCGATGGTCGAGCGGTTCCATCACCCGACGCTTGACCCCTTCCCCCGGTCGTTGCGCGGTTCCCTCACCCGACGCTTGCCCCTTCCCCCGATGGTCGAACCCTTCCACCGCCGATACTCAAGCGTCCCTTCCCTATGGTCGAGGTGCGAGCCGCGTGCGGCGAGCCTCGAGACCGCTTGCGCCGGTGCT